>NZ_CASFWU010000070.1 GCF_949298305.1 uncultured Bacteroides sp. | reverse complement strand
GGTCGTCGCCGTCTTCGAGAGCCCCGCCGCTTCCTGAAAGGGAGGTCGGCGGGGCTTCTTTTTGTGTATGCCTCGGTCGCCTTTTTGTTTATGTCCCGACTGCCTTTCTGTATAGACCTTAAATCTGAACTTCTGTCTGTCTTCCTTCTCGCTGGCTGGAAGAATTAGGCTCGTGTGCGTGAGGGCAATATCATCAGATATGGTGAAATTTATTAGGTTTGTAATTCTTATTTGGTAATAATCCAGCGTTTTGGGATGAATAATAGTCAGAAACGAATCTTTTTAGTAAAAAGCAATTTTTTCTTTTCTACTTTTCATTTATTATCGCAAGGATTTTCGTATTTTTGGCGTGCATCTGACAAAGATAGAAATCTATTGTTGCATTTGTAAATAATTATAATTATAATATATCCTTGTAATATGGAAAACAAAATTCAAGAGTTGACCGATAAGCTCTACCGCGAAGGGGTAGAGAAAGGCAATGAAGAAGCACAGAAACTTATCGTTAAGGCTCAGGACGATGCCAAAAAAATAGTAGACGACGCCCGTAAGGAAGCTGAATCTATTTTGGCTGCTGCCCGTAAGTCTGCTGATGAAATGGCAGAGAATACTCAATCTGAACTGAAACTATTTGCCGGCCAGGCTGTGAATGCGTTGAAGTCTGAAATCGCTACTTTGGTAACTGACAAGATTGTGACTGCCGACGTAAAGGCATTTGCAACCAATAAGGACTTTTTAAATGCTTTTATTGTGGCGCTGGCTACCAAATGGAGTGTGGATGAGCCAATTGTTATCTCTACAGCTGATGCGGCAGATTTGAAGAAGTATTTTATGTCTAAGGCGAAAAATCTTCTGGATAAGGGGGTCAAGATTGAACAAGTGAATGGTATTAAAACTTTGTTTACCATATCTCCTGCCAATGGCTCTTATAAGATGGATTTTGGAGAAGAGGAGTTCGTGAATTATTTCAAGGAATTCCTGCGTCCGCAGCTGGTGGAAATGCTCTTCTAAATTCTTTTAGGTATGAGTAAATATTATTATCTGGTAGCCGGTTTGCCTGAGTTGAGTTTAGAGGATGGCAAGCTGAGTTATACAGTGGCTGACTTTAAGACTGAATTCTATCCTTTTTTATCTGTTGAGGATAGAAAATTATTGGATTTGTTTTATCTGAAGTTTGACAATGCCAATGTCTTGAAGTTGTTGAAGGACAGAGATGCGGTCATTGTCCAATGCGGAGTTTATTCGGTGGAAGAACTGCTTGATTACATTTCGTCGCTCAAGGAAGGCAATGAAGTATCTGAACGCCTTTTCCCGTCCTATCTTTCAACTTTTATTACCGATTATTTTGCATCTTCAGGAGAGGAGGAGGTACAGTTGGAGAATCGTCTGACAGCTCTCTATTATGCTTATGCCGTGAAGTGTCGGAATCAGTTTGTCTCTTCGTGGTTTGCTTTCAATCAAGTCATTAATAATGTGTTGGTGGCTTTGACTGCTCGCAAATACAAGTGGGACGTAGCTTCACTGATAGTCGGTGATTCGGAAATTTGTGATTCTTTGCGTACTTCTAATGCACGTGATTTCGGCTTGGGCAGTGATGTGGATTGTTTGGATCAGTTGGTCAAGATAAGTGAAACGGAAGAGTTGCTTGAACGTGAGAAGAAAATAGACCAATTGCGCTGGAACTGGATGGAAGAAGCCACTTTCTTCAATTATTTTACCGTTGAGCGTCTATTTGTTTTTCTCTTGCAGTTGGAAATGATTGAACGTTGGATTTCGCTAGATAAGGAGAAGGGCAATCAGATGTTCCGCAAAATCATTGCCAACCTTAAAGACGAAGTGCAGATACCTGCAGAATTCAGATAAATAAAATCAAAATAATTATATGGCAACAAAAGGAACTGTTAGTGGCGTAATAGCCAATATGGTGACACTCGTCGTTGATGGTCCTGTAGCTCAGAGTGAGATTTGTTATATCTCAACGGGCGGTGACAGGCTGATGGCGGAGGTGATTAAGGTGGTAGGTACCCATGTGTATGTGCAAGTGTTTGAGAGTACACGTGGACTGAAGGTAGGTGCCGAAGCTGAGTTTACCGGACACATGCTCGAAGTGACTTTGGGTCCGGGAATGCTTTCAAAGAATTACGATGGTCTGCAAAACGACCTTGATAAGATGGAAGGCGTTTTCTTAAAACGTGGTCAGTATACTTATCCTTTGGATAAAGAGAGAAAATGGCATTTTGTTCCTTTAGTAAAAAAGGGCGATAAGGTAGAGGCTGCTGCCTGGTTGGGTCAGGTGGATGAAAACTTCCAGCCTTTGAAAATCATGGTGCCTTTCAATCAGAAAGGAGTATGTACGGTGAAGTCGATAGTCGCTGAGGGTGATTATTGCATTGAAGATACGATAGCTGTTCTGACGGATGAGGAAGGAAACGACGTTCCTGTAAATATGATACAGAAATGGCCTGTGAAGCGTGCGATGACGCACTATAAGGAAAAGCCGCGGCCTTTCAAGTTGCTGGAGACGGGTGTCCGTGTGATTGATACTGTGAATCCGATTGTAGAAGGCGGTACGGGCTTTATTCCTGGCCCGTTTGGTACGGGTAAGACCGTGCTTCAGCATGCCATCTCCAAACAGGCTGAAGCAGACATCGTTATTATTGCCGCTTGTGGCGAACGTGCCAACGAGGTAGTGGAAATCTTCACGGAATTCCCTGAACTGGTTGACCCTCATACTGGTCGCAAACTGATGGAGCGTACTATTATTATTGCTAATACTTCAAACATGCCGGTGGCAGCCCGTGAGGCTTCCGTTTATACTGCAATGACCATTGCCGAGTATTACCGCAGCATGGGACTGAAAGTGTTGCTGATGGCCGACTCCACTTCCCGTTGGGCGCAGGCTTTGCGTGAGATGTCTAACCGTATGGAGGAACTTCCGGGTCCTGATGCTTTCCCTATGGATTTGTCTTCCATCATTTCCAATTTCTATGGCCGTGCCGGTTATGTGGTCTTAAACAACGGCGAGACGGGGTCCATTACGTTTATCGGTACAGTGTCGCCTGCGGGTGGTAACTTGAAGGAACCTGTGACGGAAAATACCAAGAAGGTTGCCCGCTGTTTCTATGCTCTTGAACAAGACCGTGCGGACAAGAAGCGTTATCCTGCCGTCAATCCGATTGATTCTTATTCCAAATACATTGAATATCCTGAGTTTGAGGCTTATATCTCTAAACGTATTAACGGTGAGTGGATAGGGAAGGTGAATGAAATCAAGACCCGTTTGCAGCGTGGTAAGGAGATTGCCGAGCAAATCAATATCTTGGGTGATGACGGTGTTCCTGTTGACTATCATGTTATCTTCTGGAAATCAGAACTGATTGATTTTGTCATCTTGCAGCAAGATGCTTTCGACGAGATTGATGCGGTGACTCCGATGGAACGTCAGGAAGAAATCCTGAATATGGTAATTGACATCTGCCATACAGAGTTTGAGTTCGACAACTTCAATGAAGTGATGGATTATTTCAAAAAGATGATTAATATCTGTAAGCAGATGAATTATTCAGAATTCAAGTCTGAGGCATACGACGGTTTCCGCAAACAATTGCACGATTTGATTGAAGAGCGAAAGGCATAATTGTAAATAAGAGTAAGAAAATGGCAACAAAAGCATTTCAAAAGATATATACTAAAATTACTCAGATTACCAAGGCCACCTGTTCCTTAAAGGCTACGGGTGTGGGGTATGACGAGTTGGCAACGGTGAACGGTAAACTGGCTCAGGTAGTTAAGATTGCCGGTGGCGATGTAACTTTGCAGGTTTTTGAGGGTACAGAAGGTATTCCTACCAATGCGGAAGTCGTGTTTTTGGGTAAGGCTCCTACCATTAAGGTGAGCGAACAGTTGGCCGGCCGTTTCTTCAATGCCTTCGGTGACCCTATTGATGGCGGTCCGGAGATTGAAGGTGAGGAAGTGGAGATTGGTGGTCCTTCGGTAAATCCCGTGCGACGCAAGCAGCCTTCGGAACTGATTGCTACCGGTATTGCAGGTATTGACTTGAACAATACGTTGGTGTCCGGACAGAAAATCCCGTTCTTTGCTGACCCTGACCAGCCTTTTAACCAGGTAATGGCCAATGTGGCTTTGCGTGCAGAGACGGACAAGATTATCTTGGGCGGTATGGGTATGACGAACGATGACTACCTTTATTTTAAGAACGTGTTCTCCAATGCCGGTGCTCTCGACCGCATCGTGAGCTTTATGAATACCACTGAGAATCCGCCGGTTGAGCGTCTGTTGATTCCTGATATGGCACTGACGGCAGCAGAGTACTTTGCGGTAAAACATAATGAAAAGGTATTGGTTTTGCTGACCGATATGACTTCTTATGCTGACGCATTGGCCATCGTGTCTAACCGTATGGACCAGATTCCGTCGAAAGACTCCATGCCGGGTTCGCTTTATTCAGACTTGGCCAAGATTTATGAAAAGGCGGTGCAGTTCCCCAGCGGTGGTTCAATTACTATCATTGCGGTGACCACCCTGTCGGGAGGTGATATTACACATGCCGTACCTGATAATACCGGTTATATTACGGAAGGTCAGTTGTTCCTGCGTCGCGATAGTGACATCGGAAAGGTTATTGTAGACCCGTTCCGCTCGTTGTCCCGTTTGAAACAGTTGGTTACGGGCAAGAAAACTCGTAAGGACCATCCTCAGGTGATGAATGCGGCAGTACGTTTGTATGCCGATGCCGCTAATGCGAAGACCAAGTTGGAGAACGGTTTCGACTTGACCAACTATGACGAACGTACGCTGGCTTTTGCCAAAGACTACTCCAACCAGTTGCTGGCCATTGATGTCAACCTTGACACAACAGAGATGCTTGATGTGGCGTGGGGACTTTTCGGTAAATATTTCCGTCCCGAAGAAGTGAACATCAAGAAAGAACTGGTGGATGAATTTTGGCCAAAAGAGAATAATTAATCACTAATAATCATAGAAAAAAGTGGCTATTAAGTTTCAATATAACAAAACCTCCCTGCAACAGTTGGAGAAGCAGCTGAAAGTACGGGTGCGCACTTTGCCTATCATTAAGAACAAGGAAAGTGCCCTCCGCATGGAAGTGAAGCGATGCAAGGTAGAAACTGCTGCTCTGGAGGAGAGGTTGGAAAAGGAAATTCAAGCTTACGAAGCCATGTTTGCCCTTTGGAATGAATTTGACGCCTCGCTGATTAAAGTCAGCGACGTCCATTTGGGTGTGAAGAAGATTGCCGGAGTGCGGGTGCCTTTACTCGAGAATGTCGATTTCGACATACGTCCTTACTGCATGTTCAATGCCCCCAAATGGTATGCGGACGGGCTGCACTTGCTGAAAGAACTGGCACATACGGCCATCGAGCGCGAATTCATGGTGGCTAAGCTGAATTTGCTGGAACATGCTCGCAAGAAGACGACCCAGAAGGTCAATCTTTTTGAGAAGGTGCAAATACCCGGGTATCAAGATGCTTTGCGTAAGATTAAACGCTTTATGGAGGATGAGGAGAATCTTTCCAAGTCTTCACAGAAAATCATGAAATCCCATCAGGAAAAAAGGAAGGAGGCAGAAGCATGATTACAAAAATGAAGAAGCTCACGTTCCTTATTTATCATAAGGAGTACGAAGATTTTCTTGAACAGATCCGCCAGTTGGGAGTGGTGCATATTGTAGAGAAGCAATGCGGTGAAATGGACGAAAGACTGCAACGCTTCATGCAGAAACGTACTTCGTACAAGAATACGTTGAACGCCATGTATAACTTGGCTGATAAGGAGGTGGCTGATACTGTCCGTACAGGAGTGACAGCCGATGAGGTAATCGGCGTATACGAAGAATTGCAGGCGCGTATCCTCAACCTGGAACAGAAGCTGCCCCAACTGGAAAAGGATATTGCACAGATGCAGATATGGGGTAACTTCGACTGGAACGCTGTGAACAAGTTGCGAGATGCCGGGTGGTATGTACAGTTCTATTCCTGTACGGAAAAGGAATATGATGAAGCCTGGGAAGAGCAATATAACGCTATTCGCATCCAGGAACAGGGAGGACACATCTACTTTGTAACGGTTACCGCTCGTCTGGAGGATGGACTGGATATGGAACCACTCCGTCTGCCGACATCGAGCCTGTCTGAACTGTTGGCCCGGAAAGCGGATACCGAATCGCAGATAGCGCAGGCGCGGGCCGAACTCAAGGATTTCTGTAAGGCCAACTATAAGACGCTGGAGCGCGGCAACTTGTTGCTTCAAGGTGATATTGACTTGCTGAAGGTGAAGTTGAACAGCGAGCGCATGGCCGACGGGGCTGTCGTCTTGCTGGAAGGCTGGATACCGGTTGACAACGAACCCGAGGTGAGGAAACTGCTGGACAACAGTGGCGTATATTATGAAATAAGGAATGCTACGAAGGAAGATAATGCACCCATCAAATTGCGTAATAATGCCTTTGCCCGTATGTATGAAGTGCTGACCAAAATGTATGGTATGCCTGATTATGCCGAGTTTGACCCGACTCCCATTCTGGCACCTTTCTTCTCGCTGTTCTTCGCCTTCTGTATGGGCGACGCCGGTTATGGAGTCGTACTGATTATCTTGGGCTTTATCTTGAAGAAGAAGTTGTCCAAATCGTTGAGGGGCATGATGAACCTGGTGATTACTTTGGGCATTTTCACGGCTGTGATAGGTGCTATCTTGGGTACTTGCTTCGGTGTTAGTCTGTTCGATTTGGATTTGCCGGACAGCCTCAAGCAATTTATGATTGTGGGCAAGATTGGCGAAACCACTTATGACAAGCAGATGCTGCTTGCTCTGATTATCGGTGTGGTGCATATTTGCATCGCTATGACGGTGAAGGCAATAAGCAGTACTGTCCGCTTCGGCTTCAAGGAGTCACTCAGTTCGTGGGGTTGGCTCTTGTTGGTGGTTGGCGGTGTGTGTACCGGCGGACTTTCATTCTTCGAGGTCATATCAGAAAATGTGTCCACTTGGGCCTTCATCATTATAGGCAGCATTTCGGCTATTGGCATCTATTTGCTGAATAACATCCATCGGAATGTATTTGTCAATATCGGTGCGGGTATTTGGGACACCTATAATATGGCTACCGGTCTGATGGGTGATGTACTTTCTTACATACGTCTTTATGCCTTAGGCTTGGCCGGTGGTATGTTGGGAGGCGTTTTCAATCAGCTTGCTTTCATGGTCAACGATGCCGCAGGTCCCGCATTGGGTTGGCTCTTCTGCGGACTTATTCTGGTGTTCGGTCATTCTCTGAACATAGCCATGTCTTGTCTGAGCGCATTCGTACACCCGCTTCGTCTGACCTTTGTGGAGTATTTCAAGAATTCCGGTTATAACGGTAAGGGAGAAGAATATGCTCCTTTCACAACCATAGAAAACAAATAAATTAGAAACAAATAAAAACTGAAACATTATGAATGAAATTTTAGGTTATCTCGGTTTGGGCCTGATGTTGGCCCTGGCAGGTATTGGTAGTTGCTTTGGTACGACAATCGCTGGTAATGCAGCTGAAGGTGCATTGAAGAAAGATCCTTCCAAGTCGGCCAGTTACATGATTCTTTCGGCTCTTCCTGCTACACAGGGTCTTTATGGCTTTGTGGCTTTCTTGATGTCTATGGGACGCGATTTTGCTACTGAAGGCCCTCTGATGTTGGGTATAGGTTTAGGAGTAGGTCTGGTATGTCTGTTCTCCGCTATCCGTCAGGGACAGATTTGTGCCAACGGTATTGTGGGAATCTCTCAGGGACACGATGTACAGACTAACACCATGATTTACGCCGCTCTGCCTGAATTCTATGCTATCTTGGCATTGGTGGCAGCATTGATGGTTTAATATCGGTTACAGAAGTTGTTTGTTTCAAGGCCCGACAAGGATAGGCTCCGGCTTATCCTTGTTCGGGCCTTGTCCTTTATGGGCAGTTCGTAAGCCGGAGAGTCATCCGCTTTGCTGCCGGTGTTTGTCCCGGTTTTCATCCTCATCCGTCCTGCATCATGGGCCGGGTGGGGGCGGAAGCCGGGCTAAAGTGCTGGTAAAGGCTGTCCAAGGTGCCACCTTTGGCAGAAAAAGGGCGTACCTTGGGTATAATTAAAAGCCTTTTAATGCACAAATAAAAGGCTTTTAATGTATAAATGAAAGCCTTTTAATTATCAATTAAAAGCCTTTTAATTTTCAGATAAAAGGCTTTTATTTTTCAGATAAAAGGCTTCTGATAGAAACAGAGGTAGCACCTTGGGTGGTCAAAGGTGGCGTCTTGGGTTGTTAAAGGTGGTGTTTTGGACGGTGAAAGGCAGCGGGTTTGCCCGGCCCGGCTACGGCAGTCCCTGGCGTTTGCCGCCTCTCCGCCCGTGCAGGCAACGTTGGGGGGGTGTCTCCCTTGGGCCGTCCGACTGCGGGCCTGGGCGGCTTATGGAGGGACTTGGGCAGTGCTCAGGTGTCTTTCCGGGAATTTCACCTGATTCCGCTACCTGTTTGTAAGGTGTTTTGTGTTTCCTTCCATTCCTCTTTTATAAAGGTATATTTGTACATCTGTGATTATATTTTTCGATTAAAAGGCTATTTTTCAAAGAATAATATGTACTTTTGCAGCCACATTAAGATATAAACGTATATGGCTAAAGAACTAATGACCCCCGATTACATCTTCGAAGCAAGTTGGGAAGTGTGTAATAAAGTAGGGGGAATCTATACGGTTTTGTCTACAAGAGCCAATACTTTGCAGGCAAAATTCCATGATAGAGTGCTTTTCATAGGACCTGATTTCTGGCAGGGTAAAGAGAATCCTTTGTTTATCGAATCTGACAATCTGTGTGCGGCGTGGAAGATGCACGCCATTCTTAAAGATAAACTGTCCGTGCGTGTAGGACGCTGGAACATTCCGGGCGAGCCTATTGTCATTCTGGTTGACTTCCAACCATTCTTTGAAAAGAAAAACGAAATTTATACGGAGATGTGGAACCGCTATCAGGTCGATTCTCTGCATGCCTATGGCGATTATGATGAAGCTTCCATGTTTGCTTATGCGGCTGGAAAGGTGGTAGAAAGCTTTTACCGTTTCAATCTGTCAGAGAGTGATAAAGTCATATTCCATGCGCATGAGTGGATGACGGGTATGGGGGCTTTGTATCTTCAGAGTGCTGTCCCTGAGATTGCCACCATCTTTACCACTCACGCCACTTCCATTGGTCGTTCTATTGCTGGAAACGATAAACCTTTGTACGACTATCTGTTTGCATACAATGGTGACCAGATGGCTCAGGAGCTGAACATGCAGTCCAAGCATTCCATTGAGAAACAGACGGCTCATTATGTGGACTGTTTTACGACTGTCAGTGAAATTACGAACAACGAATGTAAGGAATTGCTCGACAAGTCGGCCGATGTGGTCCTGATGAACGGATTTGAAGATGACTTTGTACCCAAAGGTGCCACATATACAGGAAAGCGGAAACGTGCCCGTGCTTTGATGCTTCGGTTGGCAAATTGTTTGTTGGGAGATGATTTGGATGATGATACGCTGATTGTAGGTACAAGCGGGCGATACGAGTTCAAAAACAAGGGTATTAACGTATTCCTGGAGTCATTGAACCGCCTGAACCGTGACAAGAATTTGAAAAAGAAGGTCTTGGCCTTTGTCAACGTGCCAAGTTGGGTTGGCGATCCGCGCGAGGATTTACTGGACCGAATGAAGAAAAAGGAGAAATTTGATACTCCGTTGGAGTGTCCCTTCATCACTCACTGGCTGCACAACATGACTCACGACCAGGTGCTGGATATGCTGAAATACCTGGGAATGGGCAACAGCAAGGAGGATCAAGTGAAAGTTATTTTCGTACCTTGCTACCTGGATGGCAGAGACGGCATCTTGAACAAACATTATTATGACATCATTATAGGTGAGGATCTCAGTGTTTATCCTTCTTACTACGAGCCTTGGGGCTATACCCCGCTGGAGAGCGTAGCCTTCCATGTCCCTACCATCACGACCGACCTTGCCGGGTTCGGCCTGTGGGTGAAAGGGCTGAAGAATCAGCACGGAATAGACGACGGCGTGGAAGTGCTGCACCGTTCGGACTATAATTATTCTGAAGTGGCAGATGGCATCAAGGATACTATTTCCGCTTTTTCTGCCAAGAATGAAAATGAAATCAAGGAAATCCGCAAACGGGCGGCCAAGGTGGCTGAACAGGCTTTGTGGAAACACTTTATCCAATATTATTACGAGGCTTACGACATTGCCCTCCGCAATGCCATGAAGCGATTGTTAGGCTGAAGAATTATTAATCAATCAAGTTATCATACAAATGAAGATTAAAGTTAGTAATGTAAACACTCCGAACTGGAAGGACGTGAATGTAAAGTCTCACATTCCTGCCCAACTGGAGAATTTGTCTGAATTGGCACGTAACATTTGGTGGTCGTGGAATTACGAAGCTACCGAATTGTTTAGAGACCTTGACCCTGCTCTTTGGAAAGAAGTCGGACAGAACCCTGTCCTCTTGTTGGAACGTATGAGCTATGCCAAGCTCGAAGCGCTTGCGAACGATAAGGTGATTCTTCGCAGAATGAAAGACGTTTACTCCAAGTTCCGTACTTACATGGATGTAGAGCCGGATAAGAAACGTCCGTCTGTAGCTTACTTTAGCATGGAGTATGGTTTGAATCATGTCCTCAAGATATATTCCGGCGGTTTGGGAGTACTTGCCGGTGACTATTTGAAAGAAGCGTCGGACAGCAATGTCGACCTGTGTGCCATAGGTTTCCTCTATCGTTACGGATATTTCACTCAGACGTTGTCTATGGACGGACAGCAGATTGCCAACTACGAAGCTCAGAACTTCGGTCAGCTGCCCATCGACCGTGTGTTGGATGCCGACGGCAATCAGGTGATTGTAGACGTGCCTTATCTGGACTACTACGTACATGCTTTCGTATGGAGAGTCAACGTGGGCCGTATCTCCCTCTACCTGCTCGATACGGACAACGAGATGAACAGCGAGTTTGACCGTTCCATCACCCACCAGCTTTATGGCGGTGACTGGGAAAATCGTCTGAAGCAGGAAATTCTGTTGGGTATCGGTGGTATGTTGACGCTGAAGAAGCTGGGCATCAAGAAGGACATCTATCACTGCAACGAAGGCCATGCCGCATTGATTAACGTACAGCGTATTTGTGATTATGTAGCCGAGGGACTTACTTACGATCAGGCTATCGAACTCGTGCGCGCTTCGTCTCTGTACACCGTACATACTCCGGTTCCTGCCGGCCACGACTATTTCGATGAAGGTCTCTTTGGCAAGTACATGGGCGGTTATCCGTCACGTATGGGCATCAGCTGGGATGACCTGATGGACTTGGGCCGCAACAACCCCGGCGACAAGGGCGAGCGTTTCTGTATGTCTATATTCGCCTGCAACACTTCACAGGAAGTGAACGGCGTAAGCTGGTTGCACGGCAAAGTGTCACAGGAGATGTTTGCTCCCATCTGGAAGGGTTATTTCCCTGAAGAAATGCATGTGGGCTATGTGACCAATGGTGTACACTTCCCCACTTGGAGCGCTACTGAATGGAAACAGTTGTATGCCGCTCACTTTGATGAGAATTTCTGGTATGACCAGTCCAATCCCAAAATCTGGGAAGCCATCTATAACGTGGCCGACGAGGAAATATGGAAGACCCGCATGGCATTGAAGAACAAGCTGATTGACTATGTGCGTAAGCAATATAGTGAAACTTGGCTGAAGAATCAAGGTGATCCTTCGCGTATTGTTTCTTTGCTGGACAAAATCAATCCGAACGCCTTGCTGATTGGTTTCGGCCGTCGTTTCGCCACCTACAAGCGTGCACACCTGCTGTTTACCGACTTGGAACGTCTGTCTAAGATTGTGAACAATCCCGATTATCCTGTACAATTCCTGTTTACAGGTAAGGCTCATCCTCACGACGGTGCCGGTCAGGGCTTGATTAAGAAGATTATCGAGATTTCCCGCCGTCCGGAGTTCTTGGGTAAGATTATTTTCCTGGAGAACTACGACATGCAACTGGCCCGCCGTCTGGTATCTGGCGTTGACATCTGGCTGAATACGCCGACCCGTCCCCTCGAAGCATCGGGTACATCTGGCGAAAAGGCGTTGATGAACGGTGTGGTTAACTTCTCTGTACTCGACGGCTGGTGGCTCGAAGGCTATCGCGAAGGTGCCGGCTGGGCATTGACCGAGAAGCGTACTTACCAGAACCAGGAACATCAGGACCAGCTGGATGCCGCTACCATTTACAGCATACTGGAGACTGAAATCCTGCCGCTGTACTATGCCCGCAACAAGAAGGGCTATTCTGAAGGTTGGATCAAGACTATCAAGAACTCCATCGCCAAGATTGCTCCTCATTACACCATGAAGCGTCAGCTTGACGACTATTACGAGAAGTTCTACAATAAGGAAGCCAAACGCTTCCACATCCTGGCTGCCAACAACTACGCCAAGGCTAAAGAAATTGCCGCCTGGAAGGAATCGGTAGTAGAGAAGTGGGACAGCATCGAAATTGTTTCTTGCGAGAAGACTGAAGAACTGGTGAAGGGCTCCATTGAAAGCGGTAAGGAGTACACCATCACTTATGTTATCGACGAGAAGGGTCTGAATGACGCTATCGGTCTGGAACTGGTGACTACGTACAATTCGGCTGATGGAAAGCAGCACATCTATTCGGTAGAACCGTTTGATGTTGTCAAGAAAGATGGCGATTTGTATACGTTCCAGGTGAAACATAAACTGGAGAATGCAGGTAGCTTCAAAGTTTCCTACCGTATGTTCCCGAAGAATGCAGATCTGCCTCATCGTCAGGATTTCTGCTATGTGCGCTGGTTTGTCTGATAATTGCAGGTGTACAGCATCTATGAGATGAGGCTGTACGGCACATGACATAGCTATCAAGAGGCTGCCCCGGAAAGCTGGGACAGCCTCTTTTGCATTATATCGGTGTACGGAAATACTTTTCTGCCATTGCTCATTTCCTGCATTCTTTTTTGGGGGGGACGGACCTGGTGGACAACAAAACTTTTTATAAACAACAATCCCTGGCGATTACTCGTCAGGGATTGACTGAAAATAAGTTGTCGGCGTAAGCTGTCCGTTCCAATACTCTTTTGAAGTCGGCCGATGAACCGACAACCGGAAGAAATTCCCGTTATCGGCCCTTGTGTAATATCCGCTTGCGGAGCTCCGCCTTGCGGGCCGGGCCCACCGCCTCCTTCTCCGCCGTCCGGTCATTCTGGCTTTGCACCCTGCTCTGCCCCGAAGAGGCAGGATAGTTGTCGAACCCGTAACCGTCATTCTGCGGCGTAAGATGCCAATTGTAGAAATTCGGGTGGTTCAATACCTCATCGGGAATCATTCCGCTCTGTTGTAAGACAGATATAAGCCCTGAAGGTTCGTCAGATTGCCGAATTCAGCGGGAATCTGGCCGCTGAGGAGGTTTGAACCGAGATCCAAAACCTTGAGATTCGACATGTTGCTGATCGTGGCGGGAATCTGGCCGGTGAATCCGTTGGAAGAGAGATCCAAGGCCTCAAGGTTCGACATATTGCCGATTTCAGCGGGAATCTCGCCGCTCAGGAGGTTTTTCGCCAAATACAAATGCTTAAGGTTGGGCAGATTGCAGATTGCCGTCGGGAACTGGCCGAGCAGGACGGTGTACCCCAGGTCCAGATACTGAAGGTTCGTCAGGTTGCCTATCCAGGCAGGGAAATACCACAGTTCATTATCATACATATCCAATCTTTTCAACTGTGTTAAGGCCGACATGTCGGGGAGCGCATAAATCTTCAGAGACCTCAGATTCAAGGCCACGACCTGACCCAGCCCGTTCACCTCGACGCCGTAAAAATTCGTAACCGCATTCTCCGCCGTCCAGGAATCCTGTATTATCTGCGGAGCATCGTCACCCCATGCCTCCACAATCGACAACAGGGCCGCCTTGTCCGTATCGCCTGTCCCCGTTTCCGAAATCTCATAACCCTCCTGTTGGGGATTGAAGCGGAATTTCGGATAGTTGTCCAATCCTTTCATCTCCTCCGGCACAGCTCCTGTGAGCTTGTTGCCGCTCACATCCAGTTGCAGAAGGTTGGCCAGCTTCCCCAATGAGGAGGGCAGTTGCCCCGTAAAATCATTATTCCCGAGATTCAGAGAGGCCAGCCGCGTAGCTTCCCCGATGCTCTCCGGAATCGGCCCCGAAAGCTTGCATCCGGATAAGACCAGTTCCGTCAATCCCGGCAGCCGGAACAATTCGTCGCACAACGTCCCCCCCAGTATCTGGCCTTCCAGGTCAATCGACAATCCATAATCGTCAGGACCTCCCGAAACACGGATTCCGTTCCAATTCTCCAACGCATTGTCCAGGGTCCAATGGTTATCGCTGAAGAAGTCCGCTGAGAGCCCCATTTGGCCAAAATCCTCCAGCAGCAGCGCCTTGAGATACGCCTCCATATCGGTTGTCACCGTTACCGCACAGGAGGCCGTGTAGCCTCCATCCTCCGTCGTTGCCGTAATCTTCGCCGTCCCGGCCTCGAGCGCCGTCACCAACCCCGTCGATGCATCCACCGACGCCACGTCTTCCGCATCCGAACTCCAGACCACCGTCTTGTTCACGGCATCCTCCGGCAGAACCGTAGCCACAAGCTGCTCCGTGCCTCCAACCAACAGCGTTTTGCTCGTCTTGTCCAACGACACCGATTTCACTCCGATAGCCATTGGATCATTCGTCTCGTTGCATCCCGCCAGCAACAGGCTCGTCACTGCCAGGAACAATAACCATACATGTGTCTTCATAATATTTAAATTAACGTGAATTCGATATAATCAATTAAATATTTCATTGAATATTAGGGATATAGCGATAAACGTGTTAAATTTATAGTGCTCAATTATAACATTTAAACGACTCAAGTTTCGGGTTCGATATTTTGTTAGAAGTTAAGAGGTTATCACTTCGCTTTGCTCTGTCAGGAGTTAAGCCAATGCCTTTGTGAAAAGGATACCGACCATTGAGCTATCGGCTTTAACTCCTAAGCCCACCTTGGTGGGCGATAACTCCTTTTAACTCCTTTAACTCCTGCAAGTTTCGCACTTGCGAAACTTGAGTTCTTAACTTCTTAACTACCAGAGAAATATTAAATCCGATACTTAAGTTGACAACAACCGATTGATAAACTTGCGAAACCTAAATTGTCTTATTTGTTGATGTGTTTTATGGCCGTCTGGTTGCCGGTAGAGCGGATTCGACTCTCATTGGGGGGGCGTAATGATAAAACCTGGAAATCGTCACGCCGGGCAATCGCATAGGAGAGGAGCAGTCCTGTATTGTAGTGCGTTGGAGGTCGGGGTGAAATCACACTTTTGAAGTGAGAATCTGAGACGCAGGAGAAGCTGGTTAAGATTTGTTATACTTTTGGTAGAGCAAGGGTTTACCTGAGAGAAAAGGAGTACTTTTATGCGCATTTTTTGAATAGCTCAACTTTGACTTTGTCGATTTTCAATTCGCAAGCTCAAGTTGCAGTTGACGAGCAGCAAGCTGACGGGTTGACAAGGCGTTTGTAGCGAGCCGTTTCAAGTGGCATTTTATCCAACTGGGCATTCCGGACCTGGAAAACTTGTTGACTGAAGCCTTGTCAACTGGCAAGTTGAGCACTTGTGAAACCTAATTGAATAGTTTTTGATTTTTAGATTTAGAACATGAGATTACGACTCTTTTTGTGTGCATGGACTTTGCTCTTCTGCTTGGGAGCAACGGCACAATATCCAAGCCAGACAGGCAGATACCCCAAACGTGAATTTCGCGGTGCCTGGATACAGGTTGTGAACGGACAATTTCGCGGTATGTCTGCCGAGAAGATGCAGCAGACCCTCATTGACCAGTTGAACTCGTTGCAGAAGGCGGGTATCAATGCCATTATCTTCCAGGTGCGTCCCGAGGCAGATGCTTTGTATGCTTCACAGCTGGAACCCTGGAGCCGCTACCTGACCGGTGTGCAGGGGCAGGCTCCCGACCCTTATTGGGATCCCATGCAGTTCATGATTGACGAGTGTCATAAACGTTGTATGGAGTTCCATGCCTGGATTAATCCGTACCGGGCTCTGACTTCGTTGAAGAACGGCATTGCGCCCACTCATCTGTACAATATCCATCCCGAATGGTTTGTCACCTATGGGAATCAGCTTTATTTCAATCCGGCACTGCCCGAAAGCCGCCACCATATTTGCATGGTGGTGATGGACATCGTTTCGCGCTACGATGTGGATGCCATCCACATGGACGACTATTTTTATCCTTATCCGGTCAACGGACAGGACTTTCCGGATAACGCCACTTTTGCCCGTTATGGAAAAGGATTCAGCAGCAAGGGGGATTGGCGTCGCCACAACGTGAATATGCTGATTGAGGAAATTCACGATACCGTTCGTCGTGTGAAGCCCTGGGTGAAGTTCGGCATCTCTCCTTTTGGTATCTACCGCAACGAGAGCAGCGATCCGCTGGGCAGCAGGACCAAGGGGCTGCAGAACTATGATGACCTCTATGCCGATGTGTTATTGTGGGCGCGCAACGGCTGGATAGATTATAACATCCCTCAGATATACTGGCACGTCGGGCATCCGGTGGCCGACTACGAAACACTGGTGAAGTGGTGGGCACGCAACAGCGAGAACCGTCCCCTGTTCATCGGCCAGTCGGTGCAGAATACGGTGCAGAATACCGACCCGACCGACCCTACCATCAACCAGCTTCCCCGCAAGATGGCCTTGCAGCGGGCCTATCAGACCATAGGCGGCAGTTGCCAGTGGTATGCGTCGGCTGTGGTGGAGAACCAGGGGCGATACCGCGACGCATTGATTGCCGAATATCACAAATATCCTGCTTTGCCACCCGTGTTTGATTTTATGGACGACAAGGCTCCGGGCAAAGTGCGTAAGGTAAAACCTGTATGGACGGCAGACGGCTACCTGCTGTTCTGGACGGCGCCCAAGTATAAGGACGAGATGGACCGTGCCGTGCAGTATGTGGTTTACCGCTTCGGCGCGGACGAGGAGGTGGACATTGACGACCCGTCGCACATTGTTGCCATCACGCGCGACACCTTCTACCCGTTGCCCTACGAGGACGGAAAGACCAGATTCCAATATGTCATTACGGCCCTCGACCGTCTGCACAACGAGTCGAAGTCCGTAACCAAGAAAGTGAAACTCTGACCTGCTGACGAGGCTGCATCGGAATAAAGAGAAATGCCACACAGAGGATACTGCCTGTCCGCTTTCTGAGGCAGCCTTATTGAGCGCCCCCTCTCAATAGTCGTTGAGAGGGGCCTCTCAATAGGTATTGAGAACCCTCTCTGAATAGGGCTTGAGAACCCCCTCTGAATAGGGCTTGAGACCCCCCTCTCAATAGCCGTTGAGCCCCCCCTCTCAATGATGTGGTAGGAGAGGGGGCTTTTTTGTGCCCTTTTGTCGGCTTGGCCGGGGGCAAAGCATCCATCGTGTGGGGAGTTCTTTCAACCCTCAGATTATCAGCGCTTAGACCATGCAAGCATCCACCGTGCTCCGTGCAAGCGTTGAGCACGGACCGTGCAAGCGTCCGGCAAGCGTAATGCAAGCGCCGGTCCGGCGGAAGGCAAATGCCTCTTTCCATGTCCCTGCGCGCCTGCCGTTCATCCCTTATTTGTAGAGCAGCAGTCCGGCTATGCCGCAGGCAATAATCATCAGTATCGGGTTGGCCTTGTATTTCTTGGTGGCCACGAAAGTGATGAGGAAGATGATGCAGCTGATTACGAAGGTATAGGTGTCTTCGCTGGGGCTTCCGAAGTTCTCGGTGTTCATCAGCACCAGGGCGGCCGAGGCCAGCAATCCCACGACAGCCGGACGCAGACCGCTGAACACGGCTTCTACCGAGGGGTGCTTCTGGTATTTCAGGAAGAATTTGCTGATGGTGAGCATCAGGATGAACGAGGGCAGCACCACGGCGAAGGTGGCGATGATGGAGCCCCAGACGCTGCCCGTGGCCGTGAAGCCCACGTAGGTGGCGGAGTTGATGCCGATGGGGCCGGGGGTCATCTGGCTGATGGCTACAATGTCGGTGAACTCCTGCGGGGTCAGCCACTCGTAGCGGGTCACCACTTCGCCCTGAATCATGGAGAGCATGGCATAGCCTCCGCCGAAGCCGAAGAGGCCAATCTTGAAGAAGGTATAAAATAGCTGGAGATAAATCATGGTTGTGATATGATGTTTTTAGACATGCGTTTCTGTTTTCCCGTTTTTCATTTTCCACTTGCCGTACAGGTAGCCGCCTATGCCGGCTGCAATGATAATCCAGATGGGGGAGAATCTGAGCAGCCAGATGAGCAAGGCGGAGACGACGGGTATCCAGAGGTTGTAGCGGTTGATTTTGGCAGACTTGGCCATGCTGAACGTGGGGGCGGCTATGAGTGCCACCACGGCCGGACGGATGCCCTTGAAGATGCGCTCCACGACGGTGTTGTCCTTGAAGTTGTGGAAGAACAGGGCGATGGCCAGGATGATGAGGAACGAGGGCAGGATGGTGCCCAGGGCGGTGACGATGCTGCCGCGTATGCCCCGCAGGCGGTAGCCGATGAAGATGGATATGTTGACGGCCAGGATGCCCGGCGACGACTGCGAGATGGCCAGCAGGTCGATGAAGTCTTCCTTGGCAATCCAGTTGCGCTTCTTGACAATCTCGTCTTCGATGAGGGGCACCATGGCATAGCCTCCGCCGATGGTGAATGCCCCGATTTTGAAGAAGATGAGGAAACTCTCAAAATAGATGTTCATATTGCTCTGTTTCATGATTGTTTGTTATCCGGTTGTGACTGTTGGGCTCCGTCCGCGGCGTTTCCCCCGTCCTTGGCATACTGGCTCGGACTGACGTTGAAGTGCTTCTTGAACACTTCGCGGAAGTACTTGGCGTCGTTGAAGCCTGTCATTTCGGCCACTTCGGTGATGCTGTACCGCTGCTCCTTCAGCAATCGGGCGGCATGGTTCAGGCGGATGAGGCGGATGTAGTCTGCGGGAGCCTGGTCGGTCAGCACCTTGATCTTGTTGTAGAAGCTGGTCCGGCTCATGTTGAGCAGGTTGCAGAGTGCGTCTACGTTGAAGTCCTGGTTGGCAAGGTTGTCCTCCACGCTCTTCTTTACTGTTTGCATGAACTTCAGGTCCAGGTCGTTGGTGCAGTTGGGGCATTCGTCCGTCTCTTCTTTGGCGGCAATGTCCAGGCGGGCGAACTTCTTCCGCAGCAGGGCGCGGTTGGCCAGCAGGTTGTCTATGGTGGCTCGCAGAATGCCGATGTTGAAGGGCTTCACGATGTATTCGTCCGCTCCCGTTTGCAACCCCTCGATGATGTTTCTGTCCGAGTTGAGGGCGGTGAGCAGGATGATGGGGATGTGCGAGGTCTCGATGTCGTTCTTCAGTATCTGGCAGAGTTCGTCGCCCCGCATTTCGGGCATCATGATGTCCGAGATGACCAGGTCGGGCAGGTATTCCTTGACGAGGCTCAGGGCCGCCTTTCCGTTGTCGCAGGTCTGAATGCTGTACTTGTCGGACAGTGTGGCCAGCAGATACTCCTTCAGTTCGTCGTTGTCTTCCACCACCAGTACTTTGGGCAGCTTCACTCCGCTCATCGCTTCGGCCAGCAAGGATTTGGGCGTGCTGCCTCCTGCTGCGGGGAAGGCGCTGGTGGGCGGTGCCGCCTTGGGGTAGGCGTTTTCCGTGTTGGGGACGTCTGCCGCCTTGCGCATGGCTTTCCGGTAGGGTTTCTCGTCCTTGGGGAAGGTCACTCGGATGGTGGAACCTTTGCCTTCGGCACTGCTGAAGGCCACTTTTCCCTTATGGATATGCACCAGCTTCCATACCAGCAACAGGCCGATGCCGCTGCCCGTTATCTTGGCGTTGATGGCGTTGCTGCCGCGGAAGTGTATCTTGAACAGCTTCTTCTGTTCCGATGCGGGGACACCGATGCCCGTGTCTTTCACCTCGATGCTCCATGTGTCTGCGCTTTCGGCGGCGGTGATGGTCACTTGTCCGCCCTGCGGAGTGTATTTCAGCGCGTTTGAGAGGAGGTTCTTCAGGATGGAGTCCATCTTGTCCTTGTCCATCCAGACATCCAGGTGGTCGAAGTTGCTGGTGTAGGTCAGGTCAATCTGCTTCACCTCGGCGTAGGACCTGAACACGTTGATGGTCTCTTCCAGGTAGGCGTTCAGCTCGTGCCTGGCCACATGCAGGTCGCTGGAGTAGATGTCCGTCCGCTCGAAGTTGATGAGATTGGACGTGAGGCGTATCAGGGCGTTCACGTTGCGCATGGCAATGTTCATGTTCTTGCGGCCCTTCTCGCTCAGCTGCTCTTCCTCGCCCAGTTCTTCCAGAGGAGCCTTGATGAGGGTGAGCGGGGTGCGGATGTCGTGTGCCGTATTGATGAAGAAACGGATTTTCTCGTCCGAAATCTTGCGCTGCTTCTTCATCATGGTGACCCGCATGGCGGTGACGATGAGGGAGCACAGAATGGCGGCATAAAGCAGCAGGGCCCACAGGCTGAGCCAGACGGGTTGCTCGATGACAATCTTCATGCTCCGTTCTTGCAGGATGAGGCGGCGGTCTTCGTTCGAGATGGCCCGCACACGCAGGGTGTATTCGCCGGGACTGAGGTTGGTGAAGCGGATGACGCTCTCCTGGCTGGGCCGGCTCCATCCGTCGTAGAAGCCTTCGAGCATCCACGAATAAAGGATGAGGGACGGGTAGTCGTAGTTGATGGCGGATACCTGCAGGGAGAAGATGTTCTGGTTATACTTCAGGTGCAGAGTCTCGGTCTCGTCAATGTCTTTGACAAGGGGAGAGTGGGTGTCGTTGGGGTAGACAGTCTCGTAGAATACGCGCAGGTCGCTGAACACCATCTTGAACGGATAGCTGCGCGGCATGACCATGTCTTTGCTGAACTCGATGGCTCCGTCCGTGCTTCCGAATATCAGGTCTCCGTTTCTGCGCAGGGTGCCTGATGCGGCGTTGAAGTGGTCAGATTTCAGCCCTTGGTCTTTGGTCCAGTTGTGAAAGCTTTTTTCTTGCGGGTTGAAACTGCTCAGCCCATTCTCCGTACTTAGGAAGAAATTCTGCTTGCCGTCCGATAGAATGTGGTAGATGTTGTTGGAGATAAGTGCGCTGTTGTCCGTACAATAATGTTCGAACGTCTTCGTTTCAGGCTCATAAATCAGTAATCCTGCATTGTTGGTGCCGATGTAGAGTGGTCCCTCTTTGCTCTGATACAGCGAGTAGACGTAGTAGGAGTCTACCGGCATGGGAATGTATTCATATTTTCCTGTATGTCTCTCCAGCAAGTACAGGCCGGTGGCCGTACCTATCCACAGATGGTCGCTGTCTTTTTCGGCCAAGGTCGTTATGCCGCTCAGGTTGTAGAAGTTGCGTATGCTTTTGTTTGTTATGTCTATTTCCTTCAGGTCGTAATAGCCGCCGGACCATATTTTGCCGTCCGAACTCCGGATAATGGAGCGGATGTATTTGTCGGGGCGTGTGTTCAAGTCGTCCATTAGCGAAGGGGTAAAGAATTTTACCTGCTTGCTGCTTTTGTCTATTTCGTAGATGCCCGAACTGTATCCTCCTGCCCAGACGATGCCGGGAGACACTTCGCACAAGGAGATGAATGTGTGGTTCTTGCTGTGCTGGTCCTTGTCAAAGATGCTGAGGAACGAGTACCATTTGTCCTGCTTTTCGTCGTACAGGCTGATGCCGTTATTGGTGGCGAACCACAAGTCGCCTTCGTGGTCTTCAATGATGGCGTTGATTTGGTTATTGACGAGCGACTGGCGGTTGCCGATGGAGTGTTTGATCCACTGATAGGCGGTGTAGCGGTTGTCGCGCACGGTGATGCCGATGGGGTAGTTGGCAATCCAGATGCGTTGCTCTTCGTCAATGTAGAGGTCGTTGATGGTATTGCCGTTCATGGCATTGTTGCTGTTGTAGTCCGCAATGATGTAGGGCTCTGACTGATAGGTGTCAGTATTTATTTTATAGATGCCTGCACCGTCAGTAGCTATCAGCACTTCGTTTCTGTCCAGTGTCTGGATGCGGTTAATGCTGATGTCTGTCAAGCCGACGTTGAGCGGGAAGGCTTTCCGGAGGTTCAGGTCGTAAACAAAGATGCCCCGCTGGAAAGTGCCTATAAAGATTTTGTTGGATGGCTTGTGGTAATAGAGCTCGTTGACCTGTACTTTAAGGTCATCCAGTTGCTGGCAGGGAACCAGCCTTAAAACCTTGTTCTTCAATTCTGCGTAGTGGATGCCGATATCCGTACCGATAAAGTAATGGGTAGAGTCAATTTGTTTGATATCGGTAATGTATTCTTCAATTTCGTTTTTAATGACAGTAACGTTTTGTGTGTTGTCGTCATACAGATACAGGGCTTTTTCGTTGCAAAGCCACACTACACTGTTCTCATCCACAAAACCGTAGCTGACGGGGGTGGGACGGTCTTTGTTTCCGGCTTCAGGGAGCTTGTACGTCAGCTGGAAACGGTCGTGTTGGGTGTCATAGCGGTAGACCCGCCCGTTCTTGCCGATTTCCCACAACGTACCTTTGGAATCAATGTAGAGCCAATTCAGGTTCATGGTGGAGTTGATTTCCTCTTCACCGTCCATCAGCTTATAGTGTTTGAAGTCTTTTCCGTTGAAACGGTCTATTCCGTCGTGGGTAAGAAACCACATGTATCCTTTGGTATCTTTCCGGATGGCATACACCCGTCTGTTGCTCAGTCCGTCTTCCACGCCGATGTATTTGTAGATTTGCGGGCGGACGGTAAATGGAAGCAGACAAAGAATGAGGATTGACAGAATGTGCTTTTTCATATTGGACGGAAATTGATAATGTGAGAAGAGGGGAATGGAATAGAACCAGTCTGTAAATAGAAACGCAGATGGACGCGGATTGACGCAAATTATCAATGGTCCGCGAGAATCTGCGTTTCTATTAGTTATACAGACTGATGATGCCGTCTATAAGTCTTGACGCATCCTTATTTCTTAGCCTCTACCCACTTGCGGGCGTTGACGAAGGCCTCGATCCACGGCGTTACCTGGTCACTGCCCAGGCGGTCGGCGGGGTAGTAGGCGTTCTGCCACGGGAAGATGGCACGCTCCAAGTGAGGCATGATGGCCAGGTGACGGCCGTCGGGGCTGGCGATACCTGCTACGGAATAGTCGGAACCGTTGGGGTTGCCGGGATACTCGTCGTAGGTGTACTTGGCCACGATGTTATAGTGGTCTTCGTCGTAGGGCAACGAGAACTTGCCTTCGCCGTGAGCCACCCAGATGCCCAGCTTGCTGCCGCTCAGCGAACCGAACATTACGCTGCGGTTGGTTGGGATGGTAACGCCTAAGAAGCGGCTTTCGAACTTATGCGAGTCGTTGTGCAGCATGCGTCCGCGTTTCTCGTCGGTGGGGTTGATGAGGTTCAGTTCCATCATCAGCTGGCAACCGTTGCAGACGCCCAGCGAGAGGGTGTCTTCGCGTGCATAGAATTTGTCGAGTGCCTCTTTGGCCTTGGGGTTGAAGAGGAAGGCTCCTGCCCAGCCTTTGGCAGAACCTAATACGTCGGAGTTGGAGAAGCCGCCGCAGAAGACAATCATGTTGAC
Source organism: uncultured Bacteroides sp. (assembly GCF_949298305.1). GTDB lineage: Bacteria > Bacteroidota > Bacteroidia > Bacteroidales > Bacteroidaceae > Bacteroides. The sequence continues at coordinate 4,767 of NZ_CASFWU010000070.1, read as the reverse complement.
GTCTTCCAGTGTCTCACGTCCGCTTACGAGGTCGGTCATGGTAACGTCCTTCACGTCGAAGCCGGCCAAGTAGAGTGAGTAGGCCATTTCGCGTTCGCCGTTCGTGCCCTTCTCGCGGATGATGGCTGCGCGGATGCCGCTCGGTGTGCGGCGGTCGGGGCTGATGCCGTATTGCGACAGTTTGCCTGTGAAGCCCGGCATGAAGGCCAGGTCCATGGGCTGCATCTTGTAGTTCTCGAAACGTTTCTTGGCGCAACCGTTCATCGACTGGCGACGGTCGAGCAGGTAAGAAGTAGAATACCATACGTCGCGCATGTAGTCGATGCCGAACTGATAGGTGGCACCGTCTTTCTCAATCTTCACGAAGCCCACGCCGGCGTCTTCGAGTATCTTCTTCACTTCGTCCTTGTGCTTGTCGGCCACCTGGATGACGATACCCGGGTTTTCGGCAAACAATATCTTGATGAGGTCGTTTTCCTTAATCTTGTCGAGGCTGATTTCCATACCGCCTTCTACGTTGGAGAAGCACATTTCGAGCAACGTGGTGATGAGACCGCCTGCCGAGATGTCGTGTCCGGCCAGGATGAGGCCCTTGTTCACCAACTCCTGAACAGCCAGGAAGGCGTCGCGGAAGTATTCGGGGTTCTGTACGGTAGGTACGTCGTCGCCCACCTTACCCAGCGACTGTGCGAAAGCCGAACCACCCAGTTTCAGGGTGTCGAAGCTGAAGTCGATGTGGTAGAGCGTGGTCTTGTGGTCGTTCACCAATACGGGCGAAACCACTTTCTTCACGTCGCTCACTTCACCGCCAGCCGATACGATGACCGTGCCCGGAGCGATGACTTTGCTTCCGTCGGGATATTTCTGTGTCATGGACAAAGAGTCCTTGCCGGTAGGCACATTGATTTGCAGGGCGCAGCAGAAGTCGCTCAATGCTTTGACTGCCGTGTAGAGGCGTGCATCCTCGCCTTCTTGTGAGCGGCAAGGCCACATCCAGTTGGCGGAGAGCGATACGCTGTCCAGTCCTTCGGCCAGCGGTGCCCATACGAGGTTGGTCAGTGCTTCGCTGACAGCGAGCACAGAGCCGGCAGCCGGGTCGGCCAATGCGGCTTGCGGAGCATGACCCAGCGAAGTGGCGATACCTGCCTGACCACGATAGTCGAGGGCTACCACACCACAGTCGCTCAGCGGCAGCTGAAGTTCGCCTACGCATTGCTGGCGGGCAATCTTACCTGTTACGGAACGGTCTACCTTGTTGGTCAACCAGTCTTTGCAGGCTACAGCTTCCAGCTGGAGTACGTTGGCCAAGTATTCATGCAGTTTGGGCAGTTCGTAAGTCGGCATTTCGTAATGACGCTCTACGGTTTTGTCTACCATGTATGTTTTGGGTGAAGAACCGAACATCTGGTCAACGGCCAGGTCGAAGGGGCGCACGCCGTCGGCCTGCTCGAAGCAGAAGCGGTGGTCGCCGGTTGTTTCGCCTACGACGTACATCGGGGCGCGTTCGCGTTCGGCAATCTTACGTACGTGTTCGATGGCTTCTTCCTTGATAAGCAATCCCATACGCTCCTGACTTTCGTTGGCAATGATTTCCTTGGCCGAGAGGGTCTTGTCGCCGATGGGGAGTTTGCTCATGTCGATGTGTCCACCACATTCTTCTACCAACTCGGAGAGGCAGTTTACGTGTCCGGCCGAACCGTGGTCGTGGATGGAGACAACGGGGTTGACATCTTCTTCACAAAGGGCGCGTACTACGTTGTAGGCACGTTTCTGCATCTCGGCGTTGGCGCGCTGTACGGCGTTCAACTCGATGCCGCTGCTGTATCGGCCTGTGTCTACAGACGATACGGAGCCGCCGCCCAAACCGATGCGGTAGTTGTCGCCACCCATCACTACGACCTTGTTGCCTGCTTCGGGTTTGCCCTTCAGACAGTCGCGTTGCGTGCCGTAGCCTACGCCACCGGCCAGCATGATCACTTTGTCGTAACCGTAAATAGTTGACGAGTTTTCAGTTGACGAGTCAACAAGGCCTTCCTTGTCGCCTTGTCCACTTGTCTCTTGTTTACTTGTTTCCTGGTGTTCGAAGGTCAGCACCGAACCGCAGATAAGCGGCTGGCCGAACTTGTTACCGAAGTCGCTGGCACCGTTGGATGCCTTGATCAGAATCTGTTCGGGTGTCTGATACAGCCATTTGCGCACGGGCAGGATTTCTTCCCACTCGCGTCCTTCTTCTGTGCGGGGGTAGGAGGTCATGTAGACAGCTGTACCTGCGATGGGCCAGGAGCCTTTACCGCCACCCATACGGTCGCGGATTTCACCACCCGTACCGGTTGATGCACCGTTGAAGGGCTCTACGGTAGTGGGGAAGTTGTGCGTCTCGGCCTTCAGCGAGATGACGCTCTTGATGTCCTTCACCTGGAAGTAGTCGGGCTTCGAGTGGTCGGCGGGAGCGAACTGCTTGATGACAGGGCCTTCGGCAAAGGCAACGTTGTCCTTGTAGGCCGATATGATTTTGTTGGGATTTTCCTGTGTTGTCTTCTTAATCATCTGGAAGAGCGAGGATTCCTGCTCTACGCCGTCGATGATGAACGTACCGCCGAAGATTTTGTGACGGCAGTGTTCGGAGTTGATTTGGGCGAAGCCGAATACTTCGGAGTCGGTCAGCGGACGTCCGAGGTCTTTCTCCACTTTTTTCAGATAGTCCATCTCTTCTTTCGAGAGGGCCAGACCTTCCTGTTCGTTGTAGGCTTCGAGGTCTTCGATGTGGACAATGGGTTCGGGCTTGCGGTTGGTGGTGAACACCTGTTGGTCGAGTCCTTTGTACATGCGTTGCAGCATAGGGTCGTGGTCTGCGTTTTCATCGGCTACGGGGAAGTACTCTTCTATGCGCAAAATGCCGTTGAGACCCATGTTCTGAGTGATCTCTACGGCATTTGTACTCCAGGGAGTAATCATTTCGCGGCGCGGGCCGACGAAACAGCCTTTCAGGTTTTCTTCACTTTCGGGGGTGGCTTCTCCAAAAAGCCAGCAGAGTTTTTCGCTTTCTGCCTGCGAGATAGCGTGTTCGCATTCAACGGCAATCACGCTTTTCTGAGGAGTTCTGTAGAAAGAAATCATACTATTGATAGCGCTATAATGAATGATAAATATCTTTATTTCCAAGGGCTTCGGGTGAATCTACTCCCTCTTGTCCATTTTCGTAGGCAAAGATAGTGCAAACCGAGTGAAGTACAAAGCAAAAACGTAGTTTTTAGCTTTTACTTCCGAGGTGCCGCCTATCTTATCCAAAGTAGTGCAAACCGAGTGAAGTACAAAGCCAAAACGTAGTTTTTAGTTTTTACTTCCGAGGTGCCGCCTATCTTATTTAAAGTGGTGTGAACAGGTTGGGGGGGGTGAAACGAAATGCTATTATTTTTATGGAGAACAAGCGTTGGTTTATGCTGTGGATTGCTAATTTACATGAAAACACTTTTTTTCCAATTATGCCACCAAAAGAACAAAGAGGCTCCTATGTTTATGAGTGAAATGAAGAAAACGGACCTTCTTAGTATGACGTATTGCTCAAGTCCTGTTGTAAACATGAATAATAATGTCGTAAACGCCCAAAAAATAATTGAATAGACAAGAAGTATGAGATTGAAAACAGCCCACACTTTATTCGAGTGAGATACCAGCAATATACATGAAATGGCCGCTAATGGCAAGGAAATGAATACAAGATTGATTTCTGGTGACTTGACCGTCAGGAGAATTGCCGAATGTAGAAGCCACCATATCGGATATATTTTTTGGATTTTAGCTATTGAAACCATGTGCAGTGGTGTATCATTTTTCGATTTCTCCCGCCAGGCGTGATGGCTCGCGCCGGGTATCCCACAGGTCGGCGATGTAGAGAATGGCGTTGGGTTGGTCGATGTAATAAATGAGTTTGAAGTGCTCGTGGACGACGAGCGAGCGGTATTGGTGGCGTTTTTTGCCGGCAAGCAGGGGCTCTATTTTCCCCATATATGGATTGGATGCTAATAAGGGCTCGTAGGATTTGACTCTGTTATAAAAGAGGGTAGTGCTGCGGGTGCCGAACAATTCTATGCCTTGTGCTAAAGCCGTGTCCAATGCACGGCCGGCTTTTTTACTCCATTTTATTTGCATAGCCAAGGATATTTGTTCTCCAAATGTTCAAATAGTTCTTGGCTGGACAAGGTCTCTCCTCCTTCAATTTCCGCTTCAGCCTCGTCAATCCTCGCATTCAGTTCCTCCATCGTATAGGGGCGCAAGTTTTCAGTCTCTGTGGCGGCGGGTGTGCTGTGGACGCGCAGTCGGTTGAAGCAGCGTCTCAGTTTCTTGAGCACGTCCAAATCGTCCACATCCAAGATGTCGCGCAAGAGTTCGCGGCGCAGGGTTTCCACTTCCAGTGTATTCATTTTTTTGTCTCCTTTCTTTCGGACAAAGATAGTGCAAACCGAGTGAAGTACAAAGCAAAAACGCAGTTTTTAGCTTTTGCTTCCGAGGTGCAGCCTGTCTTATCCAAAGTAGTGCAAACCGAGTGAAGTACAAAGCAAAAACGTAGTTTTTAGCTTTTGCTTCCGAGGCGCAACTTATCTTATGGAGGAATGTTCTTCAGTCTCTCTTGTTGGTCACTACTGTCCAATAAAAGTTGGCTAATCGGTTTTTGAAATTATTGAAATACAGTCTTTTAAGCAGTCCTTTAGAATGAAACGGATTTGAATTCGTAGCTTAGCGGTCAAATTGAAGGCCGCTTATGAACCA
>NZ_CASFWU010000069.1 GCF_949298305.1 uncultured Bacteroides sp. | reverse complement strand
ACATAAACATGTGGAAGCGAAGAACGGAAGGTTCTCCGCAGGGAATACTCGTGGATATTCTCACTAGGTTGAGAGTGTTATCTTATCCAAAACTCAGGTCATGTATGCACTCAGGCCTTCCAAAAAACAGGTTGACCTTGGATTGGTCAACAGGCTGAATGAGATAGTCAATGTGCTGACGTTCCAGACGGGCAATGGCGAATGCTTCGTATTTTCGGTTCACGGTATAGAGAACCATGCGGCGCACGCCTTTCTTGAACTCGTAGACGTGGTTGAGGAATACTTTCAGCTCCACGGGGTGGATGTCGGGTGATGTTGTCATGATAAACGCATGCAAAAAATACTTGTCTGTCGGTTACAGATGTCTTTTCACTTCGGCTGTCCAAGTATCGATGCGGCCGGCTGTCTTGTCACTTTCGTTCACTTCGTCCAAAGCAAGTCCCACGAAGCAGTCGTCTACTACTGCAATGGAGGAGGAGAAGTTATAGCCTCCGGTGCTGACCTTGTTGCCGATGAAAGTGCATCCACTGTCTTTCAGGTCTTCGTAGATGATGCCTATGCCGTCGCAGAAGGTGTCACAGTAGGACTCTGAGTCTCCGCAACCGAACAAAGCTATCTCCTTGCCGGAAAGGTCGGCTGCCTTCAGTACCTTGATGCCGTCGTACCAGTCGTCCTGCAGTTCTCCGTCTCCCCAGGTGGAAGTGCCCAGAATCAGCACTTCATATTGATTTACTAAGTCTGCACTCAGTTTGTCCGCGCTGTGTATGTCGGCAGACGGTACTCCTAACTTTGCGGCTATCTGATTAGCCAAATCTTCACATGTCCCCGTGCTGGAGCCATAGAATACACCTGTTTTCTTCATAATGCTAAATGAATTGGTTAATAATCTCTGCTGCAAAGTAAGAGGTTTGTTTCTTGTCGTGAAATACCTATTTCTTGGGTTTTTATAAAAGGCACAATCCCCATTCCTGGTTAACTTTCCGACTGAGTTGTCGGCGGGAAATATACCTGGCAATGGGGATTATGGGAGGGAGGTAAGACGGTCAGCGGCAGATGCCGTAGAAGAGTGTGATGCTGAGTGCGAGCCCGATGATGACACAGATGACAATGAGAAACCAGTTCATGAACCTGGCGCTCGGCTTGGTCTCGCAATGCAGATTCTGGTCGAAGTAGTTTTTGAAGAACAGGTAGATGGCGGGCACGGTGGCGCTGGCCAGCAGCAAGTCTTCGGGTATCTGGTAAACGTAGACCTTGGAGAAGGCGATGAGGGCCCAGTGGCAGAGGAACAGGATGACCAGCAGATTCACCTTCCGCGAGAAGGCCAGCAGCAGACCGATGGAGAATACGGCTACCGAGCAGGGCATGACGGTGGTGGTGGTGTATGGAAATTCCATGCCGCGCATCCAGGAGAGCAGGGGGTAACAGAAGGGCATGGCGTAGAGAATGCCGACCAGCACCTTGTAGCGGGGATTGCGCTCGAAGGGGGTGTAGTCTGTGCAGAGGTCCCACAGCCATATCAGTGCGATGACGGCCCAGAAGATGGCCAGGATGTAGTTGTAGCTGCGTGTGTCGCAATACATCAGGTAATAGACGGCCGATATCCATCCGTTCAGCAATATCAGATAGACCTTCATCGAGCGTTTCACGCAGAGCGTAGGCCGCCGGTAGAGCAGCGTAGTGAGTACGATGCCTGCCAGGGTGATGACAATCTGTATGGGCCAGGTGGCCAGATTGTATTGTGCAATTGTATTCCAGAAGATTTCCATAATTCTTATTCAGTCGGTTTGTCGGATAGGGCCTGACGCGCTTCCTTCTTTTCGTGGCGCGCCATGGAGAAGGCACGGTTGATAAACAGGAACAGAGGCATGGTAGCACCTACGGCCAGCATGAAGATGACGCTGCATGTCACGATGGTATTGGTGAACAGGTCCATCAGGTACTTCTCCTGCAGTTCGGGCACCTGCAGGTTCTGCATGAACATAATCAGCGAGAACACAATCTTGTAGGCATACATACCCGGAATCATGGGCAACAGGGCCGGAATGTAAAGTACGGTCATGGGGCAATAGATGCGTTTGCCCAGCAAGAGACTTCCCATGCCGATGCTGAACGAGGCGAAGAGGGAGGCTGTGGCTATGTCAACCCCCAGCAAAGTCATCAGGCAGAAGCGAAACGCGTGTCCGATGGCAGCCAGCAGGGCTATGTAGGGGAAAGCACGCAAAGGCGGGTCGGATATGGCACCGAACCCGATGGCGGCAATGGCGGCCAGCAGGCCGTCGGCAAGGATATCTATGAGTATCATATCGGAAGATTATAACAGACTGTTTCGGACAAGCATAAGGGTACACGAGAGGCCGACGGCAATGCACAGTACCAGCAGCAGGGCCTGTATCAGGCGGCTGCATCCGGTCAGCGCATGTCCTTCCACAATGTCGATGACGCCGTTCAGCAGAGGAACACCGGGTACCAGATAGAGTACGCTGGTGGCAATGGCCACCTCGGCCGTCGTGTCCAGCGTCAGGGCGGACGAGGCTACGAGCGAGGCTGCAAAGGCAGACACAACGAACACAATGTAATGGTTGATGTGCTTCTTCTGCATGACCTGCCTGAGGTAGAAGCCGATGAGGGTGGCCGAGAACACGATGCAGCGTGCAGTCCAGTCGCCGCCGAACAGGGCGCAGAACGAAGCGTTGGCAAAGCCTACGAGGAAGAGCGTGCAGAGCGGGTCCATCTTGGGCCGCGAGATGATGTGGTTGTACTTTTCCCACAGCGCTTCCAGCGTCAGTCGGTTGTCGTATGCCTCCCAGCTCAGGGCACTGAGCTCGGCATTCAGCTCGAAGCTGATGGGGAAGGAGGGGATGACGGAAACTTCGTTGTAGACTTCGTGGTTTTCGGGGTCGCATACGCTGACCACCATGGTGCGCTGGAAAACGCTCATCTTCACTTCCACGTCCAGCGAACGGCCGATGCGCCGTGTATTTCTCACCACGCGCGAGGTGTGTACACCCGACCCCATCAGCCGGTTGGCATATTCCAGCAGGAAGCGGGTGATTTCTTTGAGTCTTTCAGGAGAGTTCATGCTCGTTGTTTAAGTATTCTTGAATTCTGCACCTGCGAAATCCGGATGATACCCTGGCGGATAAACCGTTCCTCTCGCTTGGGGCGTGCAAAGATACAACAAAATATTTAAGTTGTACTTGTCTGCCGACGGATAAACAGCAAGCACGCATGGCGGATACGGGCGGCCTCTCCAAACCTGAATAGGGGGGATTGCCACAGCCTTGGCTTCAGAGCGAGGTGTCGTAGCGGTAGACTACGGTCTGTCTGCTTTTCAGGGAGGCTTGTACGTCAATCAGCCGTTGGTTGCTGCTTCCGCGGAAGTGGAGGGACTCGTCGCGCAGCTCCTGCCTGAAGCGGCCGTCCACCAGCACGTCGATGAATTCCAGCAGATGTGCCTGGCGGGGATTCTGAAGCAGGCGCTCGAAGGTATAGCCCGTGTAGCACCAGATGTTTTTCCCGCTTTTCCGCTTGATGGCGGAAGCCAGTTCGGCGAAGCCTTCGGGCTGGTACATGGGGTCGCCGCCGCTGAAGGTGACGTCGGCAAAATCGTCGGCCAGCACTTTTTGCAGGATTTCGTCGGTCGTCATCCACCGTCCGCGGTTGATGTCCCACGAATCGGGGTTGTGGCATCCGGGGCATCCGTTGGGACATCCGGCGGCATAGATGGCGGTGCGGAAGCCGGGGCCGTCGGCCGTCGTGTCTTCCAATATGTCAAGGATGGAAAGCATGGCTTTTTTATTCGTTTGTTGTCCGATAATATTAGGTTTCTCCTCCGAGCCTCTTTGGCGCTGCCTCCGAGCCTCTTTGGCATCGTCTCCGAGCCTCTTTGGTTTTGGCACCCTCCCGGAGGATAAAACATCCCTTGCGGAGGGCGCCTTCTATCATCTGTTGGAGCATTCGGGATTATTCGTGAATGACACGGTCGTTCAGTTCGGCCAGTTTGGCATGATTCCAGCGGTCGGTTGTTCCTACCAGGTAACCTGTGATGCGCTGAAGTCTGTCTATGCGCCGGCTTCCGCACTTGGGGCAGCTTTCCAGATGCGGGTCGGCATTTTCGTAGCCGCAGTCCAGACAGCGGTTGCGGTTGTGGTTCACCGAGCCGTAGCCCATGTTGTAGCGGTCCATCATGTCCACCACCCGGCGGATGGCCTCGGGGTTGTGGGTGGCGTCGCCGTCCATTTCGACGTAGAAGATGTGTCCGCCGCGTGTCAAGTCGTGGTAGGGCGCTTCAATCTCGGCCTTGTGGCGTGCGCTGCACTGGTAGTAGACGGGTACGTGGTTGGAGTTGGTGTAATAGTCGCGGTCGGTGATGCCCGGCAGGAGGCCGTAGTCTTTGCGGTCGGCTCGTGTGAATTTGCCGGACAAACCTTCGGCGGGTGTGGCCAGGATGCTGTAATTATGTTGGTATTGTTCGGAGAACTGGTTGGCACGGTCGCGCATGTAGGACACTATCTTCAGCCCCAAGGCCTGTGCTTCGTCCGATTCGCCGTGATGCTTGCCCGTCAGGGCCACCAGACATTCGGCCAGCCCGATGAAGCCTATGCCCAGCGTGCCTTGGTTGATGACGGGGGCAATGGTGTCGTCGGGGCGCAGCTTGTCGCTTCCTGTCCAGAGGACGGACATGAGCAGGGGGAATTGTTTGGCGAAAGCCGTCTTTTGAAATTCCATGCGTTGGTGAAGCTGGCGGGCGGTGATTTCGAGAATGGCGTCCAGCCTGGCAAAGAAGCGGGCGATGCGCTGTTCCTGGTTCTCAATGTCCATGCATTCGATGGCCAGGCGGACGATGTTGATGGTGGAGAAAGAAAGGTTGCCGCGGCCTACGGATGTCTGCGGGCCGAAACGGTTTTCAAATACGCGGGTGCGGCATCCCATGGTGGCCACTTCGTGCATGTAGCGGCGCGGGTCGTCGGATCTCCACTCTGCGCTTTGGTTGAAGCTGGCGTCCAGGTTCAGGAAGTTCGGGAAGAAGCGTCGGGCCGTCACTTTGCAGGCCAGCAGATAGAGGTCGTAGTTGCGGTCTTCGGGCAGGTAGTTGACGCCCCGCTTTTTCTTCCAGATTTGGATGGGGAAGATGGCCGTCTCGCCGTTTCCCACGCCGCGGTAGGTGGTTTTCAGCAATTCCCGGATGACGCACCGTCCTTCGGCCGAGGTGTCCGTGCCGTAGTTGATGGAGCTGAACACCACCTGGTTTCCTCCGCGGGAATGGATGGTGTTCATGTTGTGTATGAAGGCTTCCATGGCCTGATGCACGCGGGCCACGGTCTTGTTGACGGCATGCCGGACAATGCGCTCCTCGCCCTGTGTTCCTTCGAGGGGCGTCGGCAGATAGTCTTCCAATACCTTCTGGTAGAGGTGCGAGTAGTCGGCGCCGTTCAGTTCCTCAAGGTTTTTGAGTTCCTCTATAAAGCTGCTCCGCACGTAAGGCGCCAGGTAGAAGTCGAAAGCGGGGATGGCCTGTCCGCCGTGCATTTCGTTTTGGGCTGTTTCCAGCGAGATGCAGCCCAGTATGCTGGCGGTTTCAATGCGTTTGGCCGGGCGTGATTCGCCGTGGCCGGCATAGAAACCGTTGGTGAGAATGCGGTCAAGGGGGTGCTGTACGCAAGTGAGGCTTTTGGTGGGGTAATAGTCCTTGTCGTGGATGTGCAGGTAGTGGCGCGAAATGGCCTCGCGCACTTCTTCGTCCAGCAGGTAGTCGTCCACAAAGGGCTTGGTGGTCTCACTGGCGAATTTCATCATCATGCCTGCCGGCGTGTCGGCGTTCATGTTGGCGTTTTCGCGGGTGACGTCGTTGGACTTGATGTTGATGATTTCCAGAAAGATGTCTCTTGTCTTGGCCTTGCGGGCAATGCTGCGCTGGTTGCGGTAGGCAATGTATTTCTGTGCTACATCCTTCCGGCTGCTTTTCATCAGCTCCATCTCTACGGCATCCTGTATGGCTTCTACGGTCATTTGCGCGTCGCCTTTGAAGGCAATGTGGTCTGTTATCTGGTGTATCAGCCTGAGGTCTTCCCCCTTGTCCGTATGTAGCATGGCTTTGCGGATGGCGGTAGCTATCTTTTCTTCGTTGAAACCTACAATGCGGCCGTCACGTTTGATTACAGTCTGTATCATCTTTCTTTCTTTTTTGGTTAGTATTAGGCGTCCTTAATTGTGTCGCAAAGTTAACCTATATATGCCTATGATTTTCGTTTTGGAAAACTTTTCTTGGATTAAAAATTATTAATATGTTGTTTATTAGTGAAGTATAATTTTAAATTGGAAACTTTGTGTTTTTCATACTTGCTAAAAGTATTCCTTTTTATGATATTTGCTTGTATAAAAAGACCGCCTTGCATATTCGTTGTGCAATATGCAAGGCGGGTCTTTTATGTGATACTGCAAGTCGGGTTTACTTGAGCACCTCGGCCAGCTTTTCCTGCAACTCTTCGCCGTGCAGGCCGCGAGCCAGGATGGTGCCTTCGCCGTCAATCAGCACGGTGTGGGGGATGCTGCTCACGGCGTAGAGCTTGGAGCCTTCGCAATCCCAATACTTCAGGTCGGACATTTGCGGCCAGGTGATGCCCAGCTGCTCGATGGCTCCCTTCCAGGCGTCGGCACTCTGGTCAAGCGATACGCCCACAATCTCGAAGTTCTTGTTTTTGTATTTCTTGTATGCCTCTACCAGGTTGGGCATTTCGCGACGGCAGGGTCCGCACCAGCTTGCCCAGAAGTCTACCAAAACGGTCTTGCCCTTGCCCACGTAGTCGGAGAGTTTGACGGTTTTGCCTTCGGGGGTCTGCATCTCGAAGTCTGTGAACTTCTTCCCCACGGCCGTAGCCTTCATTTTCTCCACGTTTTCCTTGATGCGGTTCACGGCCTCGTCGTTGTCAAAGAGGGCGGGGATTTGAGGCATCAGCGGGTCGAGTTCTTCCACGGTCATGTAGTAATAGTTCTGCTTCAGCAGGTGTACGCCTACGGGGCTTGCTATATATTTGGCAATGCTCTGCTTGGTGATTTCCATCATCTTATCTTGCACGCTTTCGGCCTCTGCCATTTTGGCTTCGCGTTGTTCGTCCGTCAGGGTTGTATCAGACAGGGCGCTGTACACGTTTTCCATTTGCTTCATCAGGCCGCTGATTTGTGTCTTTACTTCCTGATAGGCGTCATTGTTGGTGGTTCCGGTTGCCGAATCCGCATCTTTGGTCAGGCTGACATTGATTTTTCCGTTTTCAAGGAAGAAATCCATGGCCATGTTGTCCTTGTAAGTGATATAGCAGTTGATAGCTGTGTCTTGTGTACCTTTGAAGGTGAATGTACCGTCTTGAATTGTAGCTGAGTCAAGCTTTACCAACTGGCGTCCCTGTACGTTTTGCAGATACACCATGTCGCCGTCGGCGGCGCCTTCTACGGTTCCTGTCACTGTGTAACCCTTGTTTCCGCCACTACAGGCAGCACATGCTGCCGCTACGGCGAGCAGATAGACTAATTTTTTCATTGTTGTAATACGATATTTTTTTTGGTAGTTAATGATGTCGCAAAGATAGTACAAAAAAGTGTTTTGTCCTTCGTCGTCTCCTTTTATATTCAACGTTCTGTCTAAAACCGCAACTGAGGATGATGTCGAATTTGTTTGGGGCGGGAGATAAAAAATCCTCTCCGTCCCTAAGGATGGAGAGGATGTATCTCAGTTTAAATCCATTTTGTAAGGTTGCTGTGCTTGCTGTTATTCAGCAGCAGCTTCAGCGGCAGGAGCTTCTTCAGCGGGAGCCTCTTCAGCGGGAGCTTCAGCAGCGGCTTTGGCAGCAGCTTCGGCAGCCTTCTTTTCAGCTAATGCCTTTGCTTTTTCTTCGTTTACTTTCTTCTCAGCTTCCAGACGTGCTTTGGCTTCGGCCTTTTTGTTCTCTTCGTCTTTAGCCTTCAGCGCGGCCAGTCCGCTTTGTTTGTTGTTCTTCCATGCTTCGAACTTGGCTTCTGCTTCAGCTTCGCCAAATGCGCCTTTTGCTACACCGCCCAGCAAGTGCTTCTTCATGTAGACGCCTTCGCGGGAAAGGATGTTGCGTACTGTGTCAGTGGGTTGTGCACCTTTCAAAACCCAGTCAAGTGCACGGTCGAACTTCAAATCTACAGTGGCAGGATTGGTGTTCGGGTTGTAGGTACCAATTTTTTCAATAAAACGTCCATCACGTGGAGCTCTTGCATCAGCAATAACAATGGAGTAGAAGGCATAGCTTTTACGTCCTTGTCTCTGCAATCTGATTTTTGTTGCCATTTTAAATAAAAATGTTTTAGTTAATGATTTGAATTACGCTATTATCTCGTAATAGCGGCCGCAAAGTTAGTTATTTCTTTTTGACTGACAAAGAGTTCCTGCCTGTTTTTTGAATCCGGGCTCTTTTCAGGAGTATTTGCGGGGGTATCGGAGCAGGATGGCCAGCAGGGCGCACACACCCATGCAGAAAGGATAGTAGAGGTTGCCTATGATGCTTAAGGGAGAAAGACCTGCCAACCCGGCTGCTATCAGCATCTGGGCACCATAGGGGATGAGCCCCTGCACCAGACACGAGAATGTGTCCAGTATGCTGGCTGTCTTGCGTCGGTCCAGATGGAAGCGGATGGCTATGTTTTTGGCTATGGGGCCGGTAGTGATAATGGCAATGGTGTTGTTGGCGGTGCACAGGTTGGCTATGCCTACCAGGGCGGCGATGCTCAGCTCGGCACCCCGTTTGCCTTTGACGTGACGCGTCAGTCGGCCGATGATGAAGTCTATTCCGCCGTTGTAGCGGATGGTTTCCAGCATACCGCCCGCCAGTAGGGTGATGATGATGAGTTCGCCCATCCCGGTGATGCCTTCACCCATGGCCCCGAACCATTCGAAAAAGGTGTAGTCTGTGAACAGACCGATGAGTCCTGTCGAGAGAATGCCCAGCAGGAGGACTACTGTTACGTTGACCCCTGCTACGGCTGTTCCCAATACGATGAGGTAGGGGAGCACCTTCAGCCACTCGATGGGTTGCTCTTGGGGTGGGGCTGATACGGAAAGCCCCTGGAAAATGTAGATGCACAGCACAATGACGGCTGCGGGCACTACTATCAGAAAGTTGACTTTGAATTTGTCGCTCATCACGCAATCCTGGGTCTTGGTAGAGGCAATGGTGGTATCTGAAATGAAGGAAAGGTTGTCGCCGAAAAATGACCCTCCCACTACGATACCTACCATGTAGGGAAGGTCGATGCCGGTCTTTTCGGCCAGTCCCACAGCTACGGGTGTCAGGGCAACGATGGTGCCCACGCTGGTGCCGATGGAGAGCGAGATAAAACAGGCGGCTATGAATACGCCGGCCAGTAACAGATTGTCGGGCAACAGGTGGAGGGTCATGTTGACGGTTGCATCAATGGCTCCCATCTGCTTGGCGCTTTGAGCAAAGGCTCCGGCCAGGATGAAAATCCATACCATCAGCAGGATGTTTTTGTTGCCTGCTCCAACGGAGAACTGGTAGAGGCGCTGTTCGAGCCTGAGACCCCGTGTGATGGCTATGGCATAGCACGAAGAGAACAGGAAGGCTACGGTGATAGGTACCTTGTAGAAGTCGTTCATCAGGAGTGAGGTCACAAGGTATAGACATAAGAATACGGCCAGTGGGCTTAAGGCCCACCATCCGCCTTTCTGTTTTCGGATTGTTTCTGTCATTTCTTTGTTGTTGCTTTTGAGGTGAGACTCGGGCTTTTCCCGAATCGGGCGCGAAGATACAAAAAAATGAGAAAGGAGAATGCGGCCATTGGGCACATCCTCCTTTCGTCCATTTTTTTTTAAGATGGGGGTCAGAGGGTGACACCCGTCTTGAAGATGGCAATTTCCTTGTAGCCCTTCTTTTCGTTGTTGACAAATTCGCCGCTGGCTACGCTAATCACGTAGTCGATGAAGCGTTCGCAGGTTTTCTCCATCGGTTCGTTTTCCAGAATGACTCCTGCGTTGAAATCAATCCATCCCGGCTTGTTCTTGGCCAGGGTAGAGCTGGTGGAAATCTTCATGGTGGGTACGTAAGTGCCGAAAGGCGTACCGCGTCCTGTTGTGAAGAGTACCATGTGGCATCCGCTCGAAGCCAGCGCGGTGGCAGCCACCAGGTCGTTGCCGGGAGCGGAAAGCAGGTTCAGTCCCTTTACCTTCAGCCGTTCGCCGTAGGGAAGTACGCCTTCCACGTAGCTCTTTCCGCACTTCTGTGTGCATCCAAGCGCCTTGTCTTCCAGTGTGGAGATGCCTCCCGCCTTGTTGCCCGGCGAGGGATTCTCGCCGACGGGTTCTCCGTGCGAGAGGAAGTATTCCTTAAAGTCGTTAATCAGCTTCACCGTTTGGTCAAACAGTTCTTTCGTGCGGCAACGGTTCATCAGAATCGTTTCGGCTCCGAACATTTCAGGTACTTCTGTCAGTACACTGGTACCTCCCTGCGCTACCAGGAAGTCGGAGAACATGCCCAGAAGCGGATTGGCGGTGATACCGGAGAACCCGTCCGAGCCGCCGCACTTCAAGCCCACGCGCAGTTCGCTCAGAGGTACGTCGTCACGCACGTCCAGGCTGGCTTTGGCATAGAGCTCGCGTAGCAGCTTCATGCCTTCCTCGTATTCATCGGCAACCTTTTGCACTACCATGAATTTAATGCGCTCCTGGTCATAGTCACCCAAGAATTCACGGAAGACGTCCGGCTGGTTGTTTTCGCATCCCAGGCCTACTACCAGTACGGCTCCGGCATTGGGGTGCAGCACCAGGTCGCGCAGAATTTTCTTGGTGTTTTCGTGGTCATCACCCAGTTGCGAGCAGCCGTAGTTGTGGGGGTAGGCCATGATGGCGTCCACGCCCTGACAGCCTGTTTCGCGGCGCAGGCCTTCGGCCAGCTGGTTGGCAATGCCGTTCACGCAGCCCACGGTCGGTACAATCCATACTTCGTTGCGTACTCCTACGTCGCCGTTCTTGCGGCGATATCCTTTGAAGGTGAGTCCCTTGTGCGGAATGTCCAGGTCGGCATTGACGGGGGTGTAGGTATACTCCAATAATCCGGCCAGGTTGGTCTTGATGTTGTTTTCGTTCATCCAGTCACCTTGCTTCTGCGCTTTCAGCGCGTGGCCTATGGGGTAGCCGTACTTGATGATGTTTTCTCCTGCGGCAAGGTCTTTCAAGGCAAACTTGTGTCCGGCAGGAATGTTCTCATTCAGGGTGATTTCATGGCCTTCCACGTTCAGCTTTTCACCTGCCGGAAGTGCCACGATGGCTACGGCCACATTGTCGGCCGGATTGATTCTCAGATACTTTGTTTCCATGCAAATTAATCAATTGGTTGGTTCATTGTCTGTTATTTATGTAGCATGTGGCCTCTTATTATTTGATGTAGTAGAAATCAATGTTTTCCTTGGTCAGCAAGTCTATCGGCATAAAGTTTTCTCGTTCTACTTCCTTTTTCAATATTAGATGGTCGCACAATGTTTTGATGCCGTTGAAACCCTGCAGGTTGGGCTGTTGGGCTATGAGGAAGAAGATGCTGCCCTGCTTCAGGCATTCTACATTGCGTCGTAGCAAATCGTAACCCATGAGGTTGAAGCTTGTCATGGAGCGTTTCTGAAGGTATTCGCCAATAATGTAGGCTTTGGAGTTGAAGGTGATTCCATTGTTTACTTCGGGATGTTCCCTGAAGAAATGGTCCAGCATCTGCTCGTCCTCTCCGTCTCGTTTGGCGTGGAGGTCCAGTTCCCAAATGTGGCACAGCGGGTGCTTCTCATCCATGTACTTGCGGAACCCAATTTCTCTGCGTATCTGTTGGTTCGAACCGACCACCCCTTCGTTGATTTTACGGAAGATGACTATTTCCTTTGCGTCATTTCCGGCCAGTAGCATCAGCATGCGTGCCGCAAAGTATCCGCTTTTGTATGAATTCTGTCCGAAGAAAGAGAGGGCTGGTTCCTCGCGGATGTTGGAATCTATATATATATAAGGTATATTCCGCAGAATGAGTCCGTCGGTAAATGGTTTGGTATACTGCGGTGCGGTTGGGGCAAACAGTACTCCGTCCGGGGTCTGTTCCAACACCTTCTGTGCATTTGCGCCGAATGAATGATAGTCATAGGGGTCATAGTAGCTGATGGCTATCGCAATGTTGAAGTCCGAATAAGTTGCGAGCGCTTTTTCAATGCCTGCTTCCACGTCAGTCCAATACTCTCCTTTTTCATGTTGGGGAAGCAGGCAGGCAAACGTGTATTTTTTGTTCGAGGCGAGGGCGCTGGCATACATGTTGGGCTGGTAGTCCAGCCTTTTCAATATCTCTTCCACCCGTTTCCGGCTGGACTCCGATACGCCGCTCCGCCCATGTATCACGCGGTCTACTGTACCAACCGATACATCTGCCATTCTGGCAATGTCTTTAATCCTGATTCGTTCCATTTCAAGCCATTTTTTGCGGTGTACGTGGAGAAACGGCGTTTTCCCAAGTATGAACCCATATTAGGAACTTGTTCATGCGAGGCTTGTCCTTGTTTTTGGCCATGCAGACCGTCCTTTTGTGCCCGTACACAATAATAATCTTAAAATTTTCGACACAAATATACGATAATTTTTTGTATTTCAAAAAAAAACGTACCTTTGTGCCCGCACACGAAAGCCTTGGGGGATGCTTGTTGCTCCTTCCTTATTTTCATTGAATCAACTTGTTAACTTTGATTTAGGTGCTTGAATGATAGATTGAAAGGATAAAGTTAAATCAACTTATTTAAAAACCGAAAAAATGGGAAAGAAAATCGTTACATTAGGTGAAATCATGCTGCGCTTGTCTACTCCGGGTAATACCCGCTTTGTGCAATCCGATTCTTTTGACGTGGTATATGGAGGCGGCGAGGCTAATGTCGCTGTCAGTTGTGCCAATTATGGGCATGACGCTTATTTCGTTACCAAGCTGCCGAAGCACGAAATCGGCCAGTCGGCTGTAAATGCTTTGCGTAAATACGGCGTGAAGACTGACTTCATCGCACGTGGTGGCGACCGTGTGGGCATTTATTATCTGGAGACAGGAGCTTCCATGCGCCCCAGCAAGGTTATCTATGACCGTGCTCATTCTGCCATCGCAGAAGCTGAGCCTTCCGATTTTGATTTTGATGCCATCATGGAAGGGGCTGACTGGTTCCATTGGTCGGGCATAACTCCTGCCATTTCCGATAAGGCCGCCGAGCTGACCCGTCTGGCTTGCGAGGCTGCCAAACGTCACGGCGTGACTGTGTCTGTCGACCTCAACTTCCGTAAGAAGCTTTGGACTAAGGAGAAGGCGCAATCCATCATGAAGCCTTTGATGAAGTATGTCGATGTTTGCATAGGCAACGAAGAAGATGCCGAACTCTGCCTGGGATTCAAGCCCGAAGCCGATGTGGAAGGCGGCAAGACCGATGCTGAAGGCTATAAGGGCATCTTTAAGGCTATGGCAAAGGAATTCGGTTTTAAATATGTCGTTTCTACTCTGCGCGAGTCTTTCTCCGCTACGCACAATGGTTGGAAAGCGATGATATACAACGGTGAGGAGTTTTATGAATCCAAACGTTACGACATTAACCCCATCATCGATCGTGTGGGAGGGGGTGACTCTTTCTCTGGCGGAATCATTCATGGTCTGTTGACCAAGTCCAGTCAGGGCGCTGCATTGGAATTTGCAGTAGCGGCATCGGCTTTGAAGCATACCATCAATGGCGATTTCAATTTGGTTTCGGCCGAAGAAGTGGAGGCGTTGGCCGGAGGCGATGCAAGCGGACGCGTACAGCGGTAAGGTCGTGCAGAAATGATTGTTTAATTTGTGAATAATAAAAAAGAGAATAATGGCTAAATTTGATAAAATTGCTGTGTTGGACAAGATCGGTTCTACCGGTATGGTTCCCGTGTTCTATCATAAGAATGCAGAAGTGGCAAAAAAGGTGGTGAAGGCTTGCTACGAAGGTGGCGTACGTGCTTTTGAATTTACGAACCGCGGTGACTTTGCTCATGAGGTCTTTGCTGAAGTCGTTAAATTCGCGGCCAAGGAATGTCCTGAAATGGCCATGGGGGTAGGTTCCGTTGTCGATCCTGCTACGGCGGCGCTTTACCTGCAGTTAGGGGCTAACTTCATTGTGGGTCCTCTGTTCAATCCCGAGATAGCCAAGGTTTGCAATCGTCGCCTGGTTCCCTATACGCCCGGCTGCGGTAGTGTTTCTGAGGTAGGATTTGCTCAAGAGGTAGGCTGTGACCTTTGCAAGGTATTCCCCGGCGATGTGTTGGGACCCAAGCTGGTGAAGGGTTTGTTGGCGCCTATGCCGTGGTCTAAATTGATGGTGACCGGTGGCGTGGAACCTACTCAGGAGAATCTGACTGCCTGGATTAAGGCCGGCGTATTTTGTGTGGGAATGGGGTCTAAACTTTTCCCGGCAGAGAAGGTTGCTGCAGAAGACTGGACGTATGTGACCGACAAATGTCGCGAGGCTTTAGGGTACATTGCGGAAGCAAGAAAGAAAGCTTGATAAATCGTTTTGTTTAAAGGTGTTTAAAGGGAAAGGCCATTGAAGAGAGGTGTGCAAGCGCTTCCTTCAGTGGCCTGTTTTTGTGGTCATGAATCGCCCTCTTGGAAGAAAGAACGTTTACAAGTGTAAAAAACACGCCCTATCTATAAAACAATGTTAGGCAGAGTGCTAAAATTCCCAAACTTATTTGTGCATACCTGAGAATGTTTTATCTTTGCAGTGCTGTTGGGAAACAGTAGATAAGATATGAATATAACAATAAGGGTTAGTTAAAGGTAAATAATGAATTATCAGTTTTCATAGGTTTAAAATATAGAATTAGGTATTTGTGTTTTAATAGGTAATAAAGACTTTAGATAGGTATTTTTAGTTATTTTTTAAGGTAAAAAGAAGATTGGTTTTAGGAAACATTGATGTGTACAAAAAGAAAAGCCTTATGGCTTTTCTTATGCCGGAAGCGAGAAGTTTTGATAACTTACTCGTTTTTTTTATGTAAATCCCCTTGCAGGACGCTGTGATTCTGGGCAATTTGCCCGCGCGTCCGTTCTGCCATCAAATGCTGTCCAAGGGCAGGGAGCTGTCCGTTTCGTTTGTGGCTGCAAGGCGGATTGTGCGGCCTTCGAATTGTTTTGTTACATGTATATTTGGTAGAGTCGCGTGGCGCGTGGTCA
>NZ_CASFWU010000068.1 GCF_949298305.1 uncultured Bacteroides sp. | reverse complement strand
AAGCAAGACTCATCAATCATTTTAAACCAAAATGTCAAAGAACTCTCGTTATTTGATGATATTTAAAACTAATGCGATTTTATCGCACCAGTAGTAATTTACAATGATTGAGCAGTCAGCAACAGGTCAAGTTGGTCCCCAACTCCTGCATGGCTTTCATTAACCATGTCGATGAAGTCCGTATATTTCAACGGATACTTTCCTGCGTACTCCTTATAGAATCTGGATATGATGCTCATCAGTTCACCGTATCCTATCTGTTCCGCTATACGGAGCAACGCCAGCGGACCTTTTCTGTAAATGACGGTATTGTTGTTGTTCAACACAACATTTACAAGCGGTTCATCCTGTGGGGTTCCCTTGATCTTCTCGTATTCCGACTTGCACCAGTCAAGTTGGGTTTCGTAGTATGCGTTGCCACAGACAAAACGGATAAACATGAGGGTCATGAACTCATTCAGTGTCTCTTTGATGAAATAGGCTCCCGGTTGTCCGTCATCAATGAGCAGTGTCCATTCTCCCAGCCACCGGTGCCCGATTTCGTGCATCAGCGGATATATGTCGGGTTTTGTGGAAAACTTCTCCTGTGAAGCGGAGATAAAGCCGATGTTGTATCTGTTGCTGAACCCTTCTCCGTTATGGAACAGATACACGGGAAGAGCTGTCACATTCCGCTTTGCGGAAATATAGTCTTCTCCATAGACTTTGCCAAAGAATACGATAGCGGCTTCAGTCAGTGCAAGCAGTTCGTCATACCTCTCCTTGCCGCACTGCATGTCCTTGATCTGGTAGATAGACAACTTGCCTGGGATGTGTTCATCTGTCCGTTGATAAGCTTCATCGCGTATGAAGGCCAGTGTCAACGACTGCGACAGGATACGGTTCAATTTGCCGCTGTATTTCGTGGTATCGTTCGACTCCAAGGGGTATGAGCAGATAAAGGAAAGCGAATCCGGTGTTTCCACATTCAAGGTTACATCCATGAAGGTATTTGGCACATAAGGATAGAAGTATTCTCCAAAACTTGTCTCCCACAATTCTGCATCTCCTTTCCCATAAATGAAGAATGAGGAAAGGTTTGTATAGTTATAGTTCATGCTGACGGAGATTTTCTGCGAAGACTCTTTCCGGAAAACTATACTCTTGGACTCTCGGTATAATTCATATTCGAACTCTCCACTATTGATATTCAAGTTGTCAATGGAGAATTCCTGACCGCCTCCGAAATTCATGGATATGCTGTCTTTATCCTGAAAATCCAATGAGAAAGAGCATTTGACATGAAGATTGGAGGCTTCCTGATTCACCTTGCTGATGTCAAGTGTATAGTTTTTGATTCCTTCTGCCATTGCAACCCGGCACAACATCAGAATCAATGTCGTAACGAAAATTATTCTTCTCATAAAATTTCTGTATGTTTTTCTCTATTCTGCCCTAAAGATACGCTTATTCCACAAATTCACTGTTTACATTAGACTTTTTTTAGAAGCATAAATAATGAAAAGGGGAGAATCCAACGGCATATTACCATCTGGTTCTCCCTTGCATGCGTTTTGTTTTCCCAATAATGGTTGAAATCTTGGGCAATATGTTTATTAGCTTACCAGAACTGCATCCTGTATTTCCACCTCTGCTGGCAGACGGGAAAACTGGAGTTCCGCCATTGCTCCGTTCTGCGGAATCAGTGCTGGGAAATCCGTTCTGCCCGGCTATAGATGGCTGTGGCCACGATATACAAGTCCCAGGCGGTAGTCTGTCCCTTTTCAGCTACCAGTTTTAATACTTAGGTTCTATATGCGGAACGGGCCGGGGATTACCCCAGCCCGTTTTTGCGCAGCAGTTCTTCTATTTCGTGCGGGGAGATGTTCTCGCGCTCGGCCTTGTCGTAGATGTAGAGCAGGTTGATTTCCGTTTCATCGACCGCGACAATTACGGTGAAGGTGATGACCCGCGCCCCGCCACTTTTCCCTCGTCCTTTCGAGGTGATGGCCATGCGTATCTTGCGCAGACCGCCGCCGAGGTCGGTGCCGAGGTGGGGATTTTGTTCCAAAGCGTCAATCAGGGTTTCATAGTCTTTGGCAAACGAATGGTAATGTTTGGCCATCCGTTTGGCTTCCCGTTGGAAAGTAGGTTTAACCAATATTTTGTAGTTCATACAGAAACTCTCTTGCAGTTTTTTCTTCCAGCTTTCCTTCTCGCGTTTGTTTGACTTCTTTCAGTCCCGCATCAATCCCCGCCAGGATTTCTTCCTTGCCGATGCTCTCCTCTTCTTCCCGGAGGTCTTCAATCAGTTTGTCGGACAGCCATTTCTTGTTTCTGGGCGACAACGACTGGATGGTCTGCCACAGGCTTTCCATTGAGATGGTTGCTTTCATACGTCGGTTCTCCTTTCTTTAATCCGTTTATTCAATTACAAAGATACAATTTCCTTCGTAAAAGCTTTTGGAAAGGAAGTTAATTTTCCTCTTTCGGCCTGCGTTGCAAACGTTTTCCGGCAGACGTTGGACGGTTTATGTGCGGTGTTGCTGTAGATTTGACGTATTTTTCCTATCATTGCAGACGGAAAAACAAAGACAAACTTATATCCATCAAAAGCTATGAAACATCGTTATCTTACGTTGCTGGCCGTGCCCGTGCTGATGTCGTGCGGGGCGGCGGACAAGACACCCTCCATCTCTGCGCTGACCGTCGACGAGCTGGGCGTGGAGGTCGCTCCCGAAGCGAATCGGGAATATTCGTACACCGACAAGAAGGCGGGCTACTGGTACGGGCGCACGCATCAGGACGAGCCTACCGACTGGTATGCCGGGTGGAACCAGGCCAAACGCCGCATTCTCTCAGACTATGCCTTGACGGTGGGCGGCCAGCCGCTGTTGAGAGGCAAATCGCAAGTCTGTGTGTATCCTGACCGTCTGGTACGTCGTTGGCCCGCTGCCACTGAGACCCTGGAGCTGGTGGACAACCGCGAATTGCTCTGCATTGCCGTGGACAGTGTGCAGGGCGACAGCATCGGCATTGCCCTGAACGAAACGTTGCTGAAGGATGCCGACCGTCAGACCGATGCCCTGTGCTACACGCCGCTGGAGGCGGAAAACAATCGGTTGAAGGTGGTTCCTTTGCATCCCGTTGGTATCAGCTTCAGCGGCAACCGCATGCAGGCTCCCGCATCGGCCGGAGGCTTCCTCATAGCCTACGGCACGGAGGCGCATTGCGACTCGCTCATCGCCGGCTATCGGAAAGACGGGGCGGGATGGCTGGCTCAGCGCAAGGCACGCATGAACAACTTGATAACTGTGAACAACCCGCTGCACACCAATCTGCCCGAACTGGACAAGGCACTGGCCTGGATGACCCTGACCATGGACGAGCTCATCACCGAACAGCAGGGCAAGGGCATCTATGCCGGCCTGCCGTGGTTCAACGAGTATTGGGGGCGCGACATGTTCATCGCCATGCCGGGTGCCACGCTGGTCACGGGCCAGTTTGAAGTGACGAAAGACATTTTGAAGGACTTCGCCAAGCTACAGGACCGCGACACCACTTCCGTCACTTGCGGCCGCATTCCCAATCGTGCCAACCTGGAAGGCATCCTCTACAACACTGCCGACGGCACGCCGCGCTACGTCATCGAGGCCGAGGAACTGCTCCGCTACTCGGGCGACCGCAGCTTCCTGCACGACATCTATCCCTCCGTTATATTGAGTATCGACCAGAGCCTGCGCCACCACACGGACGAGAAAGGTTACCTGCTGCACGAAGATGCCGACACGTGGATGGACGTGAAGCGCAACGGCATCCCCGGCTCGCCCCGCGGCAACCGCGCCAACGACATCCAATATCTGTGGTATAAGCAACTGGAGGCCGGTGCCCACCTGGCCCGCCTGATGGGTGACGAACTCCATGCCACAGCCTGGCACGAGGCAGCCGTGCGCCTGGCCCGCAACTTCGAAGCCGACTATTGCAACAAGGACAGCCTCCTCATCTACGACCACCTGAACGCCGACGGCCCGCCCGACCTGCAATACCGTCCCAACCAGCTCTACTGCTTCGAGCTGATTGCCGACGATGACTTCAAACAGCGAGTCACCCGCCGTGTGTGGGAGGAGCTGGTCTATCCGTGGGGTGTCTCCTCGCTGGCTCAGTGGGACCTTCAGTTTCATCCGCAGCATGAGAACTGGCACTACTACCACAAGGACGATGCCTACCACAACGGTACCGTCTGGCTGTGGAACAACGGCATCGCCATGCAGCGCATGATAGAGTACGGCCAGCAGGAGACGGCCTGGAAGCTCTTCTGCAACATGAACCGCCAGGCCCTGCACGAGGGTGCTGTGGGCAGTCTCAGCGAGAATGCCGATGCCCATCCGCGTGAGGGGCAGTCGTGGGCAGGTCGCTCGGGCACTTTCCTGCAAGCGTGGAGCAACTCCGAACAGCTGCGTGTGTGGTATCAGTATTTCCTTGGCATCCGTCCCGACCTGATGAGCGGCACAGTGACCGTGGAGCCCAAACTGCCCGCCGAGATTACCGAGTTGCAGACGTCGGTCAAGATAGGTCGCGGTACCTTATATTATACGTATAAGAACGGTAAGTTCGACGTCCGTCTCGAAGGCGAGGATGCCAAAGTCAATCTTATCCTGCCCCAGGCTGCCACGGCCAATCCGATATTCGACGGCGTAGACTTCTGCCGGCCCCGTCCGCTGGAGCACTATCCGTGCTTCGACACGTATCATGAGCCGTCGTTGACTTACTGACCGTCGTCAGGCAGGGCAGAGCGCATCGGAGGGGCGCAATAGAAAAGTATCATCCAAGCATGCTGCCATTCTTGAACGAAGTGAAGAATCTCACAAATAACGATTTGTGCATTCAGTTTCTTCACTTCGTTCAAGAATGACAGCATGTTAGTATTGTATGTCGTTGGGGATATGCCTGGGGCTTCAGATGCCAAGAGCCTGTTTCACCTTGTCCTGGCCGGAAGAAAAATCGAACTGTTTTTGGATTTCTTTATAGTTCTCCTTGTCTACAATGTGAGGGGCAAACCATTGGAAGGCGGTCATCTTCTCGTCTTCAAAGCTGTAGAACGTCAGGAGTTGGGCGCACTGCCGGCATGTCAGGCGCTTGCTTTGGGAGAGTGCCCGAATCATATCATTGCGTTCGTCAGAGAAAGGCTCACTTTTTACTTCCTGGTAGAATTTTTGGAATTCCGCATCGCTCATCCGGTACAGCTTGGCCGGATACGAAGAATGCTGTTCGGGAATCACTACAGGCGTGACCGGTGTGGGCGGAGTTTGAGAAGATTGCGGATTTTCAAAGGAATCCATCGATGTCACACGTCCTTCCTCAAAGCCGACAATGACAATTGCATTACTGCCCGAAAGCCATTTCCTGTATTCCCACTCTTCGTGTTCACGGTTAAAACGTCGGTAGTCCGGTTTGCCCATGATGTTGCTGACCTGCTCGTAAGTCATTCCCGGATGGATTTCATCCAGGATGTGCTTACTTTGCACATAGGTTCCCATCGAACAGGCTCCAAGTCCCATTAGCGACATAAATATAACTGCTGTTTTTCCGATAATCGCTTTCATATTTTTCCAATTTAAAGTTCCGGTTCAAACATCGTTGAGGTAGTTAATGAGTCGTTTGATAGCGACAAATATAGCATTTGATTCATTTACTGGGTTCTTAAATAATACAAAAACACGCGGCTCCGTTTAGGGTAGGATGGGGCGGAAAGCCGATTTTGTAAATATTGGCGATCTGTGTCTGTCGCGTAGAAATGATTAGGAAGTTTGATACACAATTATTGGAAAATATCCGTTGACGACTGTTGGGTGTTCTTCTCATTTCAGCAGATACCAGCAGGAAGTGGAGAAAAAGTCTCGTAGTATAGGGAGGTGACCAAGCAGTTTCCATAATTTGCGGGGGGCAGGCGGAATTTGCTTTCATAGTGCGGGTTGATGAACCACAGCTGACGGTCGGCAATCCTGAAGTGCTGGCAGCTCAGCTTTTCGAATTGCTCAATGGTGATACGTGTTTTGCGGATGTTCATCAATTCGTTGATAGTGCCTTGAGGTTCGCCGGACAGGCGGAGCACACCCTGGTAGGCTGCGTGCGGTAACAGATGAACGAAGGGTAGGCGGGCGAGGAGGGGATGATGACAAATCTGCTGATGGCCACCGAAAGGCATCTGCCAGGCTGGGAAGGCGATGAAGAGGAGGCCGTTGGGCGAAAGTAGCTGTCTGACGGCGGCAAGCAAGCGGGGCTTGTCGGCAATGTGCTCTATGACGTCATGCATCAGGATGAGGTCGAAGCCTCTTTCTGCTGGAGGCGTGTATTGCAGGATGTCTGCGGGAATGAATGTACCTTGAGCTTTGGCCTGACGGAAGAAACGGTGTGCCTCGTCAATGCGTCCGGCAGCAAGGTCGATGCCTGTGACCCGACAACCGGCTTGGGCGAACGGCAGTAGGTTTCCACCTTCACCGCACCCAATCTCCAGTACGTGTGTCCGGGGTGTGATGCGGATGAAGGGTTGCAGATAGGGAATGTAATGACGGCGGCAGGTCTGTACCTGTTCGCGGAAGTAGAGTTCTCTGTTTTGATGTCTTTGCTGCATGTCGTTTGTTTTTTTGATGATGCAGCAAAGTTACGGGCTAATCTATGGCAGGCGAAAAGAAACGGATGACATGATGATTTTGCTAAATACTGTATTTCAGTGTATTATGAATTATTCGCATGACATTTCGTTTTCGGCCTCCTCCATGCGTAGCTTCATGCGCCGTTTGCGCTGAGCCACGATGCCTGCATCCGTATTGCCAAAGCAGAGGGCAATGGCAAACGTTCCGAAGCCCGCCGATGCCAGACAGTGATAGAGCAGGTCGCCTTCGGTGAGGCGCGGATAGCGCTCTTTCAGGCGGGCGGTTTCATCGGCGTAGATGTCGGTTACGGCTTTTCGCAATTCGGCCTGTTCCTTCTCGGTCAGTACGCGGACATTGCGCTTGTCTTTGCTGTCCTGCTCGGCCAACAGGATGATGCGGCGGCCAATGGCAGTGCGTTTCAGGGTGAAGGCACGCAGGTGAGAAATCTGTTCTTCGGTGTGCAGCAGCAGTGCTTCGCGTTCGCGGTCGTTTGCGTTCAGGTTATCTTTTAGCAAAGCAATTTTTTCGTTGAGGCCTTGCAGGGCGGCTTCGTATTTCAGTTGTTCTTCCCGTTTTTTGCGCCGTTGGTTTTGCAGGACGAGGAGGAAGGCACTTGCGGCCACTGTCAGTGCAAGTATGCCCAAACCGATGTAGAGCCGATGGCGCTCTTCCACCTGACGGATTTGCAGTTCGGCTTCGTGCCGGTAGGCCAGTTTCTCTATTTCGGGGGTCTTTTGTTGGGCATAAAGTGTGTCTACGGATAATGTATAGGCCAACAGTCGGTTATAGGCCATTGTGTCATTTCCTGTGGCATGTTCGAGTTGGGCACTGAAAAAAAGACTGGCAAGGCGGTCTTTCCTATCGGGAGCATGGATACCTAAATGGAAGTAATGGCGCGCGGAGTCGGTATCTTGTCGTTGGCGGTGGATTTCTGCTAAAGTGGAATAGAGCTTGGCAGGGGTTTGACTGTAGTTCATGCTGAGGCGGGTATAATGGGCGGCTGAGTCGAATTGGTTCATTGTCTGATAACGCCAGCCTGTCTTGCGGTAGATTTCAGCCAGATTGGTTGAATCTTTGGCCTGTTGGGCCAATCGGATAGCTTGGGCGTACAAACGGCGGTAACCGATGCTGTCTCCCAGCGTGTACCGGATTGTTCCGATTGCATCCAGAGTTTTGGCCATGTGTGAGGTGTCGCATAATAGTGAATCCCGTTGGTAGGCTTGGGTATAGGCATTGATAGCCTTGTCAAAAACTCTATCCCACATATAGATGCTTCCCAGATTATAGTAGGTACGCGACTGGATGTAAGTGTCGTCCGTTTGGCTTAGTACTTCGTAGTATAGAGCCATGGCTTCTGTAGGGTGACCGTTTTTCTGCATTTCGGCCGCTTGGGCAAACAATTTCTCTATGTCGGGGCTTGTGCGCAGACCGCAAGCTTGCATCAGCAGGAGCAGAAACAGGCAGGAGCAGGTGAAAACAAGTCTGTTTATCAGCATATATTCATTAATTCTTATTATGCGGGAGTTAGCGGGGGTGTGATTTAACTATACAAAGTTCGGTATTTCCAATATATATGTTGTAACGTATTCGGTAATTTAACAGTTTTCTGCATTTCGATATTCCCCTAAAATAAAGAGGGGATGCGCCCTGTGGACGCATCCCCTTTCGCGATTCAGGTTTAGGGAGGTTATTTCACTTCGCCGTTTTCGTTGAAGAGTACGGTGGTTTCGGTACCTTCCTCGTCTGTCAATACCACTTTGTAGGTTTTCACGCCTTCCACCTCTTCTACGGCGGCTTCCTTCACGGTCTGTCCTTCATAATCCTTCTTGAGGGTATCTTGCACGGCTTGCGGCAGGTCTTTCACTTCAATCGGAGTGAAGTCGTTCACGGCTACTACCGTTTCTACACTTGCTACCATCTCGTTTGCGAACAGGGTTGAAGTACCCATTGCCATTAACATCGCTGCTGCTACAAATAACTTTTTCATTTTGCTTTCTTATTAACTGGTTATACAATTGGTTTACGCTATCTGTAGTCCAAATCCGATGCCAAACCGACGTCACTTTACGCAAATGGCTGGTTTACAGTACAAGGGCTTTTTGGCATAGCCCGAGTCGAGGCGCTTTTCTGTGGAAGAATTCCTCAACCGGCTGTGGAAACTCCGCAGCTTTCTACAAAGCTGAACGAATGTAAAAGGTTGATTAATAAATGTTTAATGAGCTACGGGCTACGAGCTACGGGTTACGAGTACAAACTACGGGTTACGAGTGGCATGTACATACTCTTTCCACTTGTATCTCGTGGCTATCTTGTATCTCGTATCTCGTATCTTGTAGCCCGTAGCTCGTAGCTCTTTCATAGCGCGCAAGCTCCCCCTTCGCAATAATCCTTGCCCGTCTCACCGTTGTACTCGGGATGGCGTTGCAACCAGCGGACGGCATACGAGCAGGTGGCTACGGGTTTGAGTCCTTCCCGGAGGGCGAAGTCGTAGGCGGCCTGGACGAGGGCCGAGGCGATGCCTTGCCCTTCGAGGGGTGAGGGGACGATGGTGTGGCGGATGTCGAGCGCTCCGTTTTCAATGCGGTAGGCCACGTGGGCCGTTTCGCCGTCCTGTGTCAGGACGAAGCGATGTTGTTCGGGGTTGTGAAGAATGTCCATATTATATAAATGTTTTAAGTTTCGCAAGTTTATGAATCGATTGCAGTTAAGGAGTTAAGAAGTTAAGGAGTTAAGCCAATACCTTTTATGAAAAGGATACCGACCTTATTACTTAACAAGTCTACAAGGCCGGAATGTCTTGTTTGATAAAGTGCCGCTTGAAACGGTTCGCTACAAAGGCCTTGTCAACTCGTCAACTTGTTGCTTGTCAACTGCAACTTGAGTTTTCCGATGCCTGTTTCAGAGGAAGAGTGCAACGGTCCACATCCGGAAGTAGTCGAGGCTCATGTACATCAGTCCGTGGTAGCGGTTGCGGGTGCCCCATGAGTTTTGGGCCACGAAGTAGGGGCGGCCTTCGTTGTCCGTTGCCCATCCTACGAGCAGCAGGGTATGGTTGTCGTGCAGGCGGCCGCGGCGGTAGTTGGCTTCGCGCTCGTCGGGACCGACGGGGTCGCCGTGCCACACGGCCAAGCCTTCGCTCCAGTAGAAGCCGTTGTTGCTCGTGTCGCCTTCCCATACCACGGTGCCACCTTTCTTCACTGTCTGTTCGGCCATGCGACAGAGCGAGTCGAGCGGCAGGTTCAGGAAGGAGCGGCGTTCGTAGTTGTCGGGATAGTCCGGCACGAGTTCCTGATGATAGGGCGTGTATTGGAAGCTGGTCAGGCGTTTTACCTCGGTCATGTCGGCAGTCAGGCGGCGGTAATACTCCTGTGGCGACAGGGAGAGGCTGTCCGTCTGTACCCGTTCGGGCGGCGTGCCCATGTAGCGGTCGAGAACGGTGTTGACTTCTTGCAGGAAGCGTTTGCCGTTGTCCGTATCTTTGCGATGCCGCTTCAGCAGGTCGGCCAGTTCGCGGTTCATATCTTTCAGTCGGGTGCGCGGGCGGCAGGGATAGTCGTTTTGTGGCACGATGCCGTGGCGTTCGGCCAGCGAGAGGAAGGTGTGTCCCATTCCGCGGATAGAAACCTTGCGGGCCTTCTCCCGCCAGGCGCGGAGGGCAGCTTCCTCGTAGGCTTTGCGGGTGATGAACCAGGGGGAAAGGGCGATGGAGTCGCCGCGTTGCATCAGCCGATTTTCCAGACGGGCGGTCATGGAGTACCCCCAGCAGCTTTCTGCCTGTCCCTGATTGCGGGGCGGAGCGGCCAGAGGGCTGAGGCATTCGTTGTGGAAGGTCAGTTCGGGCGCTTGAGGCTTTCGTTGGCACGATGTGGTCAGCAGCATTCCTGTAAGGACAGTTATCAGAAGATAGTGAATTCTCATGGGGCTGTATCGGGTCTTTTCCTTTTATATGGTGGATATTCGGTTACAAATATCGTCTTTTTAAAGGATTCTTGTGCAGCGTCGCACTTCTATTTTTATCTGCATTGACAAGAAAGGGTGGGAAAAAAGAAAGTTAAAAAAGAGTTTCAATAGTTGCATAGACAATGAAACCTTTGGTTTCAATGATGTTTCATACTTTGAAACCATCGGTTTCATTGCTTGAACCCACCGGTTTCATTGCTTGAAACTTGTGGTTTCAAGCAATGAAACTATTCCGTAGGTCTGACAACGGGATTATGTTCATTCGAAGTTGGTTGCGGGAACTTCTGTTATCAGAACCACTGATACTCGTCGGTGCAATATTCGAAGGCAGGTTCCTCTTCCACCCGATACTTGCGGAAGACACGGCGCAGGTATTCCTGTTCGTCGGGGTTGATGCTGTATTCTTTGCGTTGGAGTCGGTAATAGTGTGTCTTGCCGAAGTGGGCGATGATTTCCTTGCGCATCGCTACGGCTTCTTTGTGAGGGATGCGGTCGAAAAGTCCTTTGACTCCCCAGGCAATGCGCACCTTGACGAGCGGCATGAAGTGGGGACAGTCTCCCTCGGCCGGAATGTTGCGGGGATTGACCGTCGTCACGTATTTCACTTCCGCGGGGGTATTCTCAGCAGCCAGATGGCGCAGGCATTCGTCCGCACGGGGACAGCCGGAGTTGAAGCAATGGGCAAAGGAGCGGGGCACGCGGCTGTAGTCGAAGGGGGTAGAGTCGTTCATGGTTGTTTGCCTTTTAGTTAATGTAGAAATGATTACTATACTCTCAGAAGCTAAAGTTACGGAAATTTATCATACGGCAGATGTATTTTTATAAGGAATTTGTGTCACAACAAGAAGAGGCGGCTCTGCCATCAATGGTGAACCGCCTCTTTCCATGATTATGGGCTTAAGCAATTACTTGCGATAGCTTTCCAGTTCTTCGGCCTTGAACTTGCGGATGAAGTTGAAGTGCTTCTCCACTTCGGCTTCGGCGTAGTTGACGTACACCTGTGCTGACTGGGCGAAGAGTTCGGGGGCTTTTGTAGCGTCCTGGATAATGAGCTGTGACATCACGCAGTCGGCAGCCATCTCGTAGAGGCGGCGTGCGGTGAAGTCGAGCAATTCCTGATTCTGGGCTTCCTTCACGGCATTGGTGCAGGCTTCCAGTTTGTTGGTCATTTCCTTTACACGGTCCATCAGCGGCTGCATGGCTTCGCTGCACGGGATTTGTTCGTACTCGCGCAGGATGGAGGCGTATGTGCCGTTTGTCACGTAGCGGATGGCGGCCACCGTCTGCAGCTGGGTAGTACCTTCGTAGATGCTGGTGATGCGGGCGTCGCGGTAGATGCGCTGGCAGGCATATTCCATCATGAAGCCCGAACCACCATGAATCTGAATACAGTCGTAAGCGTTCTGGTTGGCATATTCGGAGTTCATACCCTTGGCCAGCGGCGTGAAGGCATCGGCCATCTTAGCATAGCGCTTCTGCTCCTGGCGTTCTTCGGGTGTCAGTTTGCGTTCGCGGGCAATGTCGTCCAGGGCCTTGTAGATATCGACGTAGCGCGATGTCTGGTAGAGCAGCGAGCGGCCGGCATCAAGCTTGGCTTTCATTGTGGACAGCATGTCGTAAACGGCAGGGAACTCGATGATGGCTTTGCCGAACTGCTTGCGGTCCTTGGCGTAGGCCAGACCTTCGTTGTAGGCTGCCTGGCTGAGGCCGACAGACTGGGCGGCGATACCCAGACGGGCACCGTTCATCAGCGCCATTACGTATTTAATCAGACCCAGCTTGCGGTCGCCGCAAAGCTCGGCCTTGGCATTCTTGTAAACCAGTTCGCAGGTGGGTGAGCCGTGGATACCGAGTTTGTTCTCGATGCGGCGCACGTCCACACCGCCGTCGCGCTTGTCGTAGATGAACATGGAGAGGCCGCGGCCGTCGTGTGTACCTTCTTCGGAGCGGGCCAGTACGAGGTGCAGGTCAGCGTCGCCGTTGGTGATGAACCGTTTCACACCGTTCAGGCGCCAGCACTGGTTGGCTTCGTCGTAGGTAGCTTTCAGCATGACGCTCTGCAGGTCGGAGCCGGCATCGGGCTCGGTCAGGTCCATGGACATGGTTTCGCCGGCGCAGATGCGGGGGATGAAGCGGCTGTGCTGGTCTTCGTTACCGAATTCGTACAGCGTTTCGATACAGTCCTGCAACGACCAGATGTTGCCGAAGCCGGCATCGGCCTGAGCCACAATCTCCGCACACATGGTGTAGGGAGTGATGGGGAAGTTGAGGCCACCGTAGCGGCGCGGCATGGTCATGCCGTTCAGGCCTGCCTTCACCATGGCGTCGAGGTTCTGCTTCGTGCCGCTGGCATATTCCACACGGCCGCCTCCGCAGTGCGGGCCTTCCTGGTCTACGCCTTCTGCGTTGGCGGCAATCACTTCACCGGTAATCTCGCCGGTGATTTCCAATACTTTGTCGTATGAGTCCATAGCGTCGGCATAGTCCTGCGGCGCGTAGTCATACTGGTCTTTGTCTGCATATCCGCGCTCCTTGAGCTCACAGATACGCTCCATCAGCGGGTTGTTCAAGTGATACTTGAGTTCCGGATGTTCGGTATAAAAATTGGGCATAGTTTTTTAATTTAGGGGAGTTAAGAAGGAGTTATCGGGAGTTAGAGGGAGTTAGAGGGAGTTAGAGGCCAAATGATTTTCTGACCTTATTCCTTTACTCCTCAAATTGTCTGTTCATGATGCCTTTGCAGTAGGCATTGAGCAAATAACTGGTGTCTTCGATGCTCTTCGTTAACTCATTATAATCATTTTCTGTAATATAGTTCAAGTCTTTGGAGAGGAGTATGTAGTATCTGCATTCTTCCAGGCTACCTTGTGAGATGTTAAGGAAGCGAAGTTTGTCAGCTTTGCCTATTTTGCGATATCCTTCGGCTATATTGGCAGGGATAGACACGGCGGCACGTTGGAATTGTGAGCACAATCCGAAACGTTCGTGCATAGGGTAATTACATGTAATTTTGTACACTTTGAGCACAAACTCATGCGATTTCTGCCATGCTAATATGTCTTTAAAGCTTTGGGTCATACATGTATTGGCTTCTAACTCCTTCTAACTCCCGATAACTCCATTTAACTCCTAATTAAACCTTATTTACTGTTCTTCTTATAATACTTAATCATCTTCGGAATCACCTCTTCCACCGTTCCATTGATGACATAGTCGGCGATGGTGTTGATGGGGGCGTTCTCGTCGTTGTTGATGGAGATGATGATACCCGCATCCTGCATGCCGGCGATGTGCTGGATCTGGCCGGAGATACCGCAGGCGATGTACAGTTTGGGATGAACCGTAACACCTGTCTGGCCAATCTGACGGTCGTGGTCGGCAAAGCCGGCGTCGACGGCGGCACGGCTGGCACCTACTTCGGCGTGGAGTTCCTTGGCCAGTTCGAACAGCATGTCGAAGCCTTCCTTCGAGCCCATGCCATAACCTCCGGCCACTACGATGGGAGCGCCCTTCAGGTTGTGTTTTGCCTTTTCTACGTGGCGATCGATGACTTTCACTACGTAATCTGTTTCGGGCACGTACTTGGCCACGTCGTGACGGATCACTTCGCCCTGATAGTCGGGGTCGAGGATTTCTTTCTTCATCACGCCTTCGCGGACGGTAGCCATCTGCGGACGGTGTTCGGGATTGACGATGGTGGCCACGATGTTACCGCCGAAAGCAGGACGGATCTGGTAGAGCAGGTTTTCGTAAGTCTTGCCAAGCTTCTTGTCCTCGTGGCTACCGATTTCCAGCTGTGTACAGTCGGCGGTCAGTCCACTGGTCAGGGCTGAAGATACACGCGGGCCGAGGTCACGGCCGATGACAGTAGCACCCATCAGGCAGATCTGGGGCTTCTCTTCCTTGAACAGGTTGACGAGGATGGAAGTATGGGGCAGGGACGTATAGGGGAAGAGGCCCGGAGCGTCGAACACGTGTACGCGGTCTACGCCGAAGGGCAACACTTGTTTTTCTACACCTTCGAGGCCGGTGCCGGCGCAGATGGCTTCCAGTTGGCAGCCCAGCTCGTTGGCCAGCTTGCGGCCCTTGGTCAAAAGTTCGAGACTGACGTCGGCAACATGGCAGCCGTCCATCTCACAATATACAAATACGTTGTTCATAGTTTACTCTGTTAAATGTTGATGGGGAGTTATCGGCAGTCATAAGGAGTTATTGCCTTGCAGGCTTGGTAGTTAAGTATTGGCTTCTAACTCCTTTTAACTCCATCTAACTCCTTCTAACTTCCAATCAGGTTATGGCTTACCCAATCGTATGATTTGCAATCAGTTCTACAATCAGGTTCTCTACATCCGCGTCGCTGCCAGTCAGGGTCTTGCTCTCCTTGGCCTGGAACACGATGTTCTCGATTTTCTTCACCTTGGTGGGCGAGCCGCTGAGGCCGCATTGCTTGGTGTCGCCGTTGACGTCGGCCACGCTCCACTCCGTGATGTTCAGGTAGGGGCGTTGTTCGTACAGGTAGGCGTAGGGCAATTCGGGCAGGGCGTTGGGGTTGCAGTGGGTGGCCGTGAGGGCAGCTTTCTCCTGTCCGCCCATGGCACGTTTGTACTTCTGCACCAGCTTGGCGTTGCGCGGACGGCAGGGAGCGGCGCTGCCGTTTACGGTGAGCACGATGGGCAGCGGGCCTTCCACGGTCTCCACGCCGCCGTCGATGTGGCGCTTCACGCGGATGCGTCCGTCTTTCACTTCCTCAATCTCTTCTACATACGTCACTTGCGGCAGGCCCAGCTTCTCGGCCACCTGCGGGCCTACCTGTGCCGTGTCGCCGTCGATGGCCTGGCGGCCGCCGATGATGATGTCATACTCGCCAATCTTGCGGATGGCTGTGGCCAGGGCATACGAGGTGGCCAGCGTGTCGGCGCCGGCAAAGGCGCGGTCGGTCAGCAGATAGCCGCCGTCGGCACCGCGGTAAAGTCCTTCACGAATGATTTCGGCTGCACGTCCCGGCCCCATGGTGAGCATGGTGACGGTCGAGCCAGGGTGTGCATCTTTCAGGCGGAGCGCCTGTTCCAGCGCATTGAGGTCTTCCGGATTGAAGATGGCCGGAAGGGCCGCACGGTTGATGGTACCGTCGGCGTTCATGGCATCCTTGCCCACACAGCGGGTG
>NZ_CASFWU010000067.1 GCF_949298305.1 uncultured Bacteroides sp. | reverse complement strand
GAAGAATAATAATCCGTGAATTTCCGTGTAATCCGTGCCTAAAGGAAAGCAGCTCCTTAATTTGACACACCTTGAGTCAGATACCATCACTTAGTTTTGACACACCTTCTGCCCAACGGGCGGGGTGGTAGGTCTTTACGACATTTTGTGTGTCAATGATTGATGTATTCCCCTTCAGGAACTCACCCCCTTTTACCTCCCCCCGTTATCGGGGGAGAACAACCTTCCGGAAGGAGGAGAGCTTCAGACACTTTTGTCTTGACGCTCCCTCCTTTTTTTGTGCCCGTACCTTTCTTCGCAATCCTGCTGAACGTCAGGGTTCATGTGCTGCTCTTCAAAGACTTTCTGCTTCGGTTGCCTGTATGGAGGTGAATACAGGTTAAAAAAGTCTTTCTCATTCTGAAAAAATGTAGCGCGGATGTAATATTTATATGGATTATATTCATTATCTTTGCGTGATGCAACATAAATTAATGTTTAATTAACACATTTATTAAAAACGGATTTATGAGAAAGAATCTAATTCATTTCCTGTTAGTGGCTGTGCTTTCGGCATTTAGCTCCGTAGCATGGGCCCAAATCACGGTGAAGGGTCAACTTGTTGATTCGGAAACAGGTGAACCTTTGGTGGGGGCTGCCGTTATGGTAGAAGGTACTTCACAAGGGTCGGTGAGCGACATTGACGGCTATTTCAAGCAGAATGTGGCTCCCAATTCCACGCTTCTGTTCAAGTATGTCGGTTACAAGGACTTGACCAAGAAAATTAGCCAGAAGAGCGGAACGGTGGATTTGGGAGTAGTCAAGATGCAACCGGATGCAGTGCTGCTGAATGACGTGGTGGTTACTTCATCGGTGGCTATCGCACGAAAGACACCGGTAGCCGTGTCGACCGTAGAGCCGGTATTCATTGAAGAAAAGTTGGGAACGAAGGAATTTCCGGAAATCCTGAAATCCACTCCCGGTGTATATGCTACGAAACAGGGTGGCGGTTTCGGCGATTCGCGTATCAATATGCGTGGTTTTGAGTCGGAAAACATTGCGGTCATGATCAACGGTGTGCCCATGAACGATATGGAGTGGGGCGGTATCTATTGGTCGAACTGGGCCGGACTTTCTGACGTGACACGCAGCATGCAGACCCAGCGTGGTTTGGGCGCTTCCAAGGTTTCTGCTCCTTCAGTGGGTGGTTCCATCAATATTGTGACCAACTCTGTAGAAGCGAAGAAGGGCGGCTCCATCTCTTATGCGATGGGAAATGACGGTTACAATAAAATCATGTTCAATGTATCGACGGGTATGAGCAAGTCGGGTTGGGCATTGACCCTGCTGGGTGCCAAGACATGGGCCGACGGATATATCCAAGGTACGGAATATGAGTCTTATAACTGGTTTATCAATGTGGCCAAGCGTATCAATGACAATCATCAGATTTCATTTACCGCTTTCGGTGCTCCCCAGTGGCACAACCAGCGTAACAACAACGACGGTCTGACCATCGAAGGCTGGCAGACGGTTGCCAAGAAATACATGAACGGTGACAGCCCTTACAAGTACAATCCTACCTACGGATATGGCTTGAACGGTGAGAGAAAGACTTCTGCCCGCAATGCTTACCACAAGCCGCAGCTTTCTTTGAACCACTTGTGGCAGATTAACCGCAACTCTTCTTTGAGTACCGCTCTGTACGCATCCATCGGAAACGGTTATGGATATGCCGGACAGGGCTTTACATCTTCTGATAGAAGCAACTGGTATGGAGCTTCCTACGGTACGCTGAATACAACCTTCCGTCACGAAGACGGTACTTTTGCCTACGACGAAATTTATAAGCTGAACCAGGAAAGCGATACGGGTTCGAAAATGGCCATGTCCAAGTCTTATAACAAGCACACATGGATTGGTTTGCTTTCTACCTATACCACAAAATTCGGTGAATATGTGGATTTCTATGGCGGCGTTGACTTCCGCTATTATAAAGGTGTGCATACCAATGAACTGTGCGACCTCTACGGTGGCGACTATTATATTGACTCGTCTTCCCGTCAGAACGTATTGGTTGCCAACAATGCCGCTGCGGCCGCAGGTGCTGCTTTCGTGAACCAGAAGCTGCAGATTGGCGATGTGGTTTATCGTGACTACGACGGCTATACCGTACAGGAGGGTGTGTTTGCCCAGGCTGAATATAATAAAGACAAACTGAGCGCTTTTGTGGCCGGTTCTATTTCGAATACGGGCTATTGGCGTTACGACCGTTTCTACTATGATGCCGAGCATGCCAAGTCCAAGACCGTGAACTTCCTGGGATGGACTGCCAAGGGCGGTTTGAACTATAACCTGACGGACAATCACAACGTGTTTGCCAACATCGGTTACATCAGCCGTGCTCCTTTCTTCTCGGGTGGCGCTTTCCTGCAGTCTACCACCAGTAACCTGACCAACCCGGACGCTGTGAACGAAAAAGTATTCTCGGCCGAATTGGGTTATGGATTCCGCTCGAAGTATCTGACTGCCAACCTGAACCTCTATCACACGAAGTGGATGAACAAGACGATGAGCCGTGGTATCGATTTGAAGAACCGTGACGGTGAGTTCGTTGACCGCATCAGCATTAACATGAGTGGTGTCAACGCCATTCACCAGGGTGTCGAAGTGGATCTGGTTGCCAAACCGTTCACTTGGCTGGATGTCCGCGGTATGTTCTCCATGGGTTACTGGCGCTGGAACTGCGATGCCAAAGGTTATTTCTATGATTCGACCGGCCAGCCTGTAAAGAGCTGGACAAGCGAAGGCGTGATTGAACATGCTTCGGGCATTCAGGCGGCAGACCATGCTTCGATGACCATTCATTTGAATGATACGAAAGTAGGTAACTCTGCACAGACAACCGCCGCTTTAGGTCTGGATGCCAAGATTACCAAAGACCTGAGTGTGGGTCTCGACTGGAACTACTATGGACGCAATTATGCCGAATGGTCATTCAATTCGAGCGATTTGGTTGCCAACGGTGAGAAATCTTACGATGACCCGTGGAAGATGCCCGATGCCTGTGTATTTGACCTGAGTGCAAGATACCGTTTCAAAATCGGTAATCTCAATGCTACCCTTTATGGGAATATAGACAATGTCTTCAACCAGGAGTACATCACGGATGCCATTGATGGCGCTTCCCATACTTGGGAGGATGCCAGAGTATTCTATGCTTGGGGACGTACATACAGTGTGAGACTGAAACTTAATTTTTAATCTCTAAAAGTTGGTCGATTTTATGAAAAGAAAATATATAATTCCGGTAATAGCATCGTTGCTCGCATTGGGCGCCTGCGATTACAATGAAGATAACTTTGCTGGACTCGACGAGATGACTCGTCCTACCGACGTGCGGAACGATACCCTCCGTCTTGCCGATTCTGATTATGCTGCCATAGCCAGTAACAGCACGAACAAGGAAATAGCATTGTCCAAAGATCCGGAAGGAAAAACTTATGAGGCTGCCCTGACTGCTGTCGGTACCAATAAGTATTTCACGGAAGATGCACCGGCTGCATGGTATCTGCCTGCTTTCATTGCCGGCAAATTCCCTTATCTGGACGATAACTCGAAGGTTACGGTCTATTATAACAACTTTGAGAACCTGCCCGCATACTTGAAGGACTTCAACGGCATCACGGCTTACGACCTGTCCAGCGATGACTACAGGATTGCCTGGGGAGAAGGGGTGAATGTGTCTTTCCTCTCGCCTTCTACGGTCAGCAAGATTTCCTCGATTCTGAAAGAGAGCATCTCCAATCCGGCCGATGGCGCCATGCGCGTGGTCAACTATGCCTACT
This sequence comes from uncultured Bacteroides sp., assembly GCF_949298305.1. Classification (GTDB taxonomy): domain Bacteria; phylum Bacteroidota; class Bacteroidia; order Bacteroidales; family Bacteroidaceae; genus Bacteroides. The sequence continues at coordinate 12,229 of NZ_CASFWU010000067.1, read as the reverse complement.
CGGCTACTGAACCGAGCTTCGGCGGCGAAGGCGGCGGCGTGGAAGAATCCTACAATGACATTGCCGAAATCATAGCCGGCGGAACGGGCAGCTATAAGGCCAAAGGCGAGGTGCTGGCCACTTACGACCGTGGCTTCCTGCTGGGCGACAAGACGGGTTCCATTCTGGTTTATCTGAACAATCCGTCCAATTACTCCATTGGTGATGTGGTGACCGTTTCGGGTGAAACTTCCCAGTATTCCGGTTTCGCACAGTTTACCCAGAATGCTGAAATCGCATTGGTGGGGCGTAGTACGGAGTTCGCTTATCCGACCGCTGTGAACATGAGCGGCGCCGAAATGGACGCATGGATCAGCAATGCCGTTGTGAAGTACGTTTCGATTACCGGCAAACTGGTTATCTCCGGTAATTATTACAACCTGGAGGTTGAAGGAGCCGAACATCAGGGTTCCATCTCTTACCCGGTAGCCGGCATGATTGGCGAGGAATTGAATGGTCAGGTTGTAACAGTGACCGGATACCTGATAGGCAGTTCCAGCAAGTATGTCAACATGATGGCTACTTCTGTCGTACTGTCGGGCAGTGAATCTGAATATACGCCGGTCGGAGTCGTTTCTTTGTCGGCTGCCGGCGACTACAAGGCCAAAGGAACGGTGGCTGCCGTTTATGGACGCGGCTTCCTGCTCAATGACGGAACCGGTTCCATTCTGGTTTATCTGAACAAGGCTACTGAAAATAAGGTGGGAGACATCGTAACGGTATCCGGTACGACTTCCAGCTATGCAGGGTTTATGCAGTTCGGCAACAATAGTGTGGTTGAAACCGTTGGCGGAACCACCTTTAAATATCCGGCAGCACGTTCTTTGACAGGTGCCGATATGGATGCTTATCTGGAGCTGCCGTATGTGGCTTATGTGGCATACGAAGGAACATTGGAAATAGACGGCTACTATTATAATGTAACTGTTGACGGTGCCGAGACCGCTGTCGGCAGCATTTCATACGTGCCCGATGGGATGGTTGACCCGTCTTTGAATGGCAAGAAGGTCATCGTAACCGGCTATACCATTGGTGTAAGCGGTAGTCGTTATGTCAATACCATGGCTGTCAAGGTGGAAGAGGCTACGGCTACGCGTCTGGCTGCTTTGGCCATGACCCGTGCTTCGGTTGAGCCGAATGCTTCTGCCGTTTACCGCTACAATGCTTCTTCACAGTCCTGGAGCAAGTATTCTACCGATGCTGCCGACATCGCTGTCCTGCAGCCTGCCGACTATACCCAGATGGGTTACTCTTACGTCAGCAAGCCTGCTGAAACGTTGCCGGTTTACTTGCAGCACACTTATCCTTATGCCAAGCCCGACGATGTAGTAGCAGTTGTCTACAATTCCAATAGCGACGGTGCCATAGCAGCAACCGAATTTAAGTACGACGGTGCTGCATGGACACAGACTACGGTGGCTTCGGCCAGCATCATCACCTTCCAGAAGAGTGGTGGCGAGTGGGTTGAAGCCCGTGTTTATCTGGAGTCTACCTTGCTCAATGGCGAGAGCGGAGGATTTACGACGCAGGATATCGAGCTCTCCAGCCTGTCGTATGTTTGGAAACTTGACAATTCATACGGTTGGAAAGGCTCCGGATATGCAAGTGGCAATCAGGAGGCTGAAAGCTGGTTGATTTCTCCGGAAATAGACTTGACCAAGGCTGTCGCTCCGACCATGGTATTTGATATTGCCATCAATTTCTTGGAGGGTAATGACCTGAAGGATTTCCTGAATGCAAAGATTTCTACCAATTTCTCCGGTGATGCTACGGCTGCCACATGGGAGACCCTGGAAATAACGGGATGGCCTGCAGGTACCAGCTGGGATTTCAGCACCATCGAGCCTGTCAGCCTGTCGCACTTTGTGGGTCAGAAGATCCGTCTTGCTTTCCACTATAAGAGTACTACGGCCGCTGCTCCTACCATTGAAATCAAGAATATTTCAATTAAGGAATAAGACGCAGGCTGAACATATAAAGGAGGAGTTACTGGAGCCTGGCTCCTCTAACTCCTTTTTTTGTCAGTCATACAGTTTGATTTTACTAATAAAAACTCTATTTTGATGAAGAAATTATCTTTAATGTTCGTCCTGGCACTTGGATTGTGCTTTATCGGATGTGATGACGACTCCAACGTGCCTGCCAATGGTTACATTGAAACCACGCAACAGGGTTCTTCCACTGTTGTATTGAAGGGATATGCCAATAGCAACGAGGGCTTCAGCGTCTTCCAGACAGATGAATTCAGCAAGCCTTTCTACATACAGGACCAGAAGTTTACGGGTAGTGCCTGGCGCTTTGTACAGGCTGGCGAAGGTTCGTTGGAAAGCATGACCGGGGTTCCGGCCGACAATGCCTGGCAGGAAACTGCCGAAGTAGTGGAAGGGAAAAACTACTGGGCACGTTACAAGGGTACAACCAAATATACTTTCCTGAAACTGAGAGTGGCCTATATCCAGGGGAATAATGTGGCTTTGGAATATATCGTTGACAGCTCCAAAGACCGCGACTTTAGCGAAAACGAAAATGCCAATGTGGCTGTGGGCGACAATGTATCGGTAACGTCGTACGAGATTCCTTATCTGAATGCTGCCAACCAGTATGCTGCCCACTTTGTTGAGTCAGGTGGTGAACAAATTCTGAATTATGCTTTGGAATGGAATGAGGAAAAGCAACATGCCGCATGGGTGGCTTTCAGCTTTGACAAGGTTACGGCGCAGAAGAATGTGCAGCGTGCTCCCGATGATGCCTGGGCGCAGGATCCGGATCTGCCCGAAGGAATCAAGCAACCGGAAGAAGCCAACCACAAGAGTGACGGCTACGATAAGGGACATTTGTGTGCTTCCTACGACCGTGCCTATTCGGAAGAGGCCAACTGGCAGACCTTCTATTACACGAATATCTCTCCGCAATTCTCTTCTTTCAATCAGGGCTTCTGGCAGGGACTGGAAGAACAGGTGCAACAATGGGGATATTCCTGCGTATCGGATGTGTACGACAAACTGTATATCACTAAGGGTGGTACGGTGGACAACCTCCTGATTGACTTCAAGGGGGCCGTAGCCGCTGCGGATGGCAAATTCCCGACTACCGATGCCAACGGCTTTACGCCGAAAGGCCTGGCTTGTCCGAAGTATTATTTCATGGCCATCCTTTCTCAGAAAGGCAATACGTATCAGGCCATCGGCTTCTGGGTAGAGCACAGGGAAGACTTGCCCAAGAAACCGACTGCCGACCAGATGAAAGCCTGTGCCGTCAGCATCGACGAACTGGAGCAGAACACGGGCCTGGACTTCTTCTGTAACCTGCCCGATGTGATAGAGGATGAAGTTGAAAGCGCTTGCAATGTCAACGACTGGGCCTGGTAAGCACCCCGTTGACTTTTAATAATCAGAAGGAAGGTATCCAAAGCCCTTAAAACGGCATGGATACCTTCTTTTTTTTTGCGGTGAAGTGTCCTGCGGCCTGCCTCCGTTTGCAGGGGCGTACGGTGCAAACGGAGGCAGGCCGGCAGGGTAGGGAAGAGGATTGGCAAACAGGCTTCCGTACCCCGGCTGCGGAGGCACGGACGGGGAAGGCCCAGGTCTGAGAAATGTCTCCGTATGGCTTCAATCCGGATAATACTTCCGGTGGATTTTCCGGTAGGTTTTGGTCTTCATGAAACGCTCCAGCCAGGTGTTCAGGCTGTCCAGCAGAACGGGTGACTGCTTGCTTACTCCCCAGGAGTAGAACTGGGTGAAGCTGATGGCGGTGGAAATGTCGATTTGTGGCAGGCTCTCGGCTGCAATGCGGGCAATGCGTTCGTTGCAGACGGCGTAGTCGATGTCGCCGTGCGCAACCAGGGCTATGAGTTGCTCGGGACCGTATTTCTCTATTTCCTTGATATGGATGGTATCGCCTATCTCGTTGGCCAGGTTGTGGATGCGCAGGATGGAGGGAGAACTCTTGACTACATGGACGGTCTTGCCGGCCAGGTTCAGCTGGCTTTTGACGAACAGGCTGTCTTCTTCTTTCCCCTGGGGCTTGCGTTGCACCAGTACGTCCTTGTTCAGAATGATGGGACGGGTGAGCAGCAATGAGTCCTTCAGTTCGCTGGTGGCCAGGATGCCGTAGGCCATGATGTCGCACTTGCCTTCGGCCAGTTCCTGCATCCGCTTGTCGAAACTCATCTCGGGAATGATGTCGACCTTCAGACCGTGGTCGCGCGCAAAAGCCTCTATCAGTTCGTAGTGGAAGCCCGATACGGTGTCTCCGTCTATATAGAAGCTGATTGAGTTATACTCCATGGCGGCACGGATGATGCCTTCTTTCTTGATTTCCGCATAGTCGCGTGTCGTTCTTTGCGGGGTGTCCTGTTCCTGTTTGGGCAGCAGGAAGGTGGCGGCCAGCGCGGCAATGACTCCCAGCAGGATGTACTTCAGCAATCGGTTTCTTTTCATGGGTAGAGACGGTTAACGGGAGAATGGGGGTTAGTCGTAGAAGTTCCACGATACGCCAATCTTGAGCAGACGCTGGTTGATGGGGTAGTGCGGAACCAGGAAGGCGTTGCGGTTGCCCATGCCGGCGTTGACGTGGTACATCATGACAAAGATGCGTGTACGCTTGAGGTGCAGGTTGGCATAGACGTTCACAATCGGGTAGCCTCCTATCTTGACTGTCGATTCCGGGTTCTGCAGGTTGAACTGCTGGATGGCAGGCGTATAGGTAGGGGCATCGTATTCGGTAAAGTAGCGCACATCTGCTCCCAGCTGTACCGTCAGCACCTTTTTGGCCAGCTTGGTCAGCAGATAGAGGTTGTGGTAGAGTGACAGCTTGGGCAGGGGAAGTACCCGCTCGTTGCTTGACTGCTGCCAGGTCACTTCGTTGTCCAGGTGGAAGATGCCCAGCTGGAAGTCCTGTTTCAGTGTGGCGTCCAGTACCTGTATGTTGCCGCTCTCTTGTGTGGGCAGGGCATATTCGTTGAAATAGGTATAGTTCTTCACGTTTTCCACGCCCACGCGCAGGTTGGTCTTCCAGCGTTCGATGTTCAGTTCGCCTTCCACCCGTGTGCGGAACTCCTTGTTCAGGTTGTCGTTGTCCCAGTAGAAGTGGTTGGAGTGATAGTGGCGCATGTAGAACGAGGGCAGCGTGTTGGTGACGGAGCCGCGGGCATAGAGGTTGACCGTGTCGTTCCAGAGACGGAAGTTGAGGTCCATGTTGCCATGAACGCGGAACTGTCCCAGGGCTTTGTCCAGGATGCCCACTTCGCCGTCTATTTGATAGTGCAGCGTCTTTCCCTCGCGTTTGGCCAGTTCGCCTCCCACGAACACTTCCTGCTCGGTATAACGTTCAATGGGAAGCGGCTTGTCTTCGGAAGGGGCTCCCATCAGGTCGTAGCGGCTGAACTGGTGGGAGATGTAAGCGGTGAGCCCGGCTTTGGCGTATTTGTTGAAACCTTCCAGCAAGGCAATGCCGAGGGTGTTCTTTACGCTGAGGGCCACGGTGGAGTCGTTGCTGGCGCCTGCCTGGTAGTAGGTGTTGGAATACATGTCTTCGCTTTCGGTGTTTGCACGGAAGCGATGGCTGGAGCGTTCCACCTTCAGGGTATGGATGAAGCTGGTGACGGGCACAAATTCTTCTGTGATGATGGTATCCTGGGCTACGGGGGGGATGCTGTCGCCCGCAGTGGCAGCCTGAGGGGTGACACCTTCCTTTTTCTGGATGCTCACGGTCTCGCGGTTGAAGCCCAGGCGGTAGCGCTGGGTCATGTAGACGTAGAAGTTATGGTTGCGGTTCGATGTGCCCTCCATGTGTGTCGGTATGTACTGGGTGCCGCCCGGGTCGTCTATCTCTTCGGGGCGGGTGATGTAGTTGTCGTCGGTGATACCGCCGTTTTCGTTCATCTTCAGGAAGAAATTGTTGTACATGGCGTGCAGCTGGTATCTTTCGCCGATGTAGCTGCCGAAGATGCCGGCGTTGAAGTGGGCTGTGGACTGGTTGGCGTAGTAGCCTCGTCCGTACAGATAGTCGAAATTGAAGCCGAAGGCCAGCCGCTTGTTGACGTTGACCGAGAAATAGGACTTGAACCGTTCCTCACCGTTCACCTTGTTTCCTGCCTTGTAGTAGGTCAGGTTGGTGTACGGGATGTTGCTGTTGGTAAAGTACAGCTGGTCCGGACGGAAGAAGAAGCTGGAAAAGGGTTCCAGAAAGATGGTGGGCTCTTGCGGGCCGCGCTCGAAGAACAGGCGCGACTGGCGGGGAGAACCCAGATTGCCCAAATAGTTGTAATGTCCGTACATGCCTTCTACCAGGTTGGTGTTCTGGAAATTGAGCGAGGCTGTGTCTGCCGGAGTCATGATGCGGTCGCCCAGCTTTTCGCTCAAGCGCCACATGTAGAGCTTGGGCGGAAGGCTTTCTATCTCTGTATGGGTACTGTCTTCCAGATTGTCCGGTTGGGTTGAAGGGTCAATCTGGTTGCCAAACTGGTCTCTGTTGCTGTTCATCAGCGTGTTCTGGGCCTGTACGCCCAGCAAGCCGAACAAAGACAGGAATATATATGTCAGTACAATTCTTTTCATAAGCAGCCGCAAAAATAGGTAAATTAGCTGGAATAATCTAATAAATCGACAGATAGCAGTAGTTAAATTTGGCAATCGGGCTTAAGTAAGAAAAAAACGAGGATTGGCTTTTTTGTTTGTATATGTATTGAGGCTTGGAAAACTAAAGATGTTCAAGGTCTTTTGTTAGTAATTACAGAGATATTTTGTATCTTCGCATTGTATTTTTTTTGATACTTATGAAAAAAAGATTAGATATAGAACAGTTGATTAAGGAAGCAAAAGATTTTTGTAGCAGCCAGAGTGGAATATATCGTACGGAACTGTTTGGGGTGACGGATGGAAAGGCTGTTGGTACTTTTGTGGAGCACTTGTTTAAAGAATTTTTGGCCAAACATTATGAAATGACTATTGGTAACTCTGCTAATGGTTTAGATTTACCTTCTGTAAATACTGATATCAAGGTTACTTCTATTAGACAACCTCAGTCGAGTTGTCCCTATAAGGATAGTAAACAGAAAATATATGCTTTGGGGTACAATTTGATAGTTTTTGTTTATAGGAAAGAAGATGATAAGGTGCAGAGAAAAGGTATGTTGGAGTTTGTGTCGTGTACTTTTATTGAAGCAGATCGTACCGCAGATTATCGGACTACAACCGGTTTGTTGAGTATTATTAATAATAAGGGTAATGTAGATGATGTATTTGCTTTCCTTTCTGATCATAAGATACCAGCTGATGATGTGACCCTGTTTAATTTGTCGCGGGATATTTTGAAGAATCCTCCTAAAGTTGGTTATTTAACTATATCAAACGCATTACAATGGCGGCTCCAATATGGTAGGATTGTCGGGCTGGATGAGGAAGTTCAAGGTATTACTAGTATTGTGAAATATGACGGTAAATAGTTGTTTGGATTCGGTTAGCCATCTTTCATTAGCATTGGCGAATGTACGTATGGAGGAGTTCTGTGGCATTTCTTGTTTTTTTGATGGCACAAACGATTTTCGTACTATTTTGTCGGATGATTGTTTGTTGCAAGAAAGAAAGGATGAGTATGGCGATTGGCAAACAAATATGGATTTGGCGTTGGCAATTTGTCGATTGATGAAGAAACAGGGTGTTTCTCCACGAGTTTTGATAGAACCCACGTGTGGAAAAGGACATTTTATATTGGCTGCTTTGCAGACATTTGATAGTATAGAAGAAATTTATGGCATTGAAATCTACAAACCTTACTTGGATTGTTTGAAGTTGAGTATTCTTCAATATTTTCTAGATAATCCTTCAGCTCGAAAAATAAAGATTAATTTGTATCATCAAAATGTCTTCGATTTTGATTTTGCTTCCATTAAAAAACTTATTAATAGCCGTGAAGTGCTGGTTGTTGGAAATCCACCGTGGGTAACAAACAGTACGTTAGGGGAGAAACATAGTGATAATCTGCCTCCTAAAACGAACTTTAAGAAAAAAAAAGGATTAGATGCCATAACGGGTAAGGGAAATTTTGATATTGCTGAATATATCTGTTTACAGATGATTGATTTCCTGATTGGAGAAAAAGCAAATCTTGCATTGTTGGTAAAGAATTCAGTAGCAAAGAATATAGTTTATGAACAGCGTCGTGTACGTTTTCCTATAAACGTTATTGAACAATATAATATTGATGCAAAGAAAGAGTTTAATGTCTCTGTTGCTGCTTCTCTTTTGTGCATGAATTTGGGAGAGAAGATTTCACTCAGGTGCCAGGTGAGAGATTTTTATAGTTTGCGATTGGTGCAGGAATATGGATGGGTGGATAATTGTTTTGTTGCGGATACCCATGCGTATAATCAACACCGCTATATGGATGGTAAGTCTACTTTGACATGGTGGTCGGGAGTGAAGCATGATTGTGCAAAGATTATGGAGTTGGTATTGGATAAGGGTAGATATTTAAACGGACTTGGTCAGGTCGTTGATATTGAGGAGGAAAGGGTCTATCCGTTACTTAAAAGTTCGGATATTACCAATGATGTGCTTACTTCCACCCGCAAATACGTCATTATAACCCAAAAAACGCCTTCTGATGATACAAAGTGGCTGGCAAAAGCTTGTCCTAAAACTTATCAGTATTTGATGGAACATGCTGCTTTTTTAGATGAAAGGGGCAGCAGCATTTATCATAAGCGTCCACGTTTTTGTCTTTTTGGTATAGGTGACTATTCATTCAAGAAATATAAGGTTGTTGTTTCAGGCCTTTATAAGCATGTCCATTTTTCTTTGGTGAAGCCGATAAATGGAAAACCTGTAATGTTGGATGATACTTGTTATTCTTTGGGCTTTGATGAGTATGAGAATGCGTTGGTTGCACAACGGATTTTAAATTGTCCTGAAGTGCAATCTTTTATGCGCTCATTACTTTTTCTCGATTCCAAACGTGTTGTGAATAAGGATTTACTAATGCGAATAGATTGGTTGAATATAATTGGGCATATAAGGAAAGAAAATGTGGGAGTAAGTGCTGTCGCATGGGATAAGTTTGTTTCCTATTTATCAAAATCTGTTTCTCCTAAACAATTCTACTTGTTTTCTTGATAAGCAAAAGTTCGCTTCAGATTTTGATATCTTTGTGAGGCTTATTTCAGATATGATAAGAGTTTGTGAAATTTTAATTACTGCTATATATTATGGATTCTTCGAATACAGAACTGATTCTGATACGCATTACGGGGGAAGACCGTACGGGACTGACCTCGTCCATCATGGGAGTACTGGCACGTTACGACGTGACGATATTGGACATCGGCCAGGCCGACATTCACAGCACCTTGACCTTGGGCATTCTGATTCGTGTGGCCGGCGAGTATTCCGGCTATGTGATGAAGGACCTGCTCTTCAAGGCTTCCGAACTGGGAGTGAACATCCGCTTCTATCCCGTCAAGAAAGACGAGTACGAGGAGTGGGTGAGCATGCAGGGCAAGAACCGTTACATCCTTACCTTGCTGGGGCGGAAGCTGTCTGCCTTGCAGATTCAGGCAGTGACTTCCGTGCTGGCCGAACAGGGCCTGAACATTGACGCCATCAAGCGACTGACGGGCCGCATCCCCCTGGACGAGCGCAGGGAAAGCATTCGGGCCTGCATTGAGTTTTCCGTGCGTGGCACTCCCAAGGACCGTGCCGCCATGCAGTCCGAACTGCTGAAACTCTCCGGAGAGCTGGAGATGGACTTCTCCTTCCAGCTGGACAACATGTACCGCCGCATGCGAAGGCTCATCTGCTTCGACATGGACTCTACCCTGATAGAGACGGAGGTGATAGACGAACTGGCCGAACGGGCCGGGGTGGGCGAGAAGGTGCGCGCCATCACCGAGCGGGCCATGCGCGGAGAGATTGACTTCAAGGAGAGCTTCACCGAGCGGGTGGCCCTGCTGAAGGGGCTGGATGTCTCCGTCATGGAGGACATCGCCCGCAACCTGCCCATCACCGAAGGGGTGGACCGCCTGATGTTCGTACTGAAGCAGTACGGCTACAAGATTGCCATCCTTTCGGGCGGATTCACTTACTTCGGCAACTACCTGAAGAACAAGTATGACATAGACTATGTGTATGCCAACGAACTGGAGATTGAGGACGGCAAGCTGACGGGCCGTTATGTGGGCGAGATTGTGGACGGACGACGCAAGGCCGAGCTGCTGAAGCTCATCGCGCAGGTGGAGCACGTGAACCTGGCGCAGACCATTGCCGTGGGCGACGGAGCCAACGACCTGCCCATGCTTGCCGAGGCCGGCCTGGGCATCGCCTTCCACGCCAAGCCCCGTGTGGTGGCCAACGCCAAGCAGTCCATCAACACCATCGGCCTCGACGGTGTGCTCTACTTCCTGGGCTTCAAGGACTCCTATCTGGAGGAACGGGGGCGTCTGTGAATATGCCACGCCTTGTTGTGGCAGTCTTGCCTGCCGGTCATCCGGTACATCCGAACTTATGATAAAGAATGGGTCATGCTTCCGCAAGGCCCGTTCTTTTTTTGTTGATAATCAGTGCTTAGGCCATGCAAGCATCGTCCGTGCACCATGCAGGCATCGTCCACGCACCATGCAAGCATTGTCCGCACACCGTGCAAGCATCCTCCGGCGGGGAAATAGTTCCCTCTTTTCCTCTTTTCGCATTTCTTCCGCCAAGCCTCGTGGCAGGTCTGTTCCTTTCTGTCCGTACGTTTCCGTCCCAACCTTTTTCCGCACCCCTTAATCGGGGTGATGTCACCTGCCGTCTTTTGTCACATGTTTTCATGTGCCGCCTGCATCTGCCGCGAATGCTTCTTTGCGGGCGGTATGCTGGCGGAAGAGGGGAATGAAGGGCCGGCCGAAGTGGCATGCTGCTGAAAAAACGGGCGAATACCTGTTTGCACCATTCCTTCGGGCAGAAAAATCACTGATTTTAGTGATGCCGTGTTTGTCGGATTCTTATTTCTTTGCAATGAGTCCGTTCCCCCAGGGGCGGTATGTATGCCTTTTGTCCTGTTTTAAGGAAATCCGTGGGGGGACAATTTTCAGAGGGAAACCTAACAGTTAATAAATATTCAAGCATTATGAAAAAAGTATTTTTTGCAGGCCAGGTGATGTCGGCCGTTTGTGTGGCTTTTGTATTTCTCGTATCGTGTGGAGGTTCCGGGACGGGGTCTTCGGGCGGAGACGATGCTCCGTTGGGCAGGGTGTCCACGTATTTTGTAGAGATGGCCCAGAAAAAGGAGAAACTGGACAAGGAACTGCGTGAAGAACGCGATGTGGAACGTTATCAGAAGAAGTTGGCGGAGTATAATGAGTATGTGGCCGAGACCAGCCGGAAAGCTGTCGAGGAAGGGAAGAAGCTGGTGGGACGCGAAATCCTGTGTACGGGCGACGTATATCCCGACCTGAAAGTGACGGGAGCCCGGATAGCCGACTACCAGGGCGGTTCGGGAACGGGCTCTTTCCAGGTACGCATTACAGTAACTCCCAAGCGTGACATTACGGTGCGCGAATCTGCCGGAGACTGTGCGGACGGCGAATATTCATTGCGGAACACCCGTCTCTACTATGCCCTGATGAAGGCAGACGACCATCTGATTACGTTGGGAGAGATGAATCCCTTCAGCAGCAATTATAGCAACGCCCGGCTGAAGGCGGAGTATAGCCCCGGACAAGTGGTGGCGGCAGGGGCTCCGTGCAACAGTGAAGGAGCGTTGCTGACCATCAACTGCCATTCGTATGACTTCAGCGAATTTGCCAAGATTGTCTTTCTGGCAGAGGCGGACTACAAGGCTGTCCGCAAGCAGGCGTACGGTTTTTAATGGATTTCATGTAAATGGAAATGATGGAAAGACTCCTGAAAGGGCAGGAGCGGCCGTGTTGGCTTCGGGGCTGCCAGCCTATGGCGGGCAGACAGATGCCGGGCGGACCGACGGTTTGAATGATTTACTTCGGATTTTTAAGCTAATTAACGTGAGTTCGATGAATTATAAGTAGTTGTAAAATTGGTGATTAGCGAAAATTGTTGTATCTTTATAGTGCTGAATTACAAAGATTTACAAACAATAATCGCTATGATCACCGAAAGCAAAGTTATAGAATTATTTTGTATGGCAGATGAATTCTGCAAGTTTTTTGATGCCATGATGACAAAATATACGCTTAAGC
>NZ_CASFWU010000066.1 GCF_949298305.1 uncultured Bacteroides sp. | reverse complement strand
CGGTTCTGTAGCAGCTCTGGCTTGCGATACCATCGCCATCTTGGGTGCATACTCCATCTTCTGGGGCATCCTGCCGTTCTCGCTCGAAATCGACCAGACCTTCATCGGTGCCATCCTGACGGCTATCGGTTACTCTATCAACGATAAGGTGGTTATCTTCGACCGTGTACGTGAGTTCTTCGGCCTCTATCCCAAGCGCAGCAAGCTGCAGCTGTTCAACGACTCACTGAACACCACCCTGGCACGTACCATCAACACCTCACTGAGTACCCTCATCGTGTTGCTGTGTATCTTCATCCTCGGTGGCGACTCCATCCGCAGCTTCGCCTTCGCCATGATTCTGGGTGTCATCTTCGGTACGCTGTCTTCACTGTTCGTTGCGTCCCCCATTGCCTACACAATGATTAAGGACAATCCGAATGCAGAAACCGAAAAGAACTGAAAAAGCAAGATAAATTTCCTATACAAATGAAAGAGAGGGCGTACCCGCGTACGTCCTCTCTTTTTTTTGCGCCTACCGCGTTCGGAACAGGCCCGCCGGCGGTCCTCCGCATACCCGAAGGCACATGGCATGCGCGTTCCGGCCCATACGGACGGCCGCGAAAATAAAGTGAACGCATAACCCCTTATCCGTAACAGAAAAGGACATTTCTGTAACAGATAAAGCCGGAAAACGCCTTAATCATGTACCAAAAGGCACAAAGCATAGCATAGCACAGCATAGCATAGTAAAGAATACCCCCTCAATAGCTCCCCCCCGAAAACGGGGGCGAGCGGTGCGTCCAGAGGACGCGAGGAAAGTCATTTTTCAGCAGGAGTCAGAAAGGGCGGGCATAGGACGGAGCCAGCCGACATTGCACACAGAAAACCATGAGACGCGCCTGCCGGTACGGCTCGCACAGACCGCGCAGGCATCGTGTGCAGACCATGCAGGCATCGTGCGCAGACCATGCAGGCATCGTGCGCAGACCGTGCAGGCATTGCGTACGCACCATGCAAGCATCCCGTACAGGCCAAAGACACCCGCCGGACATACCCAAAGCGGGCCACAGACCGGCCAACCGCAAAAGGGCACTGCTAAAAAAACGTAAACTGGGAAGGGGGAAGTAGTCTCGCCGGGAATCGAACCCGGATCTAAAGTTTAGGAAACTTCTATTCTATCCGTTGAACTACAAGACCTTTTGCATAGATTCCGCATATAGCGAAAGAATGAGGCCACAAAGATAATGCTTTCCGCCGATTTTCCGAAAAAAAGTTTTGTTAATCCAATTAACTTTGCGAAATTTGCGCGCCAAACAAGTTATTAATGGCATATTACAACAACAACGTAAGTAAATCGTAAGTTTATGGCAAACGACATGATGGTCAAAGAACTGGAGCAAGTGGTAGTCCGCTTCTCCGGAGACTCCGGTGACGGTATGCAGCTCGCCGGAAACATCTTTTCAACAGTTTCGGCTACGGTAGGAAATGACATCAGTACATTCCCCGACTATCCGGCGGACATCCGCGCCCCGCAAGGCTCGCTGACGGGCGTTTCGGGTTTCCAGGTGCACATCGGCGCCGGCAAGGTCTACACGCCGGGCGACAAGTGCGACGTGCTGGTGGCCATGAATGCCGCCGCCCTGAAGACGCAGTACAAGTTTGCTAAGCCGACGGCCTGCATCATCATCGACACGGACGCCTTCCAGAAGGCCGACCTGGAGAAGGCCGCCTTCAAGACGGACAACCCCATTGAGGAAATGGGCATCAAGCAGGATGTGATTGCCGCACCCATCTCGAAGATGGTGAAGGACTGCCTGGCCGATACGGGCATGGACAACAAGTCCATCCTGAAGTGCCGCAACATGTTCGCCGTGGGCCTGGTGTGCTGGCTCTTCAACCGCGACCTGAAGATTGCGGAAGACTTCATCCGCGAGAAATTCGGCAAGAAGCCCGAAGTGGCCGAGGCCAACATCAAAGTCATCCATGCCGGATACGACTACGGACACAACACGCATGCCTCCGTAGCCCACACTTACAAGATAGAGAGCAAGACCACCGTGCCGGGCCGCTACATGGACATCACGGGCAACAAGGCCACGGCCTACGGCTTCATTGCCGCCGCCGAGAAGGCCGGCCTGAAGCTGTTCCTGGGCTCCTACCCCATCACCCCCGCCACGGACGTGCTGCACGAGCTGTCCAAGCACAAGTCGCTGGGCGTGATGACCGTGCAGTGCGAGGACGAGATTTCGGGCTGCGCCACCGCCATCGGCGCCTCGTTTGCCGGCGCGCTGGCCGTCACCTCCACCTCGGGACCCGGCGTCTGCCTCAAGTCCGAAGCCATGAACCTGGCTGTCATCACCGAGCTGCCGCTCGTGGTGCTGGACGTACAGCGCGGCGGCCCCTCAACGGGTCTGCCCACCAAGTCCGAGCAGACCGACCTGCTGCAGGCCCTCTTCGGCCGTAACGGCGAAAGCCCCATGCCGGTCATCGCCGCCACATCGCCCACCAACTGCTTCGACGCCGCCTACATGGCCTGCAAGATAGCCCTGGAGCACATGACTCCCGTAGTGCTGCTCACCGACGGCTTCGTGGCCAACGGCTCGGGCGCCTGGAAGCTGCCCAAGCTGGCCGAATATCCCGCCATCAACCCGCCCTACGCCCCCGCCGAGATGAAGGGCATCTACTCCCCCTACCGCCGCAACGCCGAGACGGGCGTGCGCTACTGGGCCATCCCCGGACAGGAAGGCTACATGCACATCCTGGGCGGACTGGAGAAGGACAGCTGGACGGGAGCCATCTCCACCGACCCCGAGAACCACAACCTGATGTGCCACCTGCGCGCCGAGAAGGTAGCCAAGATTCCCGTACCCGACGTACAGGTACAGGGCTGCGTGGACGATGCCGACCTGCTCATCGTGGGCTTCGGCGGCACCTACGGCCACCTCTATTCGGCCATGAACATCCTGAACCAGCTGGGCAAGAAGGTTGCCCTGGCCCACTTCAGCTACCTGAACCCGCTGCCCAAGAACACGGCAGAGGTGCTGAAGCGCTACAAGAAGGTAGTGGTGGCCGAGCAGAACCTGGGCCAGTTTGCCGCCTACCTGCGCATGAAGGTGGACAACTTCACGCCCTACCAGTTCAACGAGGTGAAAGGCCAGCCGTTCGTCGTAGCCGAACTGGTGGACGCCTTCAGCCGCATCATCAATGAGTGAGTTTAAAAACTTAAGAACTCAAAAACTTAAGAACTCAAAAACTTAAGAACTCAAAAACTTAAGAACTTAAAAACTTAAAAAACTCACCAACTTAAAAACTAAAAAACTATGGACCAATATACAGCAAAAGACTTCAAGAAAGGACAACCCCGGTGGTGTCCGGGTTGTGGTGACCACTTTTTCCTGGCTTCACTGCACAAGGCAATGGCCGAAATCGGAAAGGCTCCGTGGGAAACGGCCGTCATCTCGGGCATCGGCTGCTCCAGCCGCTTACCCTATTACATGAACACCTACGCCATGCAGACCATCCACGGCCGTGCGGCAGCCATCTCGACAGGCGCCAAGGTGGTTAACCCGAACCTGGCCGTCTGGCAGATTTCGGGCGACGGCGACGGACTGGCCATCGGCGGAAACCACTTCATCCATGCCGTGCGCCGCAACATCGACCTGAACATGATTCTGCTGAACAACCGCATCTACGGCCTCACCAAGGGACAGTACTCGCCCACCTCGCCGCGCGGCTTCGTCAGCAAGTCGTCGCCCTACGGCACCGTGGAAGACCCCTTCCATCCCGCCGAGCTGTGCTTCGGCGCACGCGGACGCTTCTTTGCCCGCGCCGTGGCCACCGATGCGGCCGGCACGGTAGAGATACTGAAGGCGGCCTACAACCATAAGGGCGCCGCCGTCTGCGAAATCCTGCAGAACTGCGTCATCTTCAACAACGGCACTCACGACTCCGTGGCCAAGAAGGAAGACCGCGCCAAGAACGCCATCTACCTGGAACACGGCAAACCGATGCTCTTCGGCGAGAACAACGAATACGGCCTGATGCAGGAAGGCTTCGGACTGAAGGTGGTGAAGCTGGGCGAGAACGGCATCACCGAGAAGGACATCCTGGTACACGACGCGCACTGCATGGACAACACCCTGCAGCTGAAGCTGGCTCTGATGGAAGGCCCCGACTTCCCCATCGCCCTGGGTGTCATCCGCGACGTGGACGAGCCTACCTACGACGAGGCCGTACACCAGCAGATTGAGGAAGTCTCCGCCAAGAAGAAATACCACAACTTCGAGGAACTGCTGCTGACCAACGACACCTGGGAGGTGAAGTAAGAGACAGGCACATACCCCGAAAAAGAGACGGAAGGCGGGCCGCAACCTCGTTTGCATAGGTTGCGGGCCCGCCTTTTCTGTGCGGCGCAGGCATTGGTGATATTAAACGCAGATGGACGCAAAGGAATAATATATAATCTGCGATAATTTGCGATAATCTGCGTTTCATAACCTCCACCGCATCGGAAGAAGTAAACGCAGATTAACGCGGATTAACGCAAAGAAGAAATATAATTATCTGCGATAATTTGCGTCAATCTGCGTTTTTCCCCCCAACCACAGAGCGAAAAACAAAAAAACACGCCGTGGCTTGCAACATAATCGGCCGTCAACCCGTCTTTCATACAGAATGCGCATTGAGAAACGAACCGATTATTCAATCTTAAAAACACAGAAAACAGATGAAGAAGTATCTATTCATACTACTATTGGCCTTGGGAGCCGCCCGGAGCATACAGGCCGGAAACGTGAACGCCATTTTCCGCGAGTTCAAGGAAGAGCACAAGGCCGAATACGTCAGCATCCCCTCCTTCGTCATGAAACTCGGCACGATGCTTGCGGACAAGGACGACGAGGCAGACGGACTGGCCTCGAAGATAAGCAGCGTCAAGGTACTGGACCTGGAGGACTGCAGCCCCGCCGTGAAGGCACGCTTCAGAAAACGGCTGGCCAACCTGAAGGACGACGAGTACGAGACGCTGATGCGCGTCAACGACGACGGCGACAAGGTGCGCATTCTGATGAAGCAGAAAAAGGACATCGTCAGAGAGCTGCTCATCGTCTGCGAGGGCGACGAGGACTGCGCCCTGATACTGCTGAAAGGCAAGTTCAGGCTGGAAGACATCGACGGACTGGTTGAACAGGAAACGGGCAAACGGCATGGAGGCGAATGAGTTCAAAGCCCTCTTTCTGCCCCACCACGCCAAACTCTACCGCACCGCCTACGCCCTGCTGCGAAACCCGCAGGATGCCGAGGACATCGTGCAGGAAGCCTACCTGAAGCTCTGGAACAAACGCCACGAACTGAACATAGCCGCCAACGCGGAGGCCTACTGCGTGATGCTGACCCGCAACCTCTGCCTCGACCTGCTGCGCAACGCCCGCTACCGGACGGACGACACCCCCGCCGACACCCTCACCCTGAGCGCCGACGACGACACGGAGCGCGAACTGGAGGCACGGGACGAAGCCCGGCAGCTGAAACGGCTGATAGGCCGCCTGCCCGAGGTGCAGCAGAAGGTCGTCTGGCTGCGCGACGTGAACGGCTGCTCGATGGAAGAGATAGAACAGGCCACGGGGCTGAGCGCCGTCAACATACGCGCCACCCTGTGCAAAGCCCGCAAACGGATACGGGAACAGTTTAACCGCTTAACGAAAGGAAGATGAAAATGAAGACCGAAGACATCAAGAGACTGCTGGAACGGTACTACAACGGCGAGACCGGCGAGGCCGAGGAAAAGACACTGAGAACCTTCTTCGCCGCAGAAACGGTGCCGCAGGAGCTGGAGGCCGACCAGGAACTGTTCAGACAACTGGACGCCCTCGCCCGCCAGACGCCGCCCGTCCTCCCCGAAGGGCTGGAAGAACGGCTGTCCGCACAGATAGACTGCTGGGAACGGCAGGAAAAGCCCGCCGCCCGCCCGCAGACGCACCGCCTGAACCCCTTCGCCCGGTACGCCGCCACAGGCATTGCCGCCGCCGTGCTGCTGGCCGCAGGCATCGGCATCTTCCGCGAAACGGACAACGGGCCGAAGGACACCTTCGACGACCCCCGCGAGGCCTACGCCGAAACCCAGAAGGCCCTGCAACTCTTTGCCAAGGCGCTGGACAAAGGCACCCGGCAGATGGAAAAGGTGAAAACCACCACACAAGAGATACAGGAAAAGATAGACAACATACAAAAACTCAGACAATGAAACGGATATATACCCTACTGACAGCCCTCCTGCTGGCCGTCCTCCCCACACTGGCCCAGGAAAGCTTTTTCGAGAAATTCGCCGACATGCCCGGCGTCACCTCCGTCTACATCTCGCCCAAGATGTTCGGCCTGATGAAGAGCAACGACATCGGCCTCCACATAGACAGCGTGACCGGCAAAATCAGCAGCCTCAACATC
This sequence comes from uncultured Bacteroides sp., assembly GCF_949298305.1. Taxonomy (GTDB): domain Bacteria; phylum Bacteroidota; class Bacteroidia; order Bacteroidales; family Bacteroidaceae; genus Bacteroides. Next base: position 16,287 of record NZ_CASFWU010000066.1, on the reverse strand, counting down.
CTCTCGTGCGAGAACCGCGAAGTGGCCGACCAGCTCCGCAAGGCCACGGCCCACATCAACCCCGACAACGGCTACGAGGAACTGATGCGCATAAAGAGCGAGGGCGAGCGCGTGCTCATCTACAGCAAGGAGCGGAAGAAGGACACCGAATACGTGCTGCTGGTGGACAACAAGGACGAGTTCGTCATCATCCTGATGTGCGGCCGGCTGACGCTGGAAGACCTGCAAGGAGTCATCAAGTAAGCCCGCCGCTTCCCCCGAAGGGACAGGCCGGACAGACAGGGGCAGTGTGGAATTTTTACCCAGTTTCCACACTGCCCCTGTTCCATTTTCCACACAATCCCCACAACAGTCCCGGTGTCCGGCAACTTATAAACACATACGGCACAATCCGTTAGCAGGCCGTCAATTATTCTGGCACGTTTCTTGCATGGCACACCTTATTATTTCATTTCACAAACAAATCAAAAGCATGTCTGAATATGAAAAATAGAGTGAGTCGAAAAAGAACGTGGATGACAAGCGCCATCATCATGCTGCTTCTCTCATCCAACCTGTCTGCGCAGATTGCATCCGGATTGCCACAGGACACGCCACAGACGGCAAACTACACAGAAACCGCAAACACGGACGAAGAACCGCAGGACGGCAACAGAAAAGTGAAAGGCATCGTCACCGACGAACAGGGCGAAAGCATCATAGGCGCCACCGTCACCGTCAAAGACAACTCCGCAGTAGGCGTCGTCACCGACGTGGACGGCAAGTTCACGCTGGAAGTGCCTCCCCGCACCATCCTGGTAGTCTCCTACATCGGCTATCTCACCCAGGAAACCAGAGTCAGCAAACGCATCTCCACCTACAACATCATCCTGAAGGAGGACAACCAGATGCTGGACGAAGTGGTGGTGGTGGGTTACGGAACGGTCAAGAAGAGCGACCTGACGGGCTCCATCGCCACCGTGGGCAAGCGCAGCTTCGAGAACCAGCCCGTGAAGAACGTCTCCGAAGTGCTGCAAGGACGCACGGCGGGCGTGGAAGTGATGAACACCAGCGGTATGCCCGGCGCGGGAGCCAAGGTGCGCATACGCGGCACCACCTCCATCAACAAGAGCAGTGACCCGCTCTACGTCATAGACGGCATCATCTCCTCCAGCGGCCTGGACGGCATCAGCCCGCAGGACATCCAATCCATGGAGGTGCTGAAGGACGCCTCGTCCACCGCCATCTACGGCTCGCGCGGCGCCAACGGCGTCATCCTCATCACCACCCGCAACGGACAGGAAGGGCGAGCCCGCGTCACCTTCGACGCCAAGCTGGGACTCTCCACCGTGCGCAAGGACTACGACCTGCTCAACGCCTACGAGTACGCGCTGGCCCTGAACGACATCCGCGGCTCGCAGACCATCCCGGCCGCCGACCTCGAAGCCTACAGGAACGGAACGAAAGGCATCGACTGGATAGACCTCATGACCCGCACCGCCCTTACGCAGGACTACAACCTGGGCATCTCGGGCGGCACGGACAAGGTGAAGTACCTCCTCTCGGGCAGTGTGCTGGACCAGGAGGCCGTTACCATCAACTCCAAGTACAAGCGCTACGGCATCCGCGCCAACATAGACACCGAGGTGCGTCCGTGGCTGACGGTGTCTGCCAAGCTGAACGCCGCCGTCATCCACCAGGAGAACGGCGCCCCCAGCTGGTTCCACGTGCTCAACTTCTCGCCCACCATGGAGCTGCGCGACCCCGAAACGGGCATCTACAACAACGACCCCTACAACATAGGCACGGGCAACAACCCCTACGGCGTGATGACCGAGAATTACAGCGACTCGTACAGCTACAACCTGAACGCCAACCTGACGCTGCTCTTCCGCCTGGCCAAGGGACTGACCCTCTCCGTGCAGGGAGGCTACGACTACGACCACAGCCCCTCCTACTCCTTCAGCTCGAAGCTGGTGGCGCCCGGAGCCATCAACAGCATGAGCAACAGCAGCAGCCTGCACCGCTACTGGCAGAACACCAACAACCTGACCTATAACCGCACCTTCGGCGACCACACCGTCAACGCCACCGCCGTCTGGGAAATAAGCCGCACCTTCGACACCGGCCTCTCGGCCAGCGGCTCCAACCTGAACAACGAGAGCGTGGGCTACTGGAACATCGGCAACGCCGCCGTCAGGAGCGAGAGCAACTCGTACACCGAGTCGTCGCTGGCCTCGGGCCTGCTGCGCGCCAGCTACGACTACAAGAAACGCTACTTCCTCACCGCCGCCATCCGTGCCGACGGCTCGTCCAAGTTCCAGAAAGCCCACCGCTGGGGCTGGTTCCCCTCGGCCGCCCTGGCATGGGACGTGGCCAAGGAAGCCTTCATGGAAGACCAGAGCCTGCTGAAGCAGCTGAAGCTGCGCGCCAGCTACGGCGTGACGGGCAACCAGGCCATCTCGGCCTACAGCACCCTGGGCATGCTCTCCAGCACTTCCTACGGCTGGGGAACCTCCACCGGATACACCGGCTACTGGGGCAACCTGTTCGCCACCCCCGACCTGACGTGGGAGAAGACCTACCAGTACGACGTGGGCGTAGACATCAGCCTGCTGGGCATCGACCTCACCTTCGACTGGTTCCGGAAGCGCACCGTCGACCTGCTCTTCCAGAAGCAGATTCCGCGCTACAACGGCGGAGGCACCTACTGGGTGAACGAAGGCAAGCTGAACAACACGGGCGTGGAGTTCTCGCTGAGCACCTTCCCCGTGAAGAGCACCGTGGTGTGGGAAACCACCTTCAACGCCGCCTACGTGAAGAACGAGGTAGTGGACCTGGCCGGCAACGACTTCGTGCTCAACGCCAACTACAGCGACCTGGGCGGTGCCATGCAAATCATGAAGCCGGGCTACCCGCTGGGTTCCTTCTACGTCTACCAGTGGAAAGGCTTCGACGAGAACGGCGCCAACCTCTACCAGAAAGCCGACGGCTCGCTGACCACCACTCCCACCTCGGCCGACCTCGTCATCAAAGGCCAGGCCAGCCCCAAGTGGACCTTCGGGTGGAACAACACCGTGACGTGGAAGAACTGGACGCTGAACCTCTTCTTCAACGCTGCTACGGGCTACAACCGGTTGAACATAAGCCGCTTCACAACGGCGTCCATGAGCGGCGTGTCGCGCTTCATCACCCTGCGCGACGCCTACTTCAGAGGATGGGACTACGTGCAGGACAAGGCCGACGCGCTCTACCCCAGCATCAGCAACACCGACAACAAGAGCTATGCCAACTCCGACTTCTGGCTGGAAGACGCCTCGTTCATCAAGCTGAAGAACGTCAGCCTCTCCTACAACATACCGCGCAGAGTGGCCAAGTTTGCAGGCATCCAGCTCACCCTCAGCGCGCAGGACGTGTTCACCCTGACCAAGTACAAGGGCATGGACCCCGAAGTCTACACCAGCTACGACGGACTGGACTACGGAGCCTACCCCATACCGCGCACGTTCACCTTTGCCGTGAAACTGAGATTCTGATTTGACAACCCACCGAAAAAACAACGGACATGAAAACATTATACAGACAGATAGGAACCGCCGCGCTGGCAGCCGCACTCACCCTGAGCCTGCCCTCGTGCAGCGATTTCCTCGACGAACATCCTTACGGACAACTTACCAGCGAAGGCTTCTTCAGCAGCAAGGAAGACCTGGCAGCCTCGCTCAACTCGCTCTACTCCGTCGTGGCCACCTCCATGGGCCAGAACAACTACTGCGGCACCAACTTCCTGGCCGGCGACGACATCTCCACCCATCCCGCCAGCAACAAGCAGCCCCTGCGCGAGCACGACCAGTACAACGTGACGGACAACAACTCGTGGCTGGTGAGCATGTGGGAACAGCGCTACAAGGTCATCAAGGCCGCCAACTTCATCATCAACAACGCCGGGCGCACCCCCGACGTAGACCCCGAAGAGATAACCCGCGCCGTGGCCCAGGCACACTACTGGCGAGCCTTCTCCTACTTCTACCTGGTAACCACCTGGGGAGAGGTGCCCATCATGCTCGAAGAGGAAATCAACTACGCCGCCCCGCTCCACCCCGTGGAAGAAGTCTATGAGCTCATCGTCTCCGACCTGAAGAAAGCCGAAGAAGGCTGTCCCGTAATGTACGACCAGGAGCCTTACGCCCGCAACGGCGTCAACATAGCCGTCAGCCAGGGAGCCGTCAAGGCCACCATGGCCTACGTCTACATGTGCATGGCGGGCTGGCCGCTCAACAAGGGCGCCGAGTACTACCGCCTGGCCGCCGAAAAGGCCGAAGAGGTGATAGACGGCGCCGAAAACGGCACCTACTACTACCGCCTGCTCGACGAATTCAGCCAGATACACTCCTGGGCCTACAACAGCAACAACCCCGAGCTGCTGCTGGGCGTCTACTACAACCGCGACCGCACCGCCCAGATGACCCCGCTGACCGACTTCCTGCTGGACATGAAGCAGGGCGGATGGGGCGACACCAACGGCGAAATCAAGTTCTGGAAGGAATTTCCCGAAGGACCGCGCAAGGACGCCACCTACTTCCCCAAAATCATGCTGGCCGACGGCGAGCTGCGCGACTGGTGGTATGACACCGACCCGCCCTCGCGCGAGGTGGTGGCACCCGTCTTCATGAAGAGCGTCGAGGCCTCCGAGCGGGGAACCGAGTTCGACTACACCGACCCCACCCCGCTGGCCCAGTACGGCGAAAAGACCATCCAGGTCATCCGCCTGGCGCAGGTCTACTGCTGGTATGCCGAGTCTGTGGGACGCTCGGGACAAGTGACCGCCAAGGCCGTAGAGATGCTGAACCGCGTGCGCAACCGTGCCGACGGGCAGCCGACCAACCTCTACACCACCTCCATGACGCCCGACGAACTGGCCGAGGCCGCCTACAACGAGCACGGCTGGGAAATGGCCGGATACTACTGGGCCGCACTGGCCGGCCGCGCCCGCGACATGTTCCGCATGTACCGCTTCAAGGACCACTTCGAGTTCCGCAAGGAGAACCCCCTGATAGAGGTGGCGCCGGGCGTGTTCCGCAAAGAGGCCGTGCCCGTCACCGGCACCTGGGACGACAGCCGCATGTATTCGCCCTATCCCTACGAGGACGCCATCCTGAACCCGAACCTCAAAGGTTCCTGAACAACCTCCCCCCGAAGGCGGTCAGGAATGACAACGGGAGAGGCTGTGTCAAAGCTAAGAAATCGTTTCCTTTTAGGCACGGATTACACGGAAAACACGGAGAAAGAAAAATAAGCATCCGTGAAATTCCGTGCAATCCGTGCCTAAAAACAACAAAAGGCCAGTCTTTTTTAGCTTTGACACACCTTCTTGCATGGTGTCCGGGCCGTGCAAGCATCGTCCGCGGACCGTGCAAGCATCCACGGCAGACCGTGCAAGCATCGTCCGCAGACCATGCAGGCATCGTCCGCGACCGCCCGACAAGGCGTTGGAAAAGAACGTTTTTACAGTTTGTCGCCGAAGGCCAGGTCGCCCGCGTCGCCCAGACCCGGCACGATGTACGAACGCTCGTTCAGCTCGGGGTCGATGGCGGCGCACCACAGCATGACGTCGTCCGAGGGGAACAGCCGCTGCAGGTGCTCCACTCCCTGCCGGCTGGCTATCACGCAGGCAATGAGCAGGCGCCCCGGCATTCCCTTCGTCAGGAAAGCCTTGTAGGCCAGTTCCATGCTCTCGCCCGTGGCCAGCATGGGGTCCACCAGCAGCACCGTCTTGTGCGAGAGGTCGGGCGTGGCGATGTACTCGATGTGCACGTCCAGCTCGCGGCATTCCTTATCCTTATAATAGCGGTAGGCCGAGACGAAGGCGTTTCCCGCACGGTCGAACACGTTGAGGAATCCCTGGTGGAGCGGCAGGCCCGCACGGAAGACGGTGGCAATCACCACGTCGTCGTCCGGCGTGCAGGCATCGGCCACGCCCAGCGGCGTCTGCACCTGCTTCACCGAATAGGTCAGTTCCTTGCTCATCTCGTAGGCCATCAGTTCGCCGATGCGCTCCACGTTGCGGCGGAAGCGCATGCGGTCCTGCTGGATGTTTACATCGCGTATCTCGGCTACATACTGGTTCATCACGGTATTGGTCTCAGCAAAATTGATTACTTTCATAACGTGTATCTTGTTTATTCCGAATGCAAAAATACGATTTTCCCTGTACATACGTCCACTTGCTTGGAGGAAAACATTATCTTTGCCGCAGAAACATATAAACGCAAGGAAAGATGAAAAGGACACTCATGCGAAACGGGAAAATCAAAATACTATTCTTCTATGCACTGTTATTATTTGCCTATACCTCATTAGCCGGCCAGGAAAAGACTTCTTCAAACGCCGATTTGGCTGAATTTGATTTTGGTGTCCGGGAATTGGAAACCAATTATGTAGGATTTCCCACTTTGGTGACAGAACAAACCCGAAACCAATATGAAGCACTGAAAGCCCGCTGCCGCCAACAAGTGGACAAACAGGGACGAAAGCCTTGGGAAGCCTTAGGTGAACTTTATGCCTGGTTTGGCGATTTCCACTTACGGGCAGGCGGCTATTCACAACCCTACATGCGGGAAGTGCCCACGTATGAAGAGATGAAAGAATATAACCCCACCAAAACCTTCCGGAAAGTGACCGGCCACACTTTCCTCATCCGCTTCCCCTCCTGCATGGGAGATGACCCGACATTGGAATGGGTACATCAGTCCATTGATGCCTACCTGGCCTCGGGATGCGAAAATCTGATTATTGACATCCGGGGTAACGGGGGAGGAACCGATGATATATTCAACCCATACGAGAAACTGCTGTACGACCATAAGGGTTATGTGGACGGGGTCGAAATACGCAACACACCCGCACACATCGCCGAGATGGCAGAGATCGAATTGGATTGGCTTCAGCAAGTGGTGGAAACCATGAAAAAGTCGCAAGACGAGTTTGTATCCTTGACGCCCAGACTGTTAGAACTTGTTTATGACACCATCTTCCCACTTCCCCGCCGGGCAGCACTCATAACAGACGGCCAAGTGGCCAGTGCCGGTGAACAGATGGTACTGAACCTACGGTCATGCAGCCAACGCACCATCATCTACGGACGGGACAACACGAAAGGTTGCCTTGATTATTCAAACTGCCGCGGCGTCAATCTGCCCCAATCCGGCATTACTCTTTATATTCCCATGACACGTTCCTGCCGCCTGCCCGATAACGGTATCGACCAGACGGGGATTGCTCCCGACGTACGCATTCCGCTGCCCTTGCCCGAAACTTTGACTGACAACGTGGACGAATGGACGCAATGGGTAGCCAAGGAATTGGAAAAGAAGTCCAACTCACTTTAAAAAGCCCTCACTTCAAAAAAAAAAGACAAGTTTTGCAACATTCAGTTAGCAGATATTGTTATGGATTTATAAAAGAACGGGAATTAGAGAAAAATTTCCCCAATCGCACTTTTCTTTCCTAAAGAAAATCGTACTTTTGTAGTCGGAAAACAAGGGGGTTACAAAGAAGCCGGACAAACTCTCCGCATCCCGGCACTGCTCCCCCCTGTATATGGAAACAAGAGAGATTATAAACAAAATACCAATTTTTAAATTCTTTAAAAAAAATGGCAAATTTAGATTTAAGCAAGTACGGTATTCAAGACGTGAAGGAAATTCTCCACAACCCGTCTTATGAAGTATTGTTCGAAGAAGAGACCAAGTCAAGCCTCGAAGGCTATGAAAAAGGTCAGGTTACTGAATTGGGTGCTGTGAACGTGATGACCGGTATCTACACCGGCCGTTCTCCTAAAGATAAATTCTTTGTAATGAACGAAGCCAGCAAGGACACTGTATGGTGGACTTCCGACGCTTACAAGAACGACAACAAGCCTTGCTCTGAAGCTGCATGGGCCGACCTGAAGGCAAAAGCCGTAAAGGAACTGAGCGGCAAGCGTCTGTTCGTGATGGATACATTCTGCGGCGCCAACCCGGCTACCCGCCTGAAAGTACGTTTCATCATGGAAGTTGCATGGCAGGCTCACTTCGTAAAGAACATGTTCATCCGTCCGACCGAAGAAGAACTGGCCAACTACGGCGAACCCGACTTCGTATCGTTCAACGCAGCCAAGGCCAAGGTTGACAACTACAAGGAACTGGGTCTGAACTCTGAAACAGCTACTGTATTCAACCTGAAGACCAACGAGCAGGTAATCCTGAACACTTGGTACGGCGGTGAAATGAAGAAGGGTATCTTCTCCATCATGAACTACCTGAACCCGCTGCGCGGCATCGCTTCCATGCACTGCTCTGCCAACACCAACATGGAAGGCACCGACACTGCCATCTTCTTCGGTCTGTCCGGTACAGGTAAGACTACTTTGTCTACCGACCCGAAACGCAAGCTGATTGGTGACGACGAGCACGGATGGGACGACGAAGGCGTATTCAACTACGAAGGTGGTTGCTATGCCAAGGTTATCAACCTCGACAAGGAAAGCGAACCCGACATCTACGCTGCCATCAAGCGCGACGCTCTGCTGGAGAACGTAACTGTTGACGCCAACGGCAAGATTGACTTCGCTGACAAGAGCGTAACGGAGAACACTCGTGTTTCTTATCCTATCTACCACATCGAGAACATCGTTAAGCCGGTATCCAAAGGTCCTCACGCTCACCAGGTAATCTTCCTGTCTGCTGATGCCTTCGGTGTATTGCCTCCGGTATCTATCCTGAACCCCGAGCAGGCTCAGTACTACTTCCTGTCTGGTTTCACCGCCAAGTTGGCCGGTACAGAACGTGGTATCACTGAACCGACTCCGACCTTCTCTGCTTGCTTCGGCGCAGCCTTCCTGAGCCTGCACCCGACCAAATATGCAGAAGAGCTGGTTAAGAAGATGGAAAAAGTGGGTGCCAAGGCATACCTGGTTAACACTGGTTGGAACGGTACCGGCAAGCGTATCTCTATCCGCGACACTCGTGGTATCATCGACGCCATCCTGGACGGTTCCATCGACAAGGCTCCGACAAAGACCATCCCGTACTTCAACTTCGTGGTTCCAACTGAATTGCCGGGCGTTGATCCGAAGATTCTTGATCCTCGCGACACTTACGCTGACGCTGCTCAGTGGGAAGAGAAAGCCAAAGACCTGGCAAGCCGCTTCATCAAGAACTTCGACAAGTTCACGGGTAACGAAGCTGGCAAGGCACTGGTTGCTGCCGGTCCGAAGCTCTGATCAGAAGGGTTATAAACCTAAATATTCCAAAAGGAGTTCCGATTTTTCGGGACTCCTTTTTTGTTTCTTCCCCCAATCCGTTATATTTGCAGGCAGATACCAGGCAGTTACGCCACCAAGCAGACGGCCGCGAAACACATTTGTCAAACACTGTTTTTATTATGAAGAAATACATCGTACTCGCCCTTTGGGCCTTTGTCGTACTGGGCCTCGGCTCGTGCCAGTCGAAAAGCAGCCGCATCGACAACCTGAAAGACTTCGTGGAAGAAATCAGCGAAGACGGCCGAACAATGGGAAAAGGCCAACAAGAAGTTCAGCGAACTGCTGGAGAAAATCAACTCCTACGACGACCTGAGCCAGGAGGAACTGGAAGAAGTGGCACGCCTGCAAGGCCAGTATGCCGCCACCGTGTTCAAAAACAGCGGCAAGGCCATCATGGAGCAGATGGAGAAAGCAGGCACCCTATTGGACGGATTCTTCGAGGGTGCCCAAGAAGAACTGAAGAAATAACCAACCCCTAAAATAAACATTTATGAAACTATTGAAAGGTATCGTGGGCGGCCTCTGCCTGTGCGCAGCCATCGGATGCACCGCCCCGCCTCACAGAAGGAAAATACGGCAGCCACCAAAGGCATAGACCAGTCGGAAGCCGTCATCAAGACCATCATGGAACGCCGCAGCATCCGTAAATATCAACCGCAACCTGTAAACCGAGACACGATGCAGACCATCCTGACCTGCGGCATCAACGCACCCAACGGACAGAACAAGCAGTCGTGGGAAGTGCGCGTGGTGGATAATCCGGACTTTATCAACGGCGTGACCAAACTCTACAAAAAAGCCAATCCGAAGGCGGCCGAAGACCCGTCGTTCAAGAACATGTTCCGCAATGCGCCTACAGTGGTATTCGTAGCCAACGACCCGACGTACGGTTTCTCGCAGGTGGACTGCGGCCTGCTGGGAGGCAACATGATGCTTGCGGCACAGTCCATGGGCATCGGCTCGTGCTGTCTGGGCGGTCCCGCAGCCTTCATGAAATCGCCTGAAGCGGCCGAATACCTGAAGAAACTGGGCTTCAGCGAGGGCTACCAACTGCTCTACTGCATCGCCTTCGGCTATCCCGACGAAACGCCTGCCGCCAAGCCGCGCAATGCCGAGAAAGTGAAGTTCGTGGACTGAATGTCCCAAGGCGACCGAAAACACGCTGAAAAAACAAGAAAATCCCCAAAAGCCAATGAGGGTGTGCCCGGACAGGACACACCCCCATTGATGTTTTCCGACTTTACCAAATGCGTCACCCAACTTAGAGAATTAGCCGGCATCCGTCTCAAAGAGACAGACAACGGCTTTCTCTTCGGATATAAGTATAGTGTGCGGTTGATGACATCCTTATTTAACTCAAGTTTCGGTTTTACCAAATTGAAAATCGGCGAAGCCAAACTTGCAGGAGTTAAAGGAGTTAAAAAGGAGTTATCGCCCGTCTTGGACGGGCTTAGGAGTTAAAAGCCAATAGAGAAGCAAACAGCTCACAATGTATCGGCTTAACTCACCAATATATTAACTACTTAATTACCAGAGAAATATCAAATCCAAAACTTAAGTTATTTAAGTCTCTGAGGTAAAATCCTGCCGGGCAGTTATAGTCAGGGACTTGAATCGTTTTATCTACGCCAATTACCACGTTGAAATAGCTCTGCAATCCTCTGTAGTGAACTTTATGCAGAGTACATGTGTGCCTTTCCTCCGCCATAGATTATCCTCCGATTTATGATAACGTTATCATCGGCATTTGATAACGTTATCATTGGCACTTGATAACGTTATCGTGGGCACTTGATAACGTTATCATTTTTAGCCCCGGATTTACCGGGTTTGAGCAAACAACAAGAAAGGTATCAGTTCGCCTGCCGGCAAATTCCAGAAGGCAAAGCCGAATATACCTTCACTCACCGTGTGCTTATGAAGACATGTCAAAACGAAGGTACTGCTGTCATACTACTGTATCAGTCATTGCAGTACGACTGCATTAACTGTTGCAGTACGACTGCATTAACTGTTGCAGTACGACTGCATTAACTGTTGCAGTACGACTGCATTAACTGTTGCAGTACGACTGCATTAACTGTTGCAGTGCTACTGCATTAACCGTTGCAGTGCTACTGCTTGAATAGACACACTTTGGTCAAATACCGTTCTGATTCGGTTGTCAGTGCCTTTTCCCTGTCTATAAAGTGAAGACATATCAATGCAGTCTGTGTGATATTAAAAATACATTGTTGACTGCTGCCACTTCTGCCCCTTTTTCCATCATCTGCAAGCCACTCGAACTCCAGATCCAATTCCACAGATACCTACAAAGAGCTTTTTGAATTTATTTCAAATAAAGTAACTCAAGTTTTGCACTTGCGAACTTGAGTAAAGTAATGAAATCAGGAAAACCAAGAAAGTCAATGAGGGCGTGCCCGAACAGGACACGCCCTCATTTATGTTTCAAGCCGGTACATGTTTCCCTCCCTCGGGGACACACAACCTATTCCTTATCAGGGCAACAACCCCGCAGGACGGTAATAAACGGCATGTTGCACGCAATACTGCTCCACCTTGTTCTCCCGCATCAGTTGCGCCAGTGCCAGACAGAGGTCCGTACTCGTCAAATCGCAGAACTTCTCCAGCTGGTCAAATGTACAATGCGTATAACGTACCAGCACGTCATACACCTTCAAACTATTTTTCTTGATAAACTGCAAGTTCAGATTCATAAGCCGCTCCTTTCTTCTTGGTGCCGCCGGGTTTGGCGGTATGACAAAGTAAAGCATTTCCCCGGAAAATTCCCTTATCATTTAGGACTTAAAAATATTCTTTTGGTCACTTTTCCTTAAAAAAACTCTCCAACAGACAATTGCCAAACGACGAATCTCCTTTTTTATCAAATCACGCAATCCCGGCTAACAATCCACCCTACCAAAGACATGACCCGACAATCGTTCAAATAAAAATTGCATACATAGTAACTAATTTTATCTGAATAGCACACGATTAAGGCCAAATAGTCCCAAACTGGAAAAACAAGGTTTTCAAACAGTACCAAATTTATTAGTTTTGTGGTAAAATTATAAAAACACAACATTATGAGACAGTGCTATTTTTATGGAATGTTAGTCGCAGCAGCCATGATGACCACCTCATGCGGAAGCGACAGTGCGAATGAATCCGAAAACACTCTTCCGTCTCAAGGGGAGAGTTCAGTTTATTTCGAGGCCACAATCAATCCCTTGTCACGTGCCACCGACACCCAATTTGATAGCGGTGACGCGATTGGAGTATTTGGAGTACTATCAACAGGTAATGACAACAAAGGCATCATTGCTGCCAGCGGCAACTATGCCGACAATGTACGCTACGCTTACGACGGCAACAAATTCACATCTGCTGCCGCCATCGAAAAGCCGGAAAATGGAGACAAGGTCTACTATCATGCTGTATATCCTTACACTTCTAATGCCAAAAACCAATATGAATTTACAATAGCATCAGACCAGCGCGGTAGCGGATATACCAACAGCGATTTATGTACAGCCAACACTACGGCTACGGACGAAACGTTAGTGTCCTTGAAATTCAATCACCGTCTTTCAAAGATGATTATCAACCTGCAAGGAGACAATTGGCCGAGTGGAGACATGGGCCTCAGCCTGGTCAACGTGTATACTACCGCCAAAGTTGATTTAAACAGCCTAAGTTTCACAGCCACAGGGAATCGAGGCGATGTCATTTGCTCTGACAACGGGACCAGAAGTTTCAAGGCCATTCTTCCTCCCCAGCTGTTTGAGGACGGCACTGAAATAGCCATACTGACCATTGGCAATGAACAGTATACGGTTACCATGAATGGAAGTATGGAAATTAAATCCGGCCTTCAGACAGAACTGACCATTGCAATGACCGAAAACAAAGAAATAGTAGAGTTCATCGGTGACATCAATCCTTGGGGAGAAGCAGATGACCGTCTCGACGAGGTTGTTCCTGAAGAAATACAAGATGCGTTGGAGCCCTATATGCCCATTTATAACGGAATAAATCCTCCCATTGTGGAAGGACAATACTTAATCAGCCAGATGGTTACCGTCTATTGCGAGGACCAAGGGGTAGGTGGATATGATCCGGGAGATGTTGTTAAGGACACTTATATCCGCTTTTACAATCAAAACACCACCAATAATACGTTGGATTATGAAGACAAATCCGGCAATAGCGCAAGTGTAGGAAAAGGAGCATTCATCAGCGGTTATGGAGACTATTTCTCCGCCTTCTTCAATACAGAAGGAGTGAGCGATGGAATAAAATACAAAACAGCACTCATCATTTCCGGAATAAAGACCTCCTCCGGTATCCGTGACTTGTATTATGCTTTTATCATGGTAGAGAAAGGAGCTGATCCCGAAGAAGAATTAATGGATGAAGGAGTATTCCGGGTATTTAAAGACGGGGACGGACTGGCAGCGAATACAGCCTGGACACGTAACAACGTAACACCGGACTTTGAACAAGGATTCTCTGCATTCAGCAAATACAAAAAGTAAATCCAATCAATTAAGGAGGCACCGGACAAGATTCCTTTTCCACAAAAGTAATCCTGAACAGGAGCCTCCTTATAATCTATCTACTGGACCTCATCAAATTCAAACATCATGAAATCTTTTCATTTGACCCTCATAGGGCTACTATGCTGTTTCTATGGCTGTACGGAAGGGATGGAGGAATCCGCCCCGAAAAAATCCATTGAAGTGACATTCTCGCCCACATGGGAAAGTGGCATCACAAAAGCTACTGACACGGGATTCGATACAGGAGACCAAATTGAAGTTTTCGCCATGCAAGAAAGCACTTCAGGAGCATCAGGCATCATCTCAGCCAACAATTATGCAAACAATGTGCCTTATACTTATCTGAATTACCAGTTTATACCGTCAGGCGAAGGCATCGTATTGCCCCAAGACGGCTCTTCATTGTATTACTATGCCATATACCCCTACACGGGACAGGCAAGCAGTAACTTTATGTTCCAGGTAGAACCCGACCAGCGTTCGGATTCCGACTATACCATCAGTGACCTGATGACTGCATACACGACCAATGCCTCGGCCGAAAAAACGGTTGCGCTTAAATTCAATCATCAGCTTAGCAAAATCATCATAGATTATTCTCAGTCTTTATCCCAACTGACAAATGCCACTTTTACATTAACCAATGTCTATGACAAAGTCCAAGTAGACCTCAATGCCAAGTCATTCACAGCAACGGGAGAAAAAGGCTCTGTCATTATGGGCAGCAATGGAACGAATCAATGCAAAGCCATTCTTCCTCCCCAGCAATTCGTTCAGGGAGACAAAATGGGAATACTGACGACAGAAACAGGAACAGCTATCGTCGAAGCCGGAGAGGACATCAACCTCACATCGGGTACCGAACGTACTTTGTACCTATTCAGATCCGGTGAAAAATATACGTTGAGCAAAAAAAAGGAAGCAGACCCAAGCATCATCACCGGTGTGCCTTCAGATGCAGTCGCCACCCCCAATCCTGACATCGCTCCAGAAGAATTGAACACCTCCATTCCCAGTTTCTCTGTAACCGTAGAAGAAGAGTACGATAACAAATCCATCCGTCTGCTTCTGACCGGTATTCAGACACCCGACAATAATTGGCTGGAACTGTACGGAACAGGTGATTCCCGACAAAACATCTGGATGGAAATTGACAACCAGCCTAAAGGCATCGCCATTGCCAATGTCGGTTCGGGCGAAACGGAAAAACCTTTGATTGACATTGTCTTTCTTGTAGACAATTCCGGAAGTATGAGCGAAGAAGCCAACGCTGTGGCGCGCGAAATCATAGAATGGTCCAATCTGCTTTCACAGAAAATGGACATTCAGTTCGGCTGTGTAGGCTATTCAGTAAGCGGAAGCGTTAATGGAGCCTTGAACATCACTGACGTAAATACACTAAGCGAATACCTGAACAGAAAAACAGGAACACAACGCACTGTCGGTTTTGCCGGTCCTGACGAGGCCGAACTCAAAAGCGCAGCAACTGCTTACACCAGCAGCGATGAATGCGGTGTATTGGCATTGCGCTTTGCCGATGAGCATTTTTCTTTCCGCCAAAGCAGCAACCGGATTTACGTAAACTTTACGGATGAACCGAATCAGCCCAACAAGCAATCTAAATGGTCGGTAGAATACGTCAAAGACCAGCAAAACTGGAATGTATCCCAAGGCACCATCCACACGGTCTACAGCGGCAAAACCAACTATCAATGGGTGACCAACGTCCGGGAAGACCCTCGTCTGCTGTCTGAATATACCGGAGGAACCATCATCATTGCTCCTTCCAACTTCTCAGGTGTCACTTTGGAAAGTCTGCCTGTAACAGGAGCCGTAACAAACTCCTGCACCGTGCGCTGCAACGTTACGGAAGGGATGCTTTCGGGCACACATACAGTGGAGATGACAATTCTTTCCACCGACGGGAAGGTCAAAGCCAACCGAATATTTGAAAATGTAACTTTCAAATAAGGACCGAACAAAAAAGTGATGAGCGGCAAATAATGGACAGCTTTTTCAGCTATCCGCTTTTACCGCTCATCACTTTTTTACTCAAGTTACGGTTTTACCGAATTGAAAATCGGCGAAGCCAAACTTGCAGGAGTTAAAGGAGTTAAAAGGAGACCCCCTCCAACTCACCCCGAAAGGGAAAGACCCCACCAAGGTGGGCTTAGGAGTTAAAGCCGATAGACGAGAAAATGAAGAATGAAATTAACCATTAATCATTTACCATTAACCATTATAAAACTATTGGCTTAACTCCTTAACTTCTTAGCTACTTAATTAACAGAGAAATATCAAATCCAAAACTTAAGTTTTTTATTTTACCGATTACAGTCCGCTCAGTTCTTGTTCGCCCGCTTGCGCTCCGTCTCGTCCAGGATGACCTTGCGCATACGCATGGACTTGGGGGTGACTTCCACGTATTCGTCCTCCTTGATGTAC
>NZ_CASFWU010000065.1 GCF_949298305.1 uncultured Bacteroides sp. | reverse complement strand
TCGTTTCCGAAAGCGGGTGCAAAAGTAGCGGGTTTTCGCATACACGCAAAACATACGCGGGACTTTTTTTCGATTTTCCATGAACTTTTTCATAAAGCGTTGGTTTACAGTTATGTTTTACGGCAGGTTTTTGAAGGGAAGAAAGGAGGGGGAAAGGAACGCACACCTAATTATATTAACGCGGGCGCGCGAAAGCGGAAAACTGGGAAATGAGGGGAAAAACGGGAAAATCGGGAGAAAAAGAAGGCAAAAAGCGCGTGAAAACCGCGCTTGCAGCGCTCATGAACCGCACAAGTGACAATCAAAAGCCGCACAAGTGACAATCAAGAGCCGTACAAGTGGCCAACAAACAGGGAAAAACAGAATGACTGAAAAGAGGATTATAAAGGGGTAAGTGACGGGGGTGGCAGTAGAGGATTCAGAATAATGCCACGAAATCAATGTTCCATTCTAATAGTTACTTCTTATGACTTTCAACACATTTCACAAAATAGAAAAACTTACGATAACTTTTTTTATGGTTCATCCGACATTTTGAGGGGTGTCAGCATAAAGTGCTTTAGCCAAATAGAGGATGGAAAAGATATAAAATAAAATTACCATTTCAGTTTTACTTTTTCGATAGAAGTTTTTCATACCGAATGAGGTTGTATAGGGAAGGTTTAAAACCCAAGGGGTCTATGTTTAAAACATAGGGCCCTTATGTTTGAAACATAGGCCTTTTATTGTTAAAAGACATTCTCCAGAGGGGGAGAGCAGCAAAATGCACCCCGCCTCATAGTTGTCAAGAAAACACACCGCAACAAGTTAACGAGTTGACAAGGCGTTTGCAGCGGGCCGTTTCAAGCGGCACTTTATCAAACAGGGCATTCCAGCCTTGTAGACTTGTTGACTGAAGTCTTGTTAACTAATAAGTTGAGCACTTGCGAAACTTAAATACCTAAAATAGGTACGGATTTCAGTAACTTAAGTTGAGAACTTATCACTCCAGACTTCGGAAGAACTAAAGTAAAGCTTTTCTTTACATTCAGCGAAGAAGGCTGTTGTTTCAAGGTCAATCTACCAAACTTCCATCAAGATGAGGAGCGATTAATCAGATTATTTTTCTACTTTTGCGTCCACTAAAAAACAATGAAGTCACCGTGAAAAAGAAACAGATTATTCCCACACACCTCCGCTTCCGCCGCTGGAGCCGGAATACATACGCGGCCTTTGCCAGCATAGGGCGCTGTGTGACCATCGGGAACCTGCGCAAGAACGTTGCGGACGCATCGCTACGCAAACAAGACACGGTGGCCCTCATCCCGCATTCATTACGCTATATGACTATCGAAAGTTTGAAACAACAGGTACTGGGAGGGACTGACCTATCGCCCGAACAGGCCGCCTGGTTGGCCAATGCGGCCGACCGCGAGGCATTGTATGCCGCCGCACACGAGATTACCCAAGTCTGCGCACAGCGCGAGTTCGACATGTGCTCCATCATCAACGCCAAGTCCGGCAGATGTCCGGAAGACTGCAAATGGTGCGCACAATCCGCCCACTATCAGACCCAAGCCGAAACCTACGACCTGCTTCCGGCCGATGAATGCCTGAGGCACGCACAGTACAACGAACGGCAAGGCGTCAACCGCTTCTCCCTGGTGACCAGCGGCCGCAAACCCTCCTCCAAACAGCTCGCACAAATCTGCGACACCGTCCGCCACTTGCGGCGGAACTCCTCCATCCAGCTTTGCGCCTCGTTAGGCCTTCTCGACGAAGAAGGACTGCGGGCACTCTACAACGCCGGCGTCACCCGCTACCACTGCAATCTGGAGACAGCCCCCTCCCACTTCGGCAACCTGTGTACCACCCATACCCAACAAGACAAGCTGAACACCCTGCAAGCCGCCCGCAACGTAGGCATGGACATCTGCTGCGGCGGCATCATCGGCATGGGCGAAAGCATGGAGCAACGCATTGAGTTTGCCTTTACCCTGCGCGACCTGCACGTGAGTTCCATCCCCCTCAACCTGCTCAGTCCCATTCCCGGCACACCGCTGGAAAACCAGCCGCACCTGAGCGAAGAGGAAGTACTGGTCACCATTGCCCTCTTCCGCTTCATCAACCCCACGGCCTATCTGCGCTTTGCGGGCGGACGTTCCCAGCTGAGCCGCGAAGCGGTGCAGAAAGCCCTGTACATCGGGGTGAACTCCGCCATCGTGGGCGACCTGCTGACCACCCTCGGCTCGAAGGTGGCGGACGACAAGCAGCTGGTCAGCGAGGCCGGATATACCTTCAACTCCGCCCAGTTCGACAAGGAACACCTGTGGCATCCCTACACGTCGACTACCCACCCGCTGCCTGTATATAAGGTAAAGCGGGCGTCGGGCGCCACCGTCACCATCGAGGACCCCTGGACACCGGGCAGTGAGCGGACACTCATCGAAGGCATGTCGTCCTGGTGGTGTGCCGTGCATGGCTACAACCACCCTGTGCTGAACCGCGCGGCGCAGGAGCAACTGGCCCGCATGTCGCACGTCATGTTCGGGGGCTTCACCCACGACCCCGCCATCGAGCTGGGACGCCTGCTGCTCCCCCTGGTACCGCCCTCCATGCAGAAGATATTCTATGCCGACTCCGGCTCGGTGGCCGTCGAAGTGGCCCTGAAGATGGCCGTGCAATATTGGTACGCCCGAAGCCTGGCCGACGCTTCTCAAACATCGCTAGCACGGAAAAACAACTTCGTCACCATACGCAGCGGCTACCACGGCGACACGTGGAATGCCATGTCCGTCTGCGACCCCGTCACGGGCATGCACTCCCTCTTCGGCCCCGCCCTGCCCGTGCGCCACTTCGTGCCCCAGCCCCAATCGCGCTTCGACGGAGCCTGGAACCCTGACGACATCCTGCCGCTGAAGGAAACCCTCGAACGCCATGCCGACACCCTGGCCGCCCTCATCTTAGAGCCGGTTGTGCAAGGTGCAGGCGGCATGTGGTTCTACCATCCGCAATACCTGCGCGAGGCCGCCAGACTCTGCCGCGAGCACCGCGTGCTGCTCATCTTCGACGAGATAGCCACCGGCTTCGGACGCACGGGCAAGCTCTTCGCCTGGGAACATGCCGGAGTGGAGCCGGACATCATGTGCATAGGCAAGGCACTGACCGGAGGCTACATGACCCTCTCGGCCGTGCTGGCCACCAACGAGATAGCCGACACCATCTCCAACCACACTCCGGGCGTCTTCATGCACGGCCCCACCTTCATGGGCAATCCGCTTGCCTGTGCCGTGGCCTGCGCCTCCATCCGCCTGCTCACTTCCGACGAATACGACTGGCAAGGCACGGTGCGGAGAATTGAGGAACAACTGAAGCGCGAACTGGAACCGGCACGCGGCCTGCCCCAAGTGGCCGACGTCCGGGTGCTGGGAGCCATCGGCGTCATCGAGACCCGCCGGCCCGTGGACATGGCTTGGATGCAACGCCGTTTCGTGGAAGAAGGTATCTGGGTGCGTCCCTTCGGGAAGCTGGTCTACCTGATGCCTCCGTTCATCATCAGCCCCGAAGAACTGACCCGGCTGACAAGCGGGCTGCTGAAGATTGTGGGGGAGATGGAGTAAAGGCACTCTGGAGCCTCACCCCCAATCCCTCTCAAGAGCCTCACCCCCAGCCCCTCTCCCAAGGAGAGGGGGGGGAAGTAGCGGTTTCCAACTTAAACATTAACCATTAATCATTAACCATTAACCATTATATGATGGATTTCATCCGACAACTCCAAGAAGAGCTCGACGCCCTGCAAGCCAAGGGCAACCTGCGGCACTTGCCCGCCCTGACGCACGACGGGCGGGAAGTCGTGGTGGAAGGACGGAGGATGCTGAACCTGTCTTCCAACGACTACCTGGGCCTGGCTGCCGACCGCCCGCTGCGCGAAGAGTTCCTGCAAGGCCTGACGCCGGACACCTTCCTGCCCACGTCCTCCTCCTCCCGTCTGCTGACGGGCAACTTCACCCTCTACGACGAACTGGAGGCGGAGCTGGCACGCCGTTTCGGCACCGAGGCGGCGCTGGTATTCAACAGTGGCTACCACGCCAACACCGGCATCCTGCCCGCCGTCAGCGACGCACAGACCCTCATCCTGGCTGACAAGCTGGTACACGCCAGCCTCATAGACGGCATCCGCCTCTCAGCCGCCCGCTGCATACGCTACCGCCACAACGACCTGGCACAGGCCGCACGACTGATGGAACAGCATCGCAACGCCTACGCCCGCATCATCCTCGTCACCGAAAGCATCTTCAGCATGGACGGCGACCAGGCCGACCTCGGCGAACTGGTGCGCCTGAAGCGCCGCTACGACAACGTACTGCTCTATGTGGACGAAGCCCACGCCTTCGGGGTGCGCGGCGAACGCGGACTGGGCTGTGCCGAGGAAGCCGGCTGCATTGCCGACATCGACTTCCTGGTGGGAACCTTCGGCAAGGCCGCCGCATCGGCGGGCGCCTACATCGTCTGCCGACAGGCCGTACGCGACTACCTCGTGAACCGCATGCGTACCTTCATCTTCACCACCGCCCTGCCCCCGGTCAACATTGCCTGGACACTCTTCGTCCTGCGCCGACTGGAGCAGATGGACGGACGGCGCAAACAGCTGGCCCGCAACGGCAAGCAGCTGCGCGATGTGCTGACTTTCCGCGGCTATCCCTGCCCCAGCACCAGCCACATCGTCCCCCTCATCGTAGGCGCCAGCGCAGACACCGTGCTGCTGGCCGAGCAGCTGCAACGCCACGGCTTCTATGCCCTGCCTGTCCGCCCGCCCACGGTGCCCGAAGGCACCTCCCGCATCCGCTTCTCATTGACGGCGGACATCCGGGAGGAAGAGATTGAACGACTTAAATCAGTGGTTAACGGTTAGCGGCTCCGCATGGAGAAGGCGTGTCAAAACAAAAGTATCTGAAGCTCTCCTCCTTCCAGAAGGAGGAGTACCCGAAGGGGGAGGTGGTAGGTGAATACACAAAATTGATACGCAAAATGTCCTAATGGCCTACCACCCCGCCCGTTGGGCACCCCTCCTTCCAGAAGGAGGGGAGTCAGGTACCATCACTTAGTTGTGACACACCTTCCTACTAACCGCTAACCGCTCACCACTAACCACTAACAGCTAACCGCCAATGAAACAGCTATTCCTCATCAACGAACATCATCCCCGCCTCCTGCTCTTCTTTGCCGGCTGGGGGGCGGACGAGACTCCTTTCAAGGACTATCGGCCCGCAGGCTGCGACTACATGCTCTGCTACGACTACCGCACCCTTGACTTCGACCCCGAGCCCCTCCGTGCCTATACGGACATCCATGTCGTAGGCTGGTCCATGGGCGTATGGGCTGCCACACGGGTCATGGACAGCCACGCCCTGCCCTACAGCCGCCGGACGGCCATCAACGGAACTCCCTACCCCATCGACGAACAGTGCGGCATTCCGCCCGCCATCTACCGCGGCACGCTGGAAGGACTGACCGACGCCTCCCTCCACAAGTTCCTGCGCCGCATGTGTGCCGACTCCGCCGCCTTCCGCGCCTTTCTGGAGCGCACGCCCCGCCGCCCCCTGGACGAACTGCGCGAGGAGCTGGCCGAAATTGCCCGCCAAGATGCCGCCCTGCCGCCCTGCGCCCCCCGCTGGGACCTGGCCGTAGTGGGCACGGCCGACCGCATCATTCCTCCCGCCAACCAGCTGGAAGCCTGGCGCAAGCTGGGCACGCCCGTCCGCCAGACCGCGGACGCGCACTACCAGGAAGCCTTGTTCCACCAATACCTGCAGGACGACGTATGAACAAACGACTGATAGCCGAACGCTTTGCCAAAGCACGGGGCACCTATTCCCGCGAGGCGCGCGTGCAACACCAGGTGGCCGAGAAGATGATGCGTCTGGTGCAGACATACGCCGCAGACCCCGCCCGCCCCTTCAGGCACGTGGTGGAGTTCGGTTGCGGCACGGGCAGCTACTCTGACATCCTGCTCCGCACCCTCCACCCGGACTGCCTCCTGCTGAACGACCTCTGCCCCGAAATGAAGGAATGTGTCGACGCGCTGACTGTGCCCCGGGGGACAACCCTGAGCTTCCTGCCCGGCGACGCCGAAGTGCTGGACTTTCCCGAAGAAACCGACCTCATCACCTCCTGCTCCACCCTCCAGTGGTTCAGCGAACCTGCCGCTTTCTTCCGGCGCTGCCACCGTTTCCTCAGGTCCGGCGGCATTCTGGCTTTCACAACTTTCGGCCCCCGGAACATGCACGAAATACGCGCCCTCACCGGCAACGGGCTGGACTATCTGCCCATGGACGAAGTGCAGCGCCTGCTCCTCCCCCACTTCAGCCTGCTCCACGCAACGCAGGAGACGGTTCCCCTGGCCTTCGCCACCCCGACCGACGTGCTGCGCCACCTGCAACAGACCGGAGTGACGGGCACCGAGAAACGCATCTGGACGCGCACCCGCCTGCACGACTTCTGCGACCGATACACGCAACTTTTCGGCCGGGACGACGGCACCGTCACCCTGACCTACCAACCCATTTACATCATTGCCAAAAAACTATGAACATGAACTGCAACAACATCTACTTCGTCAGCGGCATCGACACCGACGCCGGAAAAAGCTACTGCACAGCCTGGCTGGCCAACCAATGGGCCGCACAGGGACACACCGTCATCACCCAGAAACTCATACAGACCGGCAACACCGGACACAGCGAGGACATCGACCTGCACCGCCGCATCATGGGCACCGGCCTCCTGCCCGAAGACCGCGAAGGCCTCACCATGCCCGAAATCTACTCCTACCCCTGCTCGCCCCACCTGGCCGCACGCATCGACCGCCGCCCCATCGACTTCGACCGCATAGACCGGGCCACCCGCACCCTGGCCGGACGCTACGGCCGCGTGCTCGTCGAAGGCGCCGGAGGCCTGATGGTGCCCCTCACGGACGACCTGCTCACCATAGACTACCTGCAGCAGCGCGGCTATCCCCTCGTATTCGTCACCTCCGGCAAGCTGGGCAGCATCAACCACACCCTCCTCAGCCTCGAAGCCATCCGCCACCGCAACATCCCCCTACACACGGTGCTCTACAACCTCTACCCGCCCGTGGAGGACACCACCATCCTGGACGACACCCGCGACTACATCCGCCGCCACCTCGCCCGCCACTTCCCGGAGACCCGCTTCCTGGAAGTGCCGGTGATGCCAACCAGCCATGCCTAAGGGCCGGCACTGACGCGGACGGGCGGACAGGCTCCACAGCCGGGAAGCCTCATCCGCCCCGTCCGCGTCTGAAAAATGCCTAATACCTCCTACCTAAACCCGTATAGCCACTCCAAGTTTCTCCATTATTTCGTAACTTCGCCCCCAGTTTAGACCACATACGTACACATGGAAGCTATTACGACCTCTTCTCTTGCCGGAGCACTGCTTACGGCAGCCGCCATTCTGTTTACGGTACAGGCACTCTACTACCTGCTCCTCTACAACCGCATTATCCGCCGCAACAGGGCCGCACAACGCGGCGAACTACACTTCACCGCCGAACAGGCCCCCATCTCCGTCATCATCTACGCCCGCGACGAGGCCGAAAACCTGCGCCGCAACCTCCCTGCCGTGCTTGCCCAAGACTATCCGCAGTTTGAGGTCATTGTCATCACGGACAGCGACAAGGACGAATGTGCCGACTACCTGACGCAGCTCGAAGGACAATACCCCAACCTCTACCACAGCTTCATACCCGACTCCTCCCGCTACATCAGCCGCAAGAAGCTGGCCGTCACCCTCGGCATCCGCGCCAGCAAATACGACTGGATGGTGCTCACCGAGCCCGAGTGCCTGCCCCAGAGCAACCGCTGGCTGCAACTGCTGGCACGCAACTTCACAACCCGCACACAGGTGGTACTGGGATACAGCGGCTACGACCGCGGCCGCGGATGGCTGGCACGCAACGCCGCCTTCGACGCCCTCTTCAGCGCCATGCGCTACCTGGGATGGGCGCTGGCCCGCAGCCCCTACATGGGCATCGGCCGGAACCTGGCCTACCGCAAAGAAGCCTTCTATGCCCATAAAGGGTTCTCCGCCCACCTCAACCTGCTGCGGGGCGATGACGACCTCTTCGTCAACGGCATAGCCGACGCGGAAAACACGCGCGTAGAGACCGACCCCGACGCCGCCGTGCGCCGACGCCCGCCCTTCCGGGCGAAGGAGTGGAGGGAGGAAAAGACCGGCTATGCCTCCACGGCTCCCCTCTGCCGCGGCCTCCAGCGCTATTTCTCCGGTTTCGAGACCTTCAGCCGCCTCGCCTTCCATGCCGCGTGGGCAGGAGCCTGCGTGGCCGCCATCGTCCATGCCCACTGGCTGACAGCCGCCCTTGCCCTCCTGCTCTTCCTCCTGCGCTTCGCCCTCCAGGCCGGGGTCATCAACTGCACCGCCCGCACCCTGCGCGAGCCTTACCGCTACCGCCTCACCCTTCCCCTCTTCGACCTGCTCCAGCCCCTCCAGGCACTTCGCCGGCGCCTCCACTGCCTCCTCGGCAACAAGAGCGAATTCTTGCGGAAATAGGAACGGAACGATGGGCGGACGGCGCCCGGCGGGGAAGCCGTTCCATGTCCGGATTCAGGCCGAAAACGCCTTCGGACGGCCTTTTCAGAGACCGACAGCATTGTTCGGAAATTCAAGAAAACATTTACAAAAAGTCAGCATAAGGAGATTTTTGCTGACACGGGCTTTCTGCAAAAAGCACGAAACAGAGGCCGGAAAGCCCTCTTCGGGATGCCCGGAGCCACCACCAGGCAGGCTCCGTCCGTCCACCGTGCTTGCTCCGTCCGTCCAGATTGCTTGCGCGGAGCAGGCAGAATGCTTGTGCGGAGCGGGCAGAATGCTTGTGCGGAGTGACGAAAAACCTTGTTCCGACCTCCCAAAAGGGATGTCGGCTCCTTCAAAGTGGCTTTTTGAGGCCACAAAGGGAGCATTTTCCACCGCCGGAAACCGTTTTTTCTTCTCTTTCAAATGTAAGGATTTCGCTATCCCGCTGCCATGCAACCGATTACAGCTTTTCTCTTCCGTTTTTTCGTGCAAGCCGGACGGAAGGCCGAAAAAACGAAATCTCGCGCGCCGGGAAAGTCAAAGTGTCAGAATGTAAAGGAAAGAAATCTCAAACGGCACGCCCAAGATGAGGAAGCGACATGAAGGGAAACGAAGAACCGCATGGAGCCATGCGGGGCACAGGCATCCTTATGGACGGAGCTTGTGCCTCACACCTCGCCCGGCTCAAACGGCTTGCGGAAAGTGCAGCCGTTGCGCCACTCGGAGCAGCCGTAGGCCGTCTTTCCTTTGATGACGGTGCCCTTGCCGCAGAGGGGGCAGGGACGTCCCACCAGTTCGTCGCCTTGGGGTGTGGCGGCGGGAGTGTCGGCCTTCGGCTTGCGCGGAGCCCGCTTGCGGGGTTCCTTCTTGGGTGCCTCGGCAGAGGCGGCGCCCTTGGCCGGAGCGGCAGGAGCAGGCTCGGCCAGGGTGATGCGGCGGTTGGAGTTGTCCGAGAGAACGGCCAGTACCAGGTCGCGCACCATCTGCTTCAGCTCGTCGAGGAAGCGGGCGGCGTCGTAGGTGCGGCGCTCAATCTCGCGGAGCTTCTTCTCCCAGATGCCGGTCAGCTCGGCGCTCTTGAGCAGCTCCTCGCGGATAATCTGTATCAGCTCCACGCCGGTGGGCGTAGCCACCAGGTTCTTCTTCTCCTTGCGGATGTAGTTGCGCTTGAAGAGGGTCTCGATGATGGCGGCGCGGGTGGAAGGGCGGCCGATGCCGTTCTCCTTCAGGGCGTCGCGCAGTTCGTCGTTGTCCACCAGCTTGCCCGCCGTCTCCATGGCGCGCAGCAAGGTAGCCTCGGTGTAGGGACGCGGGGGTTGTGTCCACTTCTCGGCCAGTTCGGGCACGTGGGGACCGCTTTCGCCCTTGGCAAACGCCGGGAGCCCCGAAGCTTCGGGGTCGGCGGGGTCGGTGTCGTCGTTATCCTCGCGGTTGTCGAAGCACACGCGCCAGCCGGGGGCAAGTATCTGCCGCCCCGAGGTCTTGAAGAGGACGGCTTCGTCCGCTTCTCCCCCCACTTCGGAAGAGGAGGCGGGGGTGAGGCTCCGGCATTCCCCCTCGACAGTGGTCGTGGCAAAGCGGCAGTCGGGATAGAAGGCGGCTATGAAGCGGCGGGCCACGAGGTCGAACACACTGCGCTCGCGGTCGGTAAGGTTAATGGGCGGCTGCCCGGTGGGGATGATGGCGTGGTGGTCGGTCACCTTGGAGTTGTCGAACACCTTCTTGGACTTGGGCAAGGCTGCTCCCTCCAGCGGGGCGGTGAGCGCCTCGTAGCCGCGCAGCCCCTTCAGGATGGTGGGACATTTGGGATAGATGTCGTCGCTGAGGAAGGTGGTGTCTACACGCGGATAAGTGGTGACCTTCTTCTCGTAGAGCGACTGGATGAGCTTCAGCGTGTCGTCGGCAGAGTAGGCAAACTTCTTGTTGCACTCCACCTGGAGCGAGGTGAGGTCGAAGAGGCGGGGCGGAGCCTCGCGGCCCTCTTTCTTGGTGACGGAGGTGACGGTGAAGGGGACATCCTTGATGCGGGCCAGCAGCTGCTCGCCGCGGGCACGGTCGGTGATGGGTTCGATGCCGCGGTTCTCCTCCTCCTTCTTGGGCTTCTTGCCCGCAGCGGCGGCCTCCTTCTGCTTCTCGGCCTCCAGAGCCAGCTCCTCGTCGCTCTTGCGGACAATGGCAGTGAAGGTGGTGTCGCGATAGACGGTGTTGAGCACCCAGTACTGGCGGGGGACGAAGTTCTGTATCTCCAGCTGGCGGTTGACGATGAGGGCCAGCGTGGGCGTCTGCACACGGCCGATGGAGAGCACCTGGCGGTTCTGCCCGTACTTCATGGTGTAGAGGCGCGTGGCGTTCATGCCCAGCAGCCAGTCGCCGATGGCACGGCTCAGTCCGGCCTCGTAGAGGGGCTGGAAGTCGGAGGCAGGACGCAGGCTGGAGAAGCCCTCGCGGATGGCCTCCTCGGTGAGCGAAGATATCCAGAGGCGCTTCACGGGGCAGGTGGCACCTGCCTTCTGCATCACCCAGCGCTGGATGAGCTCTCCCTCCTGGCCGGCATCGCCGCAGTTGATGATGAGGTCGGCCTTCTGCATCAGGCTCTCAATGACACGGAACTGGCGCTCGTAAGTGGGATTGTCGATGAGCTTGATGCCGAAGCGGGGAGGTATCATGGGCAGGCTGCCCAGGCTCCAGGCCTTCCAGTCGGGGGTATATTCGTGAGGTTCCTTCAGGGTACAGAGGTGGCCGAACGTCCAGGTGACCTGGTATCCGTTTCCTTCGATGTATCCGTCTTTCTTCTCTTTGGCACCCAGCACGTCGGCGATGTCTCGTGCCACGGAGGGTTTCTCGGCTATGCAAACTATCATTTTCTAATCTTCTATTCGGCAGAAGAAGGCGTTCCGTCCGGGAACGGCGGCCTCTTCCATCATTCGGGGCGGCAAAGATAACGATTTTCAGGAAGAATGAGGAACGAAGGAGGAAGATTTGTCGGGAGAGGAAGGCTCACTGCCAGTCGCTGAACTCGAAGCTGAGCTGCTCCCACACGCCGTGCCGGTCTGCCTCTTCGTCGCGCGGATTGGAGACGGACAGGCCGATGAGGCGGATGGGATGCTCCGCATAGTCCACCTCGCGCAGCAGTTGCTTGGCCAAAGGAAGAATGACCGGAAGGTCGGTAAGCTCCTGCGGACGGGTGATGCTGCGGGTAATCTGGCGGAAGTCGTGGAACTTGATTTTCAGCGTCAGCGTGTTGCCGCGAAAGCCCTTGCGCTTCAGCCTTTCCACCAGCTCCACCGCCACGTGATACAGCTCGATGATGACCGACGACGTGCGGCTGATGTCCTTCTCCAGCGTATGCTCGCACCCGATGGACTTGCGCACCCGCACCGCCTCGACGGGCCGCAGGTCTATGCCCCGGGCAAAGTCGTAGTACACCGCCCCCACCTTGCCGAACTCCCTCGTCAGCATCTCCAGCGAGCGGGCCCGCAGCTGCGCCCCGTTGTGTATGCCCAGCAGGTGCATCCGTTTGGCCGTAACGGGGCCTACTCCCCAGAAGCTCTCGATGGGCAGGCGGGCAATGAAGTCCAGCGCCTGGTCGGGATGGATGGTGCAGAGCCCGTCGGGCTTGCGGTAGTCCGAAGCAATCTTGGCCAGGAACTTGTTGTAGGACACGCCGGCCGATGCCACCAGGTTCAGCTCCGCGCGTATCTTCCGCTTGATTTCGCGGGCTATGTCCACCGCCAGCGGAATGCCCGGCTTGTTGACGGTCACGTCGAGGAAGGCCTCGTCGAGCGAAATCGGCTCGATGAGGTCCGTATATTCGTGGAAGATTTCATGTATCTGGCGGGACACCTCTTTATAGACTTCCATCCGCCCGGGGATGAAGATGAGCGACGGGCACAGCCTCCGCGCCTTCTGCGACGACATGGCCGAACGCACCCCGTAGCGGCGTGCCTCGTAGCTGGCGGCAGCCACTACGCCCCGTTCCTCCGCATGGCCCACGGCGATGGGCTTGCCGCGCAGTTCGGGGTTGTCGCGCTGCTCCACGGACGCATAGAAGGCATCCATGTCGATGTGAATGATTTTACGTTCGGTCATTGCTCCGTTCTCCTCCTTCCGAAGGGCAAAGATAGTGTAAACCGAATGAAGTACAAAAGACGATAACTACGTTTTCAGGCTTTGACTTCCGGAGTGCAGCCTGTCAGATCCAAACATCCTACAAATACTTTTCCAATAAATATTGCAACGGGCTTAGCAGACGTGCGGTAACGCTTCTTTCGTCTGTCAGTATTTGTGCCGTTCCTGCCAGCTCACCGCTAAAGTCCAGTGTTTTTCCATAAGATGTATTCAATTCTTGCGGCAGGCTGACGGTCACCGTATATGTACCGGCTTCGTCAGCCAGCAACGACACTGTCTGTACCTGTCCTGTCAGAAAGCCGAACTCCATATACGGATAGCCCGTCACACTGATGTTTACCCGCTGCCCCGGCCTCACTTTCCCCGATCCCGAGTCCGGCAGTTTGATTTTTCCAATAATGGCCCCCGTGTCCTCGGCTACAATCGAAAACACTTTGTCTCCGCCATTCACATTCTGATTCTTCTGCCACACATCGTTGTACGACAATATTCCGTTGGCCGGACTGACAAACAGAAAAGACAGTTCCCAGTCATCCATCTGTGTTTTCAGTTCATCCAATGCCGTTTTCAAGGCTGTCAGTTGCGTGTTTTTCTCACGTTCCCGCTCCATCTTTGTCTCTATCATGCTTTGTTCCAATTGCGCTTCCTGAATACGGGCTGTCGATAGCGAAGTCATCAGTTGTTCAGTTCCTTGCCGCTTGGACAACAGTTCCTGTTGTGCTTTCTCGTATTCCGCCTTGGCTGTCAATCCGTCTTCGTACAATCCTTTTTCACGGTCGTGCACAGTTTCAGCGATGGAACTCTGCTGTTTATCCAGTTCTACCTGCCGTTGCAAATGCCCGATGTAGTTACGATATTCATTCAGTTCGCGCACTGTCGCCTCTACTTTCTGTTCGTAAAGGTCCAGCGTCAGGAAGTTGCGATAGTCTGTCAGGTTTCTCAGGAATGAAGCGTATGCTGCCTGTATGCTGCCCAACGCCCACCTTTCCGTAAACTTCATGGCCAGCACACAACTGTCTGTTATGGCAAAGCCGGCCAGTTCTTCTTTCAGAGCCAGTACATCGGACGTAACTGCCGGATTATCAAGAACAGCAATGATATCGCCTGCATACACCGAGTCCCGGTCGTGCCGGTACAATTCTTTCAGCTTGCCACTTCCCCTTGCCACTATCCATACCGGTGGATGTTCGGTCGTGACGGTCACAGTAGCATCCACCGTATCAGGATATTTAAAAAAGCACCCGCCTATAAAGAACAGGGCCAGTAACCCGAAAAACACGGTAATGCCCCAGCGTACCAGCGCATGCGGAGGTCGCGTCAATATTTCCTGCACTTCCTCGCTCCTCAATTCTATATCCTTTTCCTGCTCTTCCATCTTTCCTAAATCTCCAACTGGTTCTTCACCAGCCTATAATACTGTCCCTTTCTGGCTATCAGTTCCTCGTGCGTGCCTTGTTCGCTGATGCGGCCGTGATCTATCACCACAATCTTGTCGGCATGGCGCACGGTGCTCAACCGATGGGCTACCACCACCGATGTGCGTCCTTTGAAAAATTGCTGCAGATTCTCCATGATACGCCGTTCATTGTTTGCATCCAGCGCATTGGTCGCTTCGTCAAAGAAGATAAATTCCGGATCTTTATACACAGCTCTGGCTATCAGTATCCGCTGTTTCTGTCCTTGGCTCAATCCATGTCCTTCGCTGCCTATCTTGGTGTTATAGCCCAAGGGAAGTGAAGCGACAAAATCCTGTATATTCGCCACCCGTGCCGCATGCAACAAGCGTTCCTTATCAATATGCTCTACCCCCGGAGCGATATTTCCCGCTATGGTATCCGAGAAGATGAATCCGTCCTGCATCACCACTCCGCACCGTTTCCGCCACTCCCGCACGCTGTAGGCATCCAGTGGTATGTCACCCAGCATGATGCGGCCCGCTGCCGGCGGATAAAACTCCAACAGCAACTTCACCAGCGTCGTCTTCCCACTGCCACTCATACCTACAATGGCCGTCTGGCGTCCTGCCTCAATACACAGGCCGATACGGTCCAGTGTAGGGGTCTCGGCCAGCGGGTCGTACTTGAAGCTCAGGTCTTCCACCCGCAAGTCCTTCCCCTGGGGAATGTCCCGCATCGTTTCCCGCCCGGCAGGTTCCTCGTCGGGCTTGTCGCGCACCTCGCTCAGCCGGTTCATGCTCAGGCGGGCGTCCTGCATGTCGCGGGCAAAGCCTATCAGTTCGTTCACCGGGCTGTTCAGTTGCCCGATGATGTATTGCACCGACATCATCATGCCCAGCGTCATGTCGCCCTGCACCACGAAGCTGGCCACCAGCCCCGTGATGATGACGTTCTTCGTCTGGTTGATGAGCACCGCGCCCGAGTCCTGATACTGCCGCAAGGCCAGACTCCGGATGTTCACCCGGAACAGGCGTGCCTGTATCCGTTCCCACTCCCACCGCTTCTGTCGCTCGCACGCGCTCAGTTTGATTTCCTGCATGCCCGTCACCAGCTGCACCACGCTGCTCTGGTTGGCACTCTGCTGGGCAAAACGCTTGTGGTCCAGTTCCGCCCGCTTCTTCATGAACAGCCACACATAGGCCACGTAGAGTGCGCTGCCCGCCATGAAGATGAAGAACACCAGCGGACTGTAGAGCAGCAGCACCAGCCCGAACACCACGATGTTGAACGTAGAGAAGATCACACTCAGGCTGCTGCCCGTCAGGAAGTTCTGGATGCGGGTGTGGTCATTGATGCGTTGCAGGATGTCGCCCGTCATCTTCGTGTCGAAGTAGCCCATGGGCAGGCGCATCAGTTTGGCCAGGAAGTCGGAGATGAGGGCGATGTTGATGCGCGTGCCCAGATGAAGCAGAATCCAGCCCCGTATGAACTCTACTGCCGAACTGCTGAAGGTCAGCGTCAGCTGTGCCACCAGCACCAGCCAGATAAACCCCAAATTCTGGTTGTTGATGCCGAAATCCACCACGCTCTGTGTCAGGAAAGGCAGCATCAGCTGTATTCCGCTGCCCAGCAGCAGTCCCAGCAGCAGTTGTCCTACCAGTTGTTTGTAAGGCCGCAGATACGAGTACATAAAGGCAAATCCTTTTCTGCTCATCTCCCCCTCGTCGCCGTCGTCCTCCCGCGCATAAAACTCCGGAGTAGGTTCCAGCAGCAACGCCACGCCCGTATCCAGCCCGTCCTTCTTCGCGCTGAGCCAGCAGCGACAGAATTCCTCCTGTGTATATTTCAGTTTCCCCGCTCCCGGGTCGGCCACCCACACGTGCCGCCCATCCATGCGATACACCACCACGAAATGCTGCTGGTTCCAGTGTACGATGCACGGCAGGGGCGCTTCCCTCAACCGTTCGTAATCCACCTGTACGCAGATGCTTCGTAGCCCGATGCGTTCCGCCGCCTCGCTGATGCCCAGCATCGACACCCCCTCGCGGGTCAGGAAACTCTTTTCCCTCAGCCCTTCCAGCGAGTAGCGTTTGCCGTAGTGGGCGGCCACCATGCGCAGGCAGGTGGGGCCGCAGTCCATTACATTATGCTGTATATAACAGGGAAATTTCTTCATTGCGCCATCAGACTATCCAATGTCTGTATCAATTCCTCCCCGTGCAGGTCTTTCGCCACAATCCGGCAATGGTTGTCCAGCAGGAAGGAACGTGGTATCAGTTTCACGCCCAAGCGTGCCACCTCCGGAAGCTGGTTCCGGTTGTTGTCCGTACCGATGACATTGACAAAAGCTTGCAGAGAGTCTTTTACGATACTTTCG
Organism: uncultured Bacteroides sp.; assembly: GCF_949298305.1. Lineage (GTDB taxonomy): Bacteria > Bacteroidota > Bacteroidia > Bacteroidales > Bacteroidaceae > Bacteroides. The sequence continues at coordinate 5,183 of NZ_CASFWU010000065.1, read as the reverse complement.
CGCCACCCGGTATGATTGTTGTCAATGGAGACGGCATACACTTTCAAGTCCTGCGGATACTTCGCCAAAGCCTGCTTGACGTACGGGAACTGAGCACGACAGGGCTTGCACCATGTGGCCCATACATCCACATAAATGTAGCGGCACCCTTTCAGGTCGGACAGGGCTACCATTTCACCGTCCGCACTTTCCAGATTGAGCGACAGCGTCTTCCCTATTTCCGTGTTCTTTCTGGCCATCTGATAAACGGCCTTTTCTCTCTTCACGTCACTGATTCGACGGCGGGTTCTCAGGCTTCTTTCCGATTGCGAATTATCCACTGTTTTCTGAGTTCTCCGAATGGCTCGTACGTCATTCGGCCACTTTTTTGCAAGATACTGCCTCAAAACCATCACGCTGTCTTCGCTGATGTAATCTTTAAAATTAACCTGCAAAAACACCCGTGCGGCATTGGCAGCTACATAATGCGGATTCTGCTTGACTTGATTGCAACCACAGAAGAAGGCTGTCCTTTTTCCCCTCATCCTCCAGCCGATGCCGTGTTTTCCACATGCTTCTGGTCCTCATGTCAGATACTATAATCTCGTTATGCACTTTCCCTTTCAATGCTTTTCTAATAGTGATCTGATCCATATCATCATAGAAAGCCTCTATCTCCACCGTATCGTTGGGAACCAAATAAACGAGCAAGTTATTGGGGCCTTCTTTAGAGAAGGTGATTTCTACATTATCTTCAAGAAGCAGAAGCCCTTGCAGTTCCACTGTTTTCTGCCCTTTTTCTGTCCGTACCGAGTCCCAGATATTCATCTCTCCGCCCGACACCCACGGAAGATAAGAGTGGAGATAGACGGTCTGTTCCACTTGTGAAAGTGCATCGTCCAAATGTACAATGACCGTCACGTTTCTGGTCTCATCGTTTCCATGCTGAGGAAGAAAGCTACTCAATATGAAAAGTAACCATATATATAACAAATGTTTCATACTAAAAATAAAATGAGTCAGCCCAAGATATTAAACTCTTGGACTGACAAAGGAATCACAAAAATCAAACTTTGATCACTTCCTCACAAACAGGATTGCTAAGGATTTTACTCGCATGCTCCTGAGCTTCCTTTAACTCAATTCCATCACTATATGTGATAGTTCTGAATTCACCACCAGGATTTTCTTCCACACAGTAGATTTCCCCTCCTGCAATCGCATTCATTTGCTTCTTATCCAACTTGAATGCTTCAAAATCTTTCATTGTTTTCATGTTGTTTAAAAATTGGTTTTACAATTAGATTTAATTTTAGGCTTTACTGTGCCTATACAGATACTTCATGAAGTTATATCTTTATGTCAATACATATTTCAAGTCTTCTATCCGATACACCTCCGGTACATACCCCTTTTGCACAATCACAGAAGGAGTTTTGGTAATATGCTGCCCGATGGCATAGCGTAAATGCTCTTCATACATCTGCTCCGCTTTCTCGGTAACGGGATAACAAAGCAAGGAATGAAGGACGTGTTTTGTGCTCCACGTTTCCAATAGTTCTATCATTTTATCCCATCCTTCCATCTGCCAGGCAGCAATCAATCTGAGGGCAACTTCCCTGCCTACCTTGTCACCCGGAAACGTCAGAAGAATCAACGACACCGAAGCCCGAGCCGACAAATCCTTCAAATACGGATGCACACGGGCGCAGTTTTTACACATAGGATTGGTCACAATCAATACTTCATCACCACCGGTTCGTCCGTTGTGCAGGCAGATGCCTCTGTCCGGCATTTCGCCAATGTGGGGCTGGATGCCTGACAATGCCTTAAACGCCTCCGCATTGAACAAGGAACTTAACCGTTGCCTCCCCTCCACCGCTTCTTGCCCTATCCGTATCTGACGCTTGACAGTCTGCCATACAGCCATGCAAAAGGCTGCCGATAGAGCCAAAGCAACACAAGCTGTAAAGGCAGGCGTAAAGCTAACTTCATCGCTCCAAAGCAAATACAACGCCAAGCTATTCAGCCATACAATCAGACAAACCATCAGGCAAAGCATACATCCTTTCTTTATTACAAACAGTTGGTTAACAATGGAATAAACCGTAAAAGCCAACGCTGCCGAAGCACAGCCTGCAGCAAGCCACCCAAAGCCATGAGGATGGCAGAGCGCAAACAGCAGCAACGTACTGAAATAGAACAGACTAAGCTCGCCCAACCCCATACCCGCCAGGCGGGCACCCTTGGACTGCAACACCGCATTGCAATCGATTGTCGTGCCAATGTGACAAAACCGATGCAAGAAATTCCGGTTGGACATCTCTTTGTACAAGATAGCAGAAGAAACGAACATGCCTGCACACAGCGTAAATAAATACAAAGCTCCTGCCACAGACGACGACGTTCCGACAACCAGTAATGTTCCCAAGATACCTGCTCCCAACAGGCTGTAACGACAACTCCAGTAAGCCACGTTCCGAATGAAGAAGTAGCTGTCCTGCTGTGTTTCAGCCGTCACTTCGCCCACCAGCACACCTCCCGTCCAAGTACGGAGAAACGCTTCGCGTTCTACTCTTACCCTCCTGCCACGTGTGTACACCGCCAACGAGGTCCCGTTTATTCGCTCCACCAAGCAAAAAGGCACTTCCGCCTGTCGGGTCACTGCTATAAACGGCGCCTCCAGTTGGTCGAAATATTCCGGCGGAAGCTGATAAACGGCATTCCGTATTCCCAATTCGTCCAGCGCGTCGCTCAGCCCCCGCATGCTGTTGCCCAAGGGATGGGCAAGCAGGCGGGCGACTGTACCACGGCCTACCCGCACGGAAAGCATCCGCAAGTAACGATAGAGTAAAGAAACAGTATGGGCATCAACGGACATACAAACGGATAATAAAAGTCGGGTTATAACGTAAATTCTCCTTGTAACCACTCATCCTCCGACATGATGTCGAGCTGATAGTCCCCACCGCTACAAGCACTTAAATCAATCTCCACAAACTCGCAAAACGTTTGCGAAGCAACTTCCTTTCCTGTGGACAAACTGATGATACGGACGGTAAAAGTACCGGGTAGTTCACTAAGGTCTACGCTTACCTCCTTATCTAATAAATAGGCGTAAACAGCGGGCTGGACGAAGGAATAAGTTATTGCGCCATCGGAGAACATAACATTCAATGGAATTTCCTTCTTTTCCGTTTCAGTAGTGGTCGAAGTAGTATTTCCATCCTTGGCATAAAAAGGTTGCGTACCCAGCCATAAAGAAATTAAAAGTAAAATCAGCGTTTTCATTTTACAGTCATTTTTTATTTTAATGCTGCAAAATTATCCGTTTAGAACCACACAGAATGTGGAACTTTTGTTGAATTTCATCAGAATTCACTCTTCTTTATGTGAAAAAAATGTGGAAAAAGGCATTCAAAGACGTTTTAACACGTCTTCCAACCGTTTTTTACCTGCATCAGGGAAATAACGAAGTATACGCTTCTGACGTTTGTACACACTGGAACGGTCCTTTTCCAACAAGACGGCAATGTCCTGCACGGACAATCCCAACAGATGGAGACCACAAAAACGAAGATCCTTCTCAGAAAGTGAAACTTGTTTTTTCAAATGTGTGATGAAACCATCCGCAAAACGATTAATCAGACAAAGAAGTTCACTTTGATCTTCCACCGTGAAATGTTCTTCATAGTCATCGTAAGATTGATAATAGGAAACAATGCGCGTCACCTTGGCATAAAGTTCCGTTTCACAAAGACGACCAACCAATTCATCAAAGTCGAACACCGGTTGAACCTCCGGTTCGTCGGAAGGAAGCAAAAGAATTTCCGAATCGGGTACCGATGGTTTCACAACTAACAAACGCTGATGTTCCTGCAACCAAAAGCCCATCAAGATATTCATTTGTTTGCGGAGGTGTTTTCGTTCTTTAAACCGCCACCCCAACAACAAGACAACACAAACGAGCAATCCACCAATCACCACCAAACAAACCTTTACAACCTGCCATAGCCTCTTCGCACCTTGTCGATGAAATTGTTCTTGCTCCGCCAACCGAATATCCACTACCTGTGATTGACTGGCAAGTTCATTCTCCGTCTGCCCATATTTTTTCTGATAAACCAATGCCTTTTCTGCATTCCCTTGTTCTTCGGCAATATCCGCCAAACGCATATAGGCTGCCGAACGGACAGCCAGAGAAGGACGACACGCAACCGTCCTTTCCAACCAAACCATAGCGGAGTCATAATGATTCAGTTTATAATGAGCCTCACCTATCAGCAAACTGGACATATACCTCCGTGCGGTATCCGATTCCAGTCTCCAAGCCTCACGAGCAAATTGCAAAGCACGTCTACCGTCCTGCATATAGCTATACAACTGGCTTAAAGTAAGTACACTTTTCTTTTGATGATTTATTAATTGCTTATGATTAGCCAATCGATAAGCTTTTAACAACAATGTTTCTGCTTCCTTATAATAATACTCACCTTTAGCAATCAGATAAATACTCCTTCGTTCCAAAATTTCAAGCCACAATACAGTATCGCCCACTTGCACAGATATTTGTTCCGCCTTGCTATAGAGAGAATCGGCCTGCGAAAGCATCCCCTGACTGTGATAGATATAGGCCATCCTTCCATACGTCCGCCCTAACCACCAGGTATTTCCACACTGTTCCATCAGTGTCTTTCCCCGCTGGAAGATATGCAATGCCTGCCCCGCCTGACGATGATCCTGATAAAGGATGCAGCCTCGGTTGTACTCGCCCCGCGCTTCCCAAAAGACATCACCGGTACGATGAAAATAGCCGATGACCGGCAACAGCAATGAGTCGTTGGCCGGCATCTGTCCGTTGCGGCATTCCGCCTCCACGGCCAGCAACCGGTGACGCATGCGGTCGCCCTCTTCTAAGGCCGAAGGAGGGATGCTATGCAACAGAGTCAAGGCACTGTCGGGACGGGCATCTATCAGACTGTCCGCCTTGACAAGCAGATTGGGATAGTCCGTGCGCGAGCCGCAGGATAAGCAGCACAAGCAGAGCAACAGGAGGAGGTAATGCATCAGTTTCATGTCGGTGTATCTCTTTTCGGGAACAAAGATAACCTATTGGCGGAATTAATTTGAATTGATAATATGTTTGGAAAGTTGCGCATATCGCTGATTTTTATTAACTTAGTGCTATCCGAATCATTAAGTTT
>NZ_CASFWU010000064.1 GCF_949298305.1 uncultured Bacteroides sp. | reverse complement strand
CCCGACATCCGAACTCGACTCCAACAAACTGCTGGAGCAGCACGAACTTTGGAAATAGACCTTTTCAGTTAGCAATAGGGTAACCGAAGGATGGCCGGGCCGGAAACATGCACCGAAGACCCGCGCCATCCTTCATTTGAACCAACGACAAGAAACCCCATGAGAAAAAAGAACTCCCCCCCACACCGCCGACTCACCCTGGCAGCCACCCTGCTGCTCATGGTGTCGTGCATAGGCGGAGGGACGCACCTCACCTCGTGCGCCTCCCCACCCGCCACCGCCTACTACATTGACCCCCTGACGGGCAACGACGCCAACTCCGGCCTGACGCCCGACAAAGCCTGGCAGACACTGGACAGAGCCAAGAACCTGACCCTGGCACCCGGCGAACGGCTGCTGCTGAAACGCGGCGCCACCTTCAACGGCCAGCTGGAAATCAACGCCCGGGGAACGGCCGGGCAAACAGCCGTCGTAGGTGCCTACGGCGACGAGTCACTGCCCAAGCCCTGCATTGTGGGCGACGACACGTCGCTCTACGCCGTGCGCGTCTTCAACTCGCAGTACCTCACCGTGCGCGACCTGGAGATAGTGAACACCGGCAAGCAGCCCCTGCCCCGCCGCACGGGCCTGAAGATAGAGTGCCGGGACTACGGCGTGGCGCGCAACATCCGCATCGACGGACTCACCATCCGCGATGTCAACGGCTCGCCCGTCAAGGAACTGGGCGGTGGCAGCGGCATCTACATCGTCAACGAAGGCGAAGAGGTGCGCTCGCGCTTCGACAGCCTGGTCATCGAAAACTGCCACATCCTGCGCTGCACACGCAACGCCCTGATATGGGCCGGCTACTACAACCGCCGCAACTGGTTCCCCAGCAAGCACACCGTGGTGCGCGGCAACCTCATCGAGGAAGTGCCCGGCGACGGCATCGTGCCCATCGGCTGCGACAGCACACTCATTGAGTACAACGTGATGCGCAACTGCCCCGACGTGCTGCCCATGACCGAAGCCGCCGCCGGATTCTGGCCCTGGAGCTGCGACAACACCGTCATCCAGTTCAACCACGTCAGCGGGCACAAGGCGCCCTGGGACGCGCAGGCCTACGACTGCGACTACAACTGCACGAACACCGTCATCCGCTACAACTACAGCCACGACAACTACGGCGGCCTGGTGCTGGTGTGCGACTCGGGCAACGAACGCAACTACAGCCTGGGCAATAAAAAGAGCACCGTGTGCTACAACATCAGCATCGGCGACGGCATCCGGCCCAAGCCCACCCGCCAGGGCATGTTCTCGCCCGGCATCCACATAGCCGGACGCGTGGAGGACACCCGCATCGAGCACAACATCATCCACGCCAACGCCAAGCCGGGACAGGACATCGACCGCAGCATGGTGGTGTCCGACAGCTGGGACGGCTATGCCGACCGCACCACCTTCAGCCGCAACATCTTCTACACCGCCGAGCCCTCGCGCTTCGACCTGACCGGGTCGACTAACAACGTGTTCAGCGGCAACTGGTACCTGGGCACCTATGCCGCCCTGCCGGACGACCCCGAAGCAAAGACCGCCTGCCCCCTGTACGAAGAGCAGATACTCTCTGCCGACAAAGAAGGCTACCGCGGCCTGGAGCAACTGATGAAGCCGCGCGACATCTGCGGCACTCCCTTCCTGTTTGTGGACAAGGAACGCATCGAGGACTTCTTCGGACAACTGCCGTAGAAGCACCCGGAGTAGTAGAGACGCAGACAAACCCCATTCGGAAGAATAACCGCACCGTGAGGGTGTGTCAAAACAAGGGTATCTGAAACTCTCCTCCTTCAGGAAGGAGGAGTACCCGAAGGGGAAGGTGGTAGGTGAAACATAAAGTGTTGATATACAAGTACAAGATGCCGCATGACCTACCACCCCGCCCGTTGGGCACCCCTCCTTCCAGAAGGAGGGGAGTCAGATACCATCACTTCGTTTTGACACACCCCGATTGGATTACCTATTCAAGAGAAAGAACACTTTGCGGAGAGACGCAAAATCTTGCGTCTCTACAACAGCGGCATACCCATTCGGAAGAATAACCGCACCGTGGTAGAGACGCAAAATCTTGCGTCTCACCCATTGGATTACCTATTCAAGAGAAAGACTACTGTGCGGAGAGACGCAAAATCTTGCGTCTCGCCCATTGGACTACCTATTCAAGAGAAAAAACACTGTGCGGAGAGACGCAAAATTTTGCGTCTCTACAACAGCGGCATACCCATTCGGAAGAACAACCGCACCGTGGTAGAGACGCAAAATCTTGCGTCTCACCCATTGGATTACCTATTCAAGAGAAAAAACACTGTGCGGAGAGACGCAAAATTTTGCGTCTCTACAACAGCGGCATACCCATTCGGAAGAATAACCGCATCTGGTAGAGACGCAAAATCTTGCGTCTCGCCCATTGGATTACCCATGCAAAAGTTGCCCAAGCCACACTCTTTCTATCGTCTATTCGCTACATAAGACTGCCCTATCTCTATGAAAAGTTATAAAGCAGCTGCTGCGATGTACAACGCAAGCGCTCAGATGTACATCGCAGCGGCTCAGTTATACAACGCAAGCCGCAAGATGGAAGTAAAGTCCGTAGAAAAACCCATCCTACTCCCAACACAGCGGACACCAAGTGCACGGACAGGGCAGGCATACAGCCTCCCGACGACACAACAAAGGCACGGACCACACAGATGGGATTCCCGATAAGAATCCGTGTGCATCTGTGTCATCCGTGCCCGAATGAAACTCAGTCAGTCAAACCGGCCGAAAGGTATCAAGGAATGGCAGTGATGGCCTTCCTTACACCATCAGCCTGAACGGCATAGAGCGTAGCGCCGTGGATGTTGATGGAAGAAGGTACCTTGAACTGGAAGGCATTGGCAAAGTAAAGGAGTTCGCCGCTGGCATCTGTGCCTTTGCGAATCTCAAACGCTACGGCCTCCTCGCCATCCTTGACGGTGATGTCCGAACCTGAAACGGTTGCCGTCGGTGTCTTGGTAATCTTTACATTGTCCTGGAACTGGGTGTAGTAACCCGTGTCGGGGGGAACAATATCCAACCCTTCATCTCCCTTCTTGCGGTCTTCCAGATACTGGAAGGCGTGCTTGGGAGCGGGGAACTGGGCCATGAAGTTCTTGGCATTCTGAATCATCTGTTCGGTTACCACGTAGTTCCACGTGCCATACTGCTTAATCGTCGTATTCACCGGCTCAAAGAAGCCCCACAACTCGAAGAAATCGGTCAGGTTCTCATTGGCCGCTTTACTAGCCATCATGGCAAACTTCAGCTGTCCTTCACCCGGATTACTCTCCACGATGCGGTTCTCTCGCAGCAGCTTGAACAGTGTCTGCCAGAAGTCGGGCTTATAACCACAACGGTGGTAGTAGTTCCACAGCTGCCAATTCATGCGCATGTGAATCTCGGTATCCTCGCCCTGATGGGTGGCATCGCCCATGTTATGCCAGGCCTGCTTGTGCTCGAAGCGGGAGTCGGCCAGGTCGCTCAACTCGCTGCCGCGGGAGCAGTACTTGCCCAGCTTGTAGAGGATGTAGTTGGAAAACAGGTTGTTGGACGACTCGGTGCTGCCGGGCCAGTTGATGGCCGCCTGGTGAATGTGGCCGATTTCGTGAGCCGGTCCCCAGGCATTGTCCTTGGCCGCCATGACGTTCTCCTTCAGCAGGATGTTGTTCAGATAAGTATAGACAAAACCGATGCGGTAATCCGACGCCCACATGTAGCTGCCCTCGGGCGAAATGGCAAACAAATGGTTGTTGACCTGCGAAGGACGCACGTCCTCGATGCCCATCAGTTCCTGCTGCCAGCTGATGATGTCGTCCCACAAATTGATGGCCGACAGGATGTCACTCGGCACAGCCTGCTTCATCTGCTCGCGGTGGAAATAGAACATAATGCGCTCGCCACGGACACAGAAGTATTTGTAGTCGGCCTTGCCAATGAGCTCCTGGTATTTTTCATTCGTCTGATGAGTCTTCAAATCGAAGAAACCGCTCACCCTTCCGCTCTCCGGCGCAATGTGTACGGTAATCGGTTTGGCGTTGGGGTCAAGCAGATTGGCCGTATACATCAGGAAAAGCATACCTTTCCTGGTAAACCCGACCTTGTTTACGCCTTCCTGCAGGAAGCGCATCTCTCCACTGGCTGCGGTCTGCACATAGGAGTTGGTGCCGTCACTGGCCTGCTCCTCGCCGATGCACTGGATGGACAACGGGTTGCCGTATGTGTCGCCCACAAGAATAACCAGTGAATCACCGGGTTCTACATAAATGCCGGTCGGATTGTCCAGATTGCTGTAGCGTTTGGTCATCAGCGTTGTGGCCCATTCCTCAACATTGCTGTATGGCTGGTAGGCCTGAATACGGAATTCTTTCTCCCACGGGTCATAAGTGTTGTTGCGCAGCATGGAAGCCAGTTTGATGAAGTATCCGGGCAGGGCATTAATCTGTTCCTCTGTCACATCGGGCTTTAATTCAGTACAAGTGAGGTCGGTAAACACCTCCAACAGTTGCTTGTCGAGCGTCTTTTCCGTGTTTTTCTTGTAAAACTCCATCTCGTCGCAACTTACAAAATCGCCCAAGCCGGATTTGACACTGAATTTGATTTTCGTCACTTTGGAAAGAGTGTTCTTGAAATCTACGCGACTTGCAGCATTCTGCATCTTGAAATCATAACTTCCTTGCAACTTATATTCAGGTTCACTTTCGGTAGCCGTATAGATGTCTACTTCACCGAAATTTCCGTTTCCGCTTCTGGTATAATAAATGATGTAATCAATATCCGGCTTCTGGTCAAAGAAATATTCCAGAATGACAGGGAAAGAAGCTTTCTGCTTCCAGATAGAGTGATAGGGCTGTCCGTCAGCACCGAACTTTCCGTCGAAACTGTTCTCGATACCCTGCCCCGGTTGGTTCTCGCTTGCTTTTCCGCCTGTAGGCGTCACCTTGATGTCACCTTCTACAATCACATCTTCCACACCCGTTTCCTTAGCTTCCTGTGTTACGGTACAGGTAGCGACTACGGTATTGTATTCAACGCCCGTATAAGTGAAAGTAGCCACACGGTCTTCGTATGTGGAATTGGCATCTACGGTATATGGATACTCCTTTTCCGTCAAAGCACGGGTTCCTATTGCATCGTGTATCCAGTCACAATCCTCAGAAAGAGCGGTTGTATATTCAATGTTGGAAGTGACGGTAATAGTTAACGGGCCTCCGTCGGCGGTTACCTTCAGCGCCTCCTGTTTCAGCAAAATGGCCGGACCATAACCTAACTGACGCACCTGAATCGTATAATTTCCGGCACTGGAACTGACCGTTACCGAAGCCGTCCGTATATCGGGTTCTTCACTGGCCTGGACACTGATCAGAATTCCGGAAGATTGGGAAGAAGAATGTTCCTGATCGACCAGACACCAAGACTGATCGGATTTGACACTCCACTGCGACATGTCCAGATTGGTTTTAACCGGAATGACGACAGATGATGCGGCCTGCTCAAAATCTTGTTGCAGATACTGCTCTTCAATGGAGAAGAGTGAAGTACCGGCAGATTCGTCTTTTTCATCGCTGCATGCGAACAGCACACAGCAAAGACACATAGTCATAAAGGATAGGAGTCTCATAGTTTTGTTCTAAAAAAGGAGTTAAGGGTTAATAATAAAAAAGAGCAGCTGATTATGTAAAGTGTGTGGGGGATATAGCAATCGTACAAAAAGATAAATGAATGAAATGCAGTATTCGTAAGCAAAAAGAAGGAGAGAAAAATAGAATGTGTATTTTCTCTCCTTCACCCGTTTTTAGTAGATAAAAAGTCTATATAGTAAATGTGAGGGGCAATCTCAGTGCCCCTCAAAGGTTAGAAGAAATGTCATTTTCCAAAAATCTGCATTTCGCCGCAGTTCCAATATTGACCTGTACATACATTTCCTGCATTACTTTCAACAACAGAGAAGCGTACGTATGTGAAAGATTCACCCGATGAGAATACATTGGAATCAAATTCCTCATTGCCAGTAGTCAAAGCATTGGCAACCTCACCGATGGCTTTCCAAGTACTACCATCATTTCCTACATAGATGATAGTTCTCTTAGGAGCACCGTTTGCATTTTCAAATCGGGTCCAGAAATTGTATGCAAAATGATTGATGGCCTGAGGCAGTTTGAAATCGATGTAATGTCCATAAACAGCATCAATAACAGAACCGGAATAATTGGAGTGCCAATGCAGACCACTTCCTCTGCCATCGAACAATCCGGCCAAGCCTGTACCATCACCGTTAACGGTTGCATTGGAAGACAACATGTCAAGAGACAACGGGATTTGAGTCAGCTCACTTCTCGGTACTGTATAATTGACACCGATAATACAGGTCGATTTAGCTTCCTCGGCAGGGAAATTCGGGTTGGAAGTTCCGCTAATGCGCAAAGGCAAAGCCTGCTGTCCCCAAGACAATTTGGATTTGTCCAAAGTGATGGTCACTACGGCAGCATCTGAACCCGGAACAAAAGGAGTGACAGACAGCGTGTAAGCATTTTCGTCCACCAATTCCAGATTCTTATTGTTTTCCGCATTATAAGCGTTCAGCAATTCCGGATCTACAACCACCTGGCAATCCAAGTCCCATTGGCTTACAATAGGCATTAAAATGGACTGGGTGATTGTAACGGTACCTTGATCACCGGTTATGTCATCCGTTGAAATGAAGCCACTACTTTCAAATCCGACAGTGAGCGTCTGAACTTGAGGTATGATGAACGCATAACGTTTCTCAACATTGATGGAGTCCGTTCCATTATACAGTTCGAAAGGAATCACGTAAGTAGCGTCTGTTCCCGTATTCTGTTCAATTTGATCCGTTATCAATGACACATTAACCGTTTTATATAAATCGGCAGCACCAAACTGCAAGGGAGAACTGTCAAAGGAATAGCAAGAAGCAGGCAAAGCCTTGTAGTTCACACCTTCCGATGCATTATAGGCAGTAAGACTGGCATCACTCATGATTCCGATATTAAGTGATGTGGAAGCCTCCAACTCAGAACCGGATTTATTGACTATAAGCTGATAGTCCGTATTTTCTCCAGTTTTGTAAATAGTCAGCGGTAATTCTCCACTATTTCTGAAATAAACAATAGTGCTGAAATCTGACAAAAAATCATCCTTGCCATCTTCACATGCAGTATGTGTCAATAAGCAGCCGGCAGCAAGAACAGCTAATAATATATTTTTTTTCATAAGGTCTTTTTATTTGATTGTTAGTATCACATATTACCAACCATAGTTTTGTGTCAACATTCTGTTACGGTCCAATTCGCGTTGAGAGAACGGATACAGATAATGGTTGTCTTTGAACACACGTGTTTCAAATACGGTACGTTTCCAGAAGTCTGCCGGTGTAACATTGGGAGCGTTGGTACCAATGGGGCACTCGGTATTCATGCCATACATAGGACCTCCATCCGTTTCTTTGGCTATCATCCAAGTACGGGTATCGTAGTAGCGATGGCGTTCAAATGCCAATTCGACACGACGTTCCTTGCGGCAAAGTTCAATCAACTCTTCAGTAGAAGCATTGGGATAGACTTCAGTGATAGGAGCCAATCCGGCACGGTCGCGCAAGTCGTCCCATTTATCCATGGCAAGCTGTTCATATCCGGCAGGAAGAGATACTCCACGCTTTTTGCATTCCAATACTGATTCGATGAAATTCAGATACATTTCACCCAAACGGAATATCGGGAAAGTAATGTTACCCCAGTTACCGGAAGCCGAGTTCAAACGATGATCGTAAAAGCGGTTCAGCAAATAACCTGACTTAGGATAGTCATGGCTCTTGTTACTATTGGCACCCTTAGCAAAGGAAATCAAAGTGGATTGCGTGTCATGCAACCAGTAATTGCCGCTGAAGAATACAGTGACATAGAAACGAGGTTCACGATCCTTGTACATGTTGGGAGCCTCAATGTCATAATTGCCGAATTTACTCCAACCGGTAGCCGGATAGTTCCAAGTAGACAGCTCCAACTCTGTCGCTGCATCATATCCGGATTGATTGTCTACAATCGGAGCGCCATCAGCATCGTATCCGGTAATCGGATAACGGCCGTTACTCATGGCATAGGCGTCCACTTGTTGCTGTGTGGGACCTACGGCTCCATAGGCAACACCGGAGATACCAGTCGGAACCGTACCTACGCCCCAACTGTAACGGTTGTTATAACGGTCAGTCCAGATAAGCTCACTGTTCCAGTTCACATTGGTAATACCTACATAATCTTCGTAAGGATTACCGTTTCCTGCACGGTAAAGCTTGTATTGAGAATTATCTACCAATGCCTTGGCAGCTTCTGCAGCCTTCAGCCATTTGTTCGCGTCATATTCTTGTGGGAACAGATTGACACCGGACAAATCCGGGAATTCAGAAACTTCCGGGTTTCTCACATTGCGATATAAGGTATTTCCATTGAACAAGTCACGTGCTGAATAGAGCAGTAAGCGAGAAATGACTGCTTGGCAAGTACCTTTAGTTGCCAATCCATATTCCGATTCTTCATAAGAAGACTGTATTGCGCTACTGTTGGCACATTCCGTCATTTCACTTACTACATAATCCACACATTGTTCCCATGTATTACGCGGACGATATAACTCTTCAGTGGAAGCAGAGAAGTCGAGCAGTTCATCTCCCAACAGGAATACAGGACCATAGTCGCACATCATCAAGAAATAGTAATAAGCACGGGCAAAACGAGCCTGCCAATAGTAGAGGTCAAGATCTCTTTGGGTAGCCAAGGGGTCGCTACATCTGTATACATTCTGCATCAGGATGTTACATTCACGAATACCCTTATAATATTTGTCCATGATATAATATGGAACGTTGGATGCGTTCCAAGAGCCGAAATTAATATAACGGTATGCTCGGTCGTAAGCTATGGTACATTCGTCTGAAGCTCCGAGATAGGGCTCGTTATCTCCCACAAAACCTCCGTTGTAATTGGGCAAGAATGACATTGCATTTAACCAATATTGCTTAGTCGTACTTTGCTTTTCCCAGATTTTATCAAAGGTCAGCTTTTCATCTTCCTGTCTGTCCAGAAAGTCTTCGCACGAAGTAAATGTCAATGTACCTGCAGCGAAGCACAATATGCAGAGTGATTTAAATATTATCTTCATAAGTCGTTTTTAATTAACAAGGTTTAGAAATTAGCGTTAAATCCAACAGAAAACATCCGGTTAAGAGGATAACCAGAACCGTCAGATGAACCCTTTTCAGGATCCCATAATTTGAATGGGCTGAATTGCAACAGATTGTTGCCGGCCAGATAGAATCTCAGGCTCTTGATGAAAGTCTTTTGCAACAAAGTCTTAGGCAACGAGTAACCAATCTCAAGGCTCTTCAGACGCATGAATGAACCATCTCTCAACCACCACGTAGAAGCCTGGGCATTGTTGGAAGCACCGGCACCACCACTACCCATACTCAGGCGCGGATAAGTCACATTGGCATTCTGTTCAGGAGTATTGGTAGACATCCATACATTTCCATATACATCCTCATTAATGGCCGCACGTTCCAAGTTACCTGAAGAGAAAGGAGTACGGATGGAAGAACCATTCAAGAAGAAGCTGGTACGTGCTACACCTTGGAAGAAGATATTAACGTCCCAACCCTTATATTGAGCAGTCGCACCAAAACCGTAAGTGATTTCCGGCAGATTGGTGTATCCGATGGCAATCTGGTCCTGTGAGTCAATGATACCATCACCGTTGATATCCTGATACTTGATATCACCCACCCGGTATTCACCGAAATTCTGGACAGGGCTGTTGTCTATTTCTTCCTGACTCTCAAAAAGGCCAAGGGCTACCAGACCAAAGGGCTGCAAGGAGCCACCGCTTCCGAACGGTTTTCCAATCTTGTTCTGATATTTGTATTCCCAATCCGGTTCGTCGTTATTCAACAATTCATTTCTATTATAAGTGAAATTGCCTCGTGCAGTCAACATCAAGTCTTTATTCACTTGATGAGTGTATTCGATTGTAGCATCGAAACCTTGGTTCAAAGTTTCACCGATGTTTACGTAGGGGATGGTAGAAACTCCGACAATGGCAGGAAGACCGGCACGTTGCAGGAAAATACCACTACGCTCTTCACGGAAGTAATCGGCTTGTACACGTATCTTGTTGAACAGTGAGAACTCAATACCGGCATTGATCTTCAAAGCCTCTTCCCATGACGCATACAGGTTCTCCACTTCACCGATACGTATACCGGTTCCACCCTGACTACCAGTATTGCCATAATACCAGCTGCCACTGTTTACGATGGTTGATTCATACACCCATCTTCTCTGACCGCCAATATCATCATTACCAACCTTACCGTACGATGCTTTCAGCTTCAACATATCGACAACCTTGGTAGCAGGTTGGAACCATTTCTCATTTGACATCATCCAGCCGATTGCCACAGCAGGGAAGAAGCCGAAACGGTGTCCACGGGCAAAGTTCTCAGAACCGTTATAACCCAAGTTGACTTCTGCGAAATATGTGTCTTTAAATGCGTAAGTAGCACGTGCCGCCAGACCTTGGTTCTTGTACGGCAAAGCATCATCTCCACTACCGGCTTGCGTGTTCGTATGAATCTTCTGGTTGTACAGCAAGAGAGCTCCCACACGATGAATGTCATTGAATACCCGGTTATATGTCAAAGAGCCTTCCAAATAACGGGTCATTGTACCGCTACGTCCGATAAGGAACGACAGCGACCCGTCACCTGTATGTACCGGATCCCAAATACCGTCACCGTTATTGTCATCGTAAATCAGACTGCCGTCTTCGGCACGGCCGCGCGCATGATAAAAACTTTCAATTTTGCTACGGCGCTGTAGAGTTGTATTCCAAGCATCCCACGAGAATTTGATGTTAGCTGTCAAACCCTTCAAAGGCTCCCAAAGTGCACCAATATCTTGTGTTACACCAATAAGCGATTGAGCGGAATTCCAGAACTGCTCACGGTATCCTGAATGTACCAACATATTCCAGGGGTTATTACCAGAATCAGTAGAAGGACCGGACAGAGTACCATCGGAATATTGAACCGGGAAAGCATTGGGGGATGTCATAAAGGTATATGACCAGATGTCAGCATCCGTATCGCCATATCCAGGACCGAACGACTTCTCATAAATATTGGCCAGATTGAAGTTGACAACAGTACTCTTGGTAAGGTTCAAATCCACATTGGCTCTAAAGTTGAATTTATTATACCGGATGGAAGGATTGTATCCATAAATATTGCCGGCATTCTTGTAGATAGAACTTTCATTATAGAACGCACCTGAAACGTAATATTTTACGATATCACTACCACCCGTAATATTCAAGTTAACACGTTGGTTGGCCGCCATGTCATCAAACAGCGCATCAAACCAATCGACATTGGGATAAAGATCCGGGTCTGCATTCGTCCTATACTTTTCGATATCGTCTGCAGAATAATATTGGCTGCCGTATGCTTCATTGTACAACTCGGCCCATTTGGCAGAACCCAACATCTTTGGACGTTTGGTAGGTTGCGTAAAACCGAATTCGGTACGCACATTGACTTGCGGTTTTCCAACCGCACCTTTCTTGGTTGTAATCAAGATAACACCGTTAGCACCACGTACACCATATACTGCAGATGCCGAAGCGTCCTTCAGAATGGAGAAAGATGCGATATCATCCGTATCAACCAAATCAAGATCACGTTCGATACCGTCGACCAATACAAGAGGTGTCGACGTTCCTTTGAAAGAAGATACACCACGGATATAGAAATCAGCCGCACTATTCTTACCCGGCTCACCTGAACGGCTCATGGCAACGATACCTGAAAGCTGACCGGCCAAAGCATTAGAAATGGATGAGCCCGGAACAGTAAGTTTAGTTACATCCAATGTCGAAATGGCACCTACGACACTTTCTTTCTTCTGACTACCATAACCTACGACAACGACTTCCTCCAATACCTCTGTATCCGGCTGAAGCACAATATCAATGGTCGTCTGTCCGGTCACAGCCACTTCTTGTTTCTTGTAACCGATATAAGAAAATTCCAGTACGCCACCAATACCCTCGATAGTAATGGAGTATTTACCGTTAACATCCGTTACTGTACCGATAGTACTGTTCCTCAAATAAACTGTAGCACCGATAGCCGGTTCATTTGTATCACCGGTAAGAATGGTTCCAGTAATTGTGTGTTTCTGCTGCTGCAGAACCGTTGCGACTGCCTCACTTTCGCTTGTTCCTGTTTCATTCTCCGGGAACGCCAAAAGTGTACTTGGGGTTAAAAACAATGATAGAACAAGTAATTTAGCGTACTGTTCTTTTCGCAAAACTAAATTCATTTGCACATTTTTGTTTTAAGGTTAAACTTAAGGGTTAATTTGTGGAAAGCGCTTTTCTAAAAGACACTTTCATAATGCTTTAATTAGATAATAAGGTGTTTTTTCATGTTAGATTTTTTTCAAGTAGATTAAAATTTCCTGCAAAGATTAAAAATAATATCGATATAGCAAAGAGGTAGCAAATAAAAAATGTGAAGATGCATAGTTTTAACACGGCTGTTAGCTTAGTAAATTCAAGAAAAGTAATAATAATATTAAAAACTTCCAGCTATTAAAGAAAATATTTTCTTAACTATTTCAAATAAGCAAGGTCACTTTAACAAAACAGTCGTCTTATAAACGATAGTTAACAATCTACAAAGAATTCCGTTTCTCACTGGAAACCAACTGTTTGCAAACATTCCGAACGATATACTTTCCACACCTTTTTCCCGTATAACCCTGATAAGTGTATAAAAAACACAAAACAAGTTACTGACAGATGAAATACAATTATAATTTTCCGCTCTTATACGTATTCCAAACGCCCCATTCCGTCCAATAAACAATTCCGCTCACGGCAATTTCATCCCGATAGCCTTCCAGACAACATCATCAGCAGACATTCATCCCGGTGTTGCCAGCAATGAATGGGGGGATATAGACTGTACAAAAACAAAAGAAGTTAGAAAGAGCATAGTCCTAAACAGGCTAAAACCCTTTCTAACTCCTTTTACCTTTACAAGTTTTGCAGATTGCGCAACTTGAATCAGAAGAAGTCCACTTTAAAAATTAGTTTTTCGTCCCAGACAGCCTTTGAGTCTGTGAGACGCTATCATCTTGTACTGCTATCCTAAGTGTTGCTCTCCCTCCCCACACAAAGGGAGCGCCGCGAGAGATGAATGATTGTCTGTACAACAAGCTTTCTGAGAAAGCTCTTCACCACGTCCAGAATAACCCAATTAGAAGCCATCAAAACGGCATTCACATAAACACAGTTTTTCAAGTGGACTCAATCAGTCTGCATGTTCATTTATACCAAATGTCCAATCCACTCCTCACGTTCACCCGGCAACAAGTCAATGACCGGAATCTCGACCATTGTGTAACATCCGGGTTGCTGGCGCATGGCCGCACGTGCCACACAAACCAAGACCTGAGCTGTCAGAGCCGGATTGTTGATGTGCATGTTGAACTCAAACAGCTGGTTCTGCGTCTTTCCAGACACACCTTTGCGGGTGAGGTTCACGCCGTGACCCATGTCGAGCAGTGAGTCTACGCTGGGCACGAGCTTCACATGCGTCTCGTCGTTCACAAAATAAGGATCGGCCTTGATGGCTGCTGCCACTTTGTCAAAATCATAACCGTCCTTCAGTTCAATATACACCATGCGGCGATGAATGCCCGTACCGGTGGGAATCGTCATGGACAAAGCTGCCTTCACACCCTCCACTGCCTTTACGGCTACAGTGTGTCCCATACTCATACCCGGTCCGAAGTTGGTATAAGTAATGCCCTTCGGTGCAATGGCTTCCAGCATGGTACGTACCACGGAGTCGCTTCCCGGATCCCAGCCGGCGGAGATAATGGAAACCGTATTGTGCGCTTTGGCCTCTGCGTCGAGTGTGCGGCGCAAATCAAGAATGCCCGTGTGGATGTCAAAGCTGTCTACGGTGTGGATGCCCAACGCCAGAATTTCCTTGGCATATTTTTCCACGCTGCGGGTCGGCGTGCAGAGGATGGCCACGTCTACGCCTTCCAGTTCCTTGATATCTTTCACTACGGGGTATTCACTCAATTCGGCCGGACGGTTCTCAGCACCGGCACGGCGTACTACACCTGCAATCTCAAAATCAGGCGCAGCCTGCAAAGCGTCGAGCACATAGTGCCCGATATTGCCATAACCAACGATGGCTGCTCTTACTTTTTTCATTGTTTTATTGAATTTAGTTATCAACTTTCTATTTTATCGGCACAAAAGTAAACATTTTCATTCATATCACAACACAAGCAATCGCAGTTTCACAGAGTTTTTCTTTTTTTAGTGTGTGAAAGTCCAACTTTTTTCCTACATTCGCACACAAACAACAAACAGTGCTACTTTTGGCAGCCACAGCGACAGCGGGCAAGCCCCCGGCCGGACTGCGAACTTATAAAGACAATATGATAGAATACCTCAGAGGCGAATTAGCCGAACTGACCCCGGCAAGCGCAGTCATAGACTGCAACGGAGTGGGATATGCCGCCAGCATATCACTCAATACCTATGCGGCCATACAGGGCAAAAAAGAGTGCAAACTGTATATCTACGAAGCCATCCGCGAAGATGCCTACGTGCTTTACGGATTTGCCGACCGGCAGGAACGGGAACTGTTCCTGCTGCTCATCTCCGTGTCGGGCATCGGAGGAAACACTGCCCGCATGATTCTTTCGGCTCTGTCGCCCGCCGAACTGACCAACATCATCTGTACCGAAAATGCCAACCTGCTGAAAACCGTGAAAGGCATCGGACTGAAAACAGCCCAACGCATCATCGTGGACTTGAAGGACAAGATAAAGACAGCAGAGATAGCCGCAACAGCCGGGAGCACGAGTTTCCTGCCGGGCACCGTTTCCGCACAGGTTCAGGAGGAGGCCATAGCGGCACTCACCATGCTGGGCTTCGCACAGGCTCCCTCCACAAAGGTGGTACAGGCCATTCTGAAAGAAGAGCCGGACATTGCGGTAGAGCAAGTCATCAAGCTGGCACTGAAAAGGCTGTGACAACCATGTATATGAAAAAACCAATACCTCATTCCCTTATTTATACCCCATTTAAAACATGAAGAGAAGCCCCATTTACATGAAAAAGTGGCTGGATTTCAACGAGCGTACCCGCATCCAGCCAAGCGACCAATGGTACTTGAATTTCACCATCGAAATCTTACCCATTATCCAACGTTCCGCCCTTTTCAGCCAGGATGAAAAAAGCGTGCAGATAGAAGCCGCGCTTACAGCAGGCATCTATTTCCAGGATGCCATAGCCCAAACCGGCGGTTGGAGAATTTTTGCAGACATGTACCAGTCTCTGTATAACCGATACCTGCCTTTTTACCACACGACCGACGAATATGTCCCCGATGAAATCAATCCGGAGGACATTGCATTCCTATTATGGGAAATCAAGTCACATCCGGTTTTCTTATGGAATACCGACTTCAGTTTTTACAACCCGTTTGACAAAAAGCTGTTGGACCTGAGCAAAGAACTTTATGAAATCATGGACGCCCGGTTTGAAGAGGCCCCCATCAGCCAGGAACCGTCTTCCATGATCTGGGCCATGGGCATCGACCTGCTCGAAATACCCTCCACGCCGCTTCCCGAAGTTACAGCCAATACCCGGCTGACCGAGGATGCCCGCCGATGTCTTGAATACAGCAAAGGAGAACCGCTGCTCTATTTCGATACATACCGGAAACTGTGTTCGTTTTTCGTGGATGTATTGGGATGGGAAAACAAACCGTCGGCATGGATGCCGGAACTGGAGAGCAGCAAGAACTTTGTCATCTACGCCAATGCCAAAGGAATGCTGATTGCCCCGGATGTAGCACAATATTTCTGCGATGCCCACAATCCGGCATACAACGCAGAAGCAGCCGCCAAAGACGGATACCGGATGTTCTGCCAACCTGGCATGTGCCCGTTCGACCTCCTGAAATATGGAATGCACAAAGGACTCCTCACGGACGTCAGACTGCCCTTTGACCACGGCAAGGAACTGCTGCAGGACAACTGGGACTTCATCGCACGCTACTATCTGTCCGAATATTACGAAGGAGGGTGAAAAGTAGTGGTTAGCAGCGAGCGGTTAACGGTTAGTGGTTAGTGGTAAGTACCCGTCCAAACGGCCATTTGCAACAGAATACTAACCGCTAACCACTCGCCACTATCTTACAATTCTATGATTTCTTCGGGACAAAGCGTCAGCTTCTCCAGGCCGTCACCGGTCACCGCCCAAGAGTTCTCAATGCCCACCGGACCGACGCCCGGCAACACAATCTTGGGCTCCAAAGCAAACACCATGCCGGGTTCCAGTTCCTGCTTGATGCGGGGTGCTATGACCGGAGCCTCGTTGATTTCCAGTCCGATGCCGTGGCCGATGAATTTGGCCTTCTGCCCCACTCCCATGAAACAGTCGGCGAAGCCGGCCTTTTCCACCATCTTGACCGCCTTGTCATACAAATCCTCGCAACGCACACCCGGCTTGGCCGTGGCTGCAATCTCTTCCTGCACCTCCAGACAGACCTGGTGGGCAGCGTATGCCTTCTCGGGCAGCTTGCCTACGGAGAAAACCCGGCTCATGTCACCCATATAGCCATTGAAATTGCCACCCATATCCACCATAAAGCTCTGTCCGGTCTGAAGCAACGTACCGTTCACTCCACCGGGCAAGGACGGATCCAGCCCTTCACCGCCCAAAGCGAAATCGTAAGGCGAAGCGGCTACCGCATTGTCGCCTGCCAGCAGACTGCCCATAAAAATCTCCATGCTCCGGCCGAATACGCGGAAGATGCCCAAGCATCCTTCCAGACGCATCAGCTTTTCAATCTCTACGGAAAGTTGGAAATCGGTCATGCCCGGACGGTAAACCGAAGGTATCTGCGCGTAGGCCTTGGCATGGGAAATGCCTGAACGGCGGAACATCTCTACCTCCATCTCGGTCTTGACACTGCGCGCCTGACGAATCAAAGTCGTACCACAAGACACCACCTCCGTTTCCGGGAAACAGGCCGCCAGACGTTTGTATTCACAATAAGGAAGTTCGTCACCTTCCAGCATCAGCTTCTGCGGAGCAGGCAGCCCACATTCTGCAATCAGTTCGGACAACTGTTCCGGCTTGCGGATGGTGTGTACAAACTCACCCTCAATGGTATTGGGACGTTTCACAAACAGCTGGGCCGGCGAGTTCAGCGGCAGGTACAAATAACCGCTGACCACGCGACCGTAGGTATAGAATAGGTTTACATTACAGGTAATCAAAGCTGCATCAATCCCTTGTTGGGCCATGAGAACGCGTATCTTGTCGCGCCTCATCTTCAATTCTGGTTGTAACATCTTACTAAAGTTTCGGTTTTTAATATTCATTTGGTAGTTAAGAAGTTAAGAGGTTAAAGAGTTAAGCCGACACCTTTAATGAATGGTAAATGGTTAATGATAAATGGTTAATGGTTAATGATAAATGGTTAATGGTTAATGATAAATGATAAGTAATGAATAAATTCTTCATTCTTCATTCCTCCGTTCCTCATTCTTCATTCTACATTCCTCCGTTCCTCATTATCTTATCTATTGGCTTTAACTCCTCAGCCCGACTAAAGGCGGACAATAACTCCTGCTAACTTCTTTAACTCCTTCAAGTTCCGGTAAAACCGAAACTTGAACACCTTATCGTCGTTTATAGTTATCGATGCGCAAAGGTAACAAATTACCGAAGTTCTGCAAACGAATCGGCCCGAGAGTTAGGACATAAAAAAAGTACTGCCCGATAACCTTCACAGGCGCAGGCAGCACAAACCACAAATACAAATACAACTAAACAAAGTTTCTTATCAGATAACACCTTGGCCCATCATGGCATGAGCCACTTTCATGAATCCGGCGATGTTGGCGCCCTTCACGTAATTGATGTAGCCGTCGGGCTGCGTTCCATATTTTACACACTGTTGATGAATTCCGTGCATGATTGCGTGCAGTTTGGCATCCACTTCGGCTGCGCTCCAGCTGATGTGCATGGCGTTCTGCGACATTTCCAGTCCGCTGGTAGCCACGCCACCGGCATTGACAGCCTTGCCCGGCGCATACATCACCTGATGTTCCACAAAGAGGTCGATGGCCTCGGGCGTACATCCCATGTTGGAGATCTCGCCTAC
>NZ_CASFWU010000063.1 GCF_949298305.1 uncultured Bacteroides sp. | reverse complement strand
CGGTAGAAGGCCGCTGCCGAGAAGCGGTCGCCGAAGTCCAGGTAGTGGGTGCCGCCGCCCAGGATGGTATAGAAGAGCCGGTTCTTGAAGCGCACGCCGACGTTCAGCTTGGTGCGGTTTCCGCCGAATAGCATCAGCTGCACCCTCGTGTGCGGGTTGGCATTGACCAGTCCCAGCTGCAGCCCGTCGAAGCCGTCCTTGTAATAGTTCACCAGGCCTATCTGCAAGCCCTTGCCCCGGCCGGTCAGGTTGACGGGGGAGAGCTGGAGGCCGCGGAACGTGCCGCCCGCCACGTTGCCCAGTCCGGAGAGCTGGACGCCGCTCACGTCCTCGCCCGCAATGCCGGCCAGTCCGGAGAGCTGGAGGCCCGTCAGGCTGCCGCCCACGACGGAGAGCAGTCCCGAGACGGTGGCTCCCTTCAGGCTGCCGCCCGCAATGTTGCCCAGCCCGGCCAGTTGGACGCCGGCCAGCCCGTCGCCCGCTATGTTCACCAGTCCGCCGAGTGTCAGTCCGCGGGAGTCATTGCCTACGATGTTCGCCAGTCCGGCAAAGAGTACGCCCTGTGCATGGTTGCCCGTGATGCCGGTCAGTCCGGCCAGCGAGAGGCCGGTGGTGTGGTCTCCGTTGACGTTGGCGATGCCTGCCAGCTGGACGCCCTTCATGCCTCCGGCGGCCACGTTGTAGATGCCGCCTATCTGGATGCCCGCTGCTTCGCTGCGTACGCTGCTCCCCAGCAGGTTGATGCCCGCTCCGTTCAGGCGGTTCAGGGTGGAGACGATGCCCAGGTTGAGCCAGGTGGAACCTGTAGTGTCGGCGGGCTGGGTGGAGACGCCTTTCCAGAGGGAGAGGTTCAGGCGTGCGGGTTGCCTGTCGGTGGCGGGTGTCTGGCAAAAAAGACTCCCTGCCAGCAGCAGGGAGCTCAGGGTGAGGATAACTGTACGTTTCTTCATTCCTTCTTATCCTTTGGCTTCCTGGTAGAGGAAGCGTTTGATGGACTTCTTGGGTGTTTTCTCGAACTCTTCGGGGTAGATTTTCATCTTGGCAATCTGGCAGTACGTCGGCAGTTCGGCGTTCAGTGCCACGCGGTTCTCCTCCATCACCCGTTCCAGGTCTACGGTCTTGAGCCCGTGGGCAAAGGCGTCGTCAAAGTCCGGATAGACCAGTCCGACGAGTTTCTCGTTCTGCTGCACGATGATGCTTTCTGCCACGTAGGGCATGTTGTTCAGCTTGTCCTCAATCTCTTCGGGATAGATGTTCTGTCCGCTGGGGCCGAGGAGCATGTTCTTGCTGCGTCCCTTGATGGTGACGTTGCCTTCGGCGTCCATCAAGGCAAGGTCGCCCGTGTGCAGCCATCCTTCGGCGTCGAGAGCCTGGCGGGTGGCTTCTTCGTTCTTGTAGTAGCCCAGCATGACGTTGGCGCCGCGGCAGAGGATTTCGCCCGGTATGTTGGCGGGGTCGGGTGAGTCAATCTTCACTTCCATGCGCGGGGCTGCTTTTCCGCACGAGCCGGGCTTGAAGCGGCGCCAGTCTTCGTAGCAGATGATGGGGCCGCACTCCGTCATGCCGTAGCCCACGGTGTAGGGGAACTCAATCATGCGCAGGAACTGCTCCACGTCGTGGTTGAAGGCGGCGCCTCCGATGATGATTTCCGAGAAGTTGCCTCCGAAGGCGTTGACCACCTGTTCGCGTACGGTCGACTTGATTTTGTCGTTGATGATGGGCACCTTCAGCAGGAGCTTCATGGTGGGAGTCTCCAGCTTGGGGAGTACGTTCTTCTTGATGATTTTCTCGATGATGAGGGGCACGGCAATCACCAGGTGGGGCTTGATTTCGGCAAAAGCCTGGAAGATGATTTTGGGGCTGGGCATGCGGGTGAGGAAGAATACGTGGCATCCCACGGCTATTTCGTAGAGGAATTCGAAGGCCAGTCCGTACATGTGGGCCATGGGCAGCATGGACACCAGCTTGTCGCCGGGCTGCAGCGGCAGTACCTCGAAGGCGAACGCCGTGTTGGACCAGAGTGAGCGGTAGGGCAGCATGACGCCCTTGGAGTAGCTGGTGGTGCCCGAGGTGTAGTTGATGACGGCCAGCTCTTCGGGCTGGTCTTTGTGGTATTCCACGTGCTCTTTCCGGAAGTTCTTGGGGAATTTCTTTCCGAACATTTCGTTGAGGTGCTCGCGGGCGTAGGTCACCTGTTCGTTGCGGGACACCAGCAGGCTGAAGTCATTCATCATGAAGATGCCTTCCAGCAGGGGCATGGCGGCCTCGTTGAGGTTCTCCCAGACCATATCGCCCACGAAAAGCAGTTTGGCCTCTGAGTGGTTGACGATGTGGTGGACGTTGTCCGCCTTGAACTCGTGGAGGATGGGGACGACTACGGCACCGTAGGTCAGGGTGGCGAGGAAGGTCACTCCCCAGTGGGAACTGTTGCGTCCGCAGACGGCTATCTTGTCTCCCTTCCTGATACCGCTGGCTTCAAAGATGATGTGTAGCTTCTCTATCTTGCGGGCTACGTCTTTATATTGAAGGGTCGCTCCCTTGTAGTCGGTCAGAGCGTCCAGGTCCCAGTTCTTCTTGATGCTGCTTTCGATATAAGCGATAAAGCTTTGTTCCATATATTGCACATTTGGTTGAAATTTGTGCAAATATAAGGCTTTATCCACAGAAAGCAAACATTTGGGGAAGAAAATGGAGGATGGGACGGCTGGAAGGCACGAGAAACGGAAATATCGGCCGGAAGCGGGCAGAAAAAGGAAGAAGGAGTGCTTGAATGTGAAAAATAACCTGTACCTTTGTCCCTCTATGTGAATACTAACCCTCTCACTGTTTAACACTTATGAAAAAAACATTATTGACCTTCCTTTTGGCCGGCTTCCTGGCTGCAAATGCGCAGACTGTCCAGCTGAAAGGATTTGACCATGCTGAAACAGCCGCCCCGACGGGGAAAGAATGGGAATCGCCCGAACAGTTGGCCCTGAACAAGGAGCAGCCCCATGCCTGGTTCTTCACCTTTGCCGACGTGGAGAGCGCCCGGCGCGTCCTGCCCGAGCACAGCGCCTACTGGCTGTCGCTCGACGGGAGCTGGAAGTTCCATTGGGTGGGCAATCCCGAGCAGCGCCCCGTTGACTTCTACCGGACCGAATACGACGTTTCCGGGTGGGACGACGTCACCGTGCCCATGCAGTGGAACGTGGCCGGCATCCAAAAGGATGGCAGCCTGAAGTATGGAACCCCCATTTATGCCAACCAACCCGTCATCTTCCAGCATCAGGTGGCCGTAGGCGACTGGAAGGGTGGGGTGATGCGTACGCCTCCCCAGGACTGGGTGACCTATAAGGACCGCAACGAAGTGGGCTCCTACCGCCGCACCTTCACCGTGCCCGCCGGGTGGGAGGGACGCGAGGTCTACATCAACTTCGACGGTGTCTCCTCCTTCTTCTATCTGTGGATTAACGGCCGCTACGTGGGCTTCTCGAAGAACTCGCGCAACACGGCTTCGTTCAACATCACGCCTTACCTGAACGAGACGGGCGACAACGTGGTGGCCGTCGAGGTCTACCGCAATTCGGACGGCTCCTTCCTCGAGGCGCAGGACATGTTCCGCCTGCCGGGCATCTTCCGCTCGGTTTCGCTGACCTCTACGGCACAGGTACAGGTACGTGACCTCCGTGTGTTCACCGACCTGGACGCCAACTATGAGAACGGCACTCTCCGCATCGAGGCCGACCTCCGCAATCTGGGCGGAAAGAAAGTCAAGGGGTACACGCTGACCTATTCGCTCTACGCCAACAAGCTCTACTCCGACGAGAACGAGCCGGTGGAAGGCATGGAGGGCACGTATGCGCTGGCCGAGATGAAGCCGGGCGACGAGGCTTCCTCGCAGACGGTGATGGCCGTTCACAGTCCCCGCAAGTGGTCGGCCGAGGCGCCCTACCGCTACGTGCTGGTGGGTCAGCTGAAGGACAAGAAGGGCCGTGTCGTGGAGACCGTCTCCACCGCCCTGGGCTTCTGCAAGGTCGAAATCAAGGACACGCCCGCCAGTGAAGACGAGTTCGGACTGGCCGGACGCTACTATTATATCAATGGCAAGACGGTGAAGCTGAAGGGCGTCAACCGTCAGGAGATAGATCCCGCCGTGGGCAACGCCATCACCGTCAAGCAGATGGAGGAGGAAATCATGCTGATGAAGCGCGGCAACATCAACCACGTGCGCAACTCGCACTACTCCTGCTCCCCGCACTGGTACTACCTCTGCGACAAGTACGGCATCTATCTGGAGGACGAGGCCAACATCGAGAGCCACGAGTACTACTACGGCGACGCCTCCCTGTCCCACGTGCCCGAGTTCGAGGCTGCCCACGTGGCCCGCGTCATGGAGCTGGCCCACGCCCATGTGAACCATCCCTCCGTGGTCATCTGGTCGCTGGGCAACGAGGCCGGGCCGGGCAAGAACTTCGTCTCCGCTTACGAGGCCCTGCACGCCTTCGACCCCTCGCGCCCCGTGCAGTACGAGCGCAACAACGACATCGTGGACATGGGCTCCAACCAGTATCCCTCCATCGGCTGGATGCGGGGCGCCGTGACCGGCAAGTATGACATCAAATATCCCTTCCACGTGTCGGAATACGCCCATTCGATGGGCAACGCCGTGGGCAACCTCATCGACTACTGGGAGGCCATCGAGTCCACCAACTTCTTCTGCGGCGCCGCCATCTGGGACTGGGTGGACCAGGCGCTCTACAACTACGACCCCCGGACGGGCGACCGCTACTGGGCCTACGGAGGCAACTTCGGCGACAAGCCCAACAGCGGCATGTTCTGCATGAACGGCATCCTGCTGCCCGACCATTCGCCCAAGCCCCAGTTCTACGAGGTGAAGAAGGTCTATCAGAATGTAGGCGTCAAGGCGCTGGACATGACGAAGGGTGAGATTGAGGTGTTCAACAAACGCTACTTCGAGCCCCTGACCGATGTCTACATGGTCTGGTCGCTCTGGAAAGACGGGCAGAAGGTGGAGGAAAGCACCGCCTTCAAGGGCCCGCGCAGCATCCTCGGCCCGCGTGAGAGGGTGACCTGTGCGCTGCCTTACGATTACAGCAAGCTGGAGCCGCAGAGCGAGTACTTCGTGAAGGTGCAGTTCCTCCTGGCTCAGGACATGCCCTGGGCCAAGAAGGGCTTCGTGCAGATGGAAGAGCAGCTGCCCGTGAAGGCTGCCGGCGAGAAACCCGCTCTGACTGCCGTGACGGCCTCGATGGACAAGCCCGCGGTGGATGAAGGCAAGGACTTCACGACGGTGTCCGGCAACGGCTTCGTGGCTACGTTCGACAACCGCGAGGGTACCCTGTACAGCCTGGAATACGGCGGCCGCAAGGTCATCCTCGACGGCAAGGGCCCGAAGCTGGATGCCCTCCGCGCGCCGACGGACAACGACAACTGGGCGCGCGGCCAGTGGTTCGAGAAAGGCCTGCACAACCTGAAGCACAAGGTGCTGGGCTGCCAATGGATAAACCGCAAGAAGAAGGGTGACCCGACGGTACAGCTGATGTACACCGTCGAGTCGCAGGCGCCCAATGCCGCCGTGCTCGAAGGGGGCAATTCGGGATACAACCGCGTGAGGGAACTGGCCGACCGCCCCTTCGGCCCCGACGACTTCAAGTTCGTCACCAACCAGATATGGACCGTTTACCCCGACGGTTCGATAGAACTCCAGTCAAGCATCACCTCGAACGAACCTTCGCTGGTGCTGGCACGCCTGGGCTATGCGATGCAGCTCCCGTCCGAACTCCAGCAATACACGTGGTACGGCCGCGGCCCGTGGAACAACTACAACGACCGCCGCACGGGCTCGTTCATCGAGCAGCATCAGAGCCGGGTGGAGGAGCATGGGCAACCGCGAGGAGGTGCGCTGGTGCGCGCTGACCGATGCGGACGGCAACGGTGTGGAGTTCGTGGCTGGCAGCGGCGTCATGTCAGCCTCCGCGCTGCCCTGGTCGGCCCTGGAGATGACGCTGGCTCCCCATCCCTACCAGCTGCCCAAGTCCACGGGTACCCATCTGCATCTCGACCTGGCCGTGACGGGTTTGGGCGGTAACAGCTGCGGACAGGGCGGGCCGCTGGAGCCCGACCGCGTGAAGGCCGGCGAACACAGCATGAACTTCATCATCCGCCCCGTGCGGCAGGCCCGCTACACGGAGACGGCCTGCGTCAGCGCTTCCGGCGAGATGCCCCTCTCCATCTCCCGCTCGCGCGACGGCATGGTGACCATCCGCTCCGAGAAGGCCGGCGCCGAGCTCCTCTACACCCTGAACGACGGCAGGAAGAAACTTCCTTATACAGGCCCCTTCAGCCTGCGCCAAGGCGGCAAGGTGACGGCCTGCTACAAGGACAACCCCGCCGTCGTCACGTCCATCACGTTCGAGAAGATTGAGAGCATCCCGATGGAGGTCATCTACGCCTCCAGCGAGGAGGTGGGCGAGGGCAACGCCTCCCACCTGGTGGACGGCAACCCGTCGACCATCTGGCACACGATGTACTCCGTGACCGTCGCCAAATATCCGCACTGGGTGGACTTTGACGCCGGCGAGGCCAAGACCATCAAGGGCTTTGTCTACACGCCCCGTCAGGACGGCGGCAACAACGGCAACATCAAGGACTACTCGCTGCAGGTGAGCATGGACGGCAAGGAGTGGGGCGAGCCCGTGGCCAAAGGCACCTTTGCCGCCGGAGCCAAGGCGCAGCGCGTCATGCTGGACAAGCCCGTGAAGGCCCGCTACATCCGCTTCACCGGACTGAGCTCGCAGAACGGTGCCGACTTTGCCGGCGGTGCCGAGTTCACCGTCATTGCCGACTGACCCTGGCCGCCGCCCGCGTGCGGCAGGCATTCCCGCCCGGACGATGAATGATACGTCCTGATATGCGGCACGACCCCGCCCACACCCGTGGACGGGGTCGTGTGTGTTAAACTCACCATCGGCATCCGTGGTTCGTCCCTACAGGTGGATGGATTCTATCACACGGTGCGATTCATGAATGTCTCTACAAGTATCCCGTTTCCGCCAAACCCTCCTTTCGCTTTCCGCCAAACCCTCCCTTGCGACCTTGACAAAGCCTCGTTTCATATCTTATATCTCGAGTGAAATATATTACTATCTCGGACGAGATAATAAAGTATTTCGCCCGAAATAGTAAATTATCTCGAGCGAAATACGAGGTGTGAAACGAGGCTTTGTCAAGGTCGCAAGGGAGGGGTTGCCGGGGTGCGAAGGCCACCCGTGTCAGTCTGCGGAGACAGCCTTTGTTCAGTTGGCGGCAGTTGCTGCGTGGGGATGCTGGTGGAAGGCTGCCTTGTTGAGCTTGTGCAGCTTCTTGAACTCAAACGACACCATGACGCGGAAGCAGCCCGTCACCAGCAGCGCGAATGCCAGCATGTAGACCGTGTAGAGGGCGCCGGCAGCCGGTTGCCACAGGATGATGAGCGAGCAGACGACGGCCAGGATGCCGAAGGCGATGTACCATCCCCAGTTGCGGGAGCCGTACTTCTGCAGGTCCATGGCGTAGCCTATGGAGGAGAAGCCGCGGAACATCAGCCAGAAGGCGACGATGAACGGAATGACCTCCATGCTCAGCAGGGGATAGGCAATCAGGTAGAGGCCGAAGATGACGTCGATGATGCCGCCGGCCAGATACCAGCCCCAGCTGGAGACCGCCTTGCGGTTGCTGACGGCGAAGGTGATTTCCATCAGTCCGCTGAACAGCATGGCGATGCTGAACAGGATGCTGATGATGACATAGCCGCTCACGGGCGAGAGCATCAGGCCCAGGGCCACGAGGATGTAGAGGACGCCCAGGACGAGCGAGAGCCACCAGTTCTTTACTTCATGTTGCAGTTCGTTGAAAATTGTTCTCATGTGAATTGAATTATTAAAGGGTTTGTAAAATTGGATGGAGGAATAACACTTCTGTTTCCAAAATGTTCTGGCTCCTCCGTTTCCCTTTCCGTTCACATGAGTGGGACTGCTTCAGAATTTTGCCGGGACGGCGCCACCCAGAAAGGCTGCCACTATGCCCAACGCTACGCTTAGCAGGATGTAGGTAAGAAAGAGGCCGTAGAGGCCCTGCTTGAGCAGGATGAGGCCGTCGTTGCTGAAGGTGGAGAAGGTGGTGAAGCCTCCGCAGAGGCCGGTGGTGAGCAGCAGGCGGATGTCGGCGGGCAGGTTGAACCGTGCCGAGAGGGCGTAGAACATGCCTATGAGGAAGCTGCCGGCGATGTTGACGGCAAACGTGGCCCAGGGGAAGGAGTAGGGGACGATGCGCTCGTGCAGCATCATCTGCACGGCATACCTCAGTACGCTGCCCGTTCCTCCCCCCAGAAAGATGCAAATCAGTTCTTTGGTCATAACTTCTGTATAAGTGTCAATGAAAGCGGCTGCAAAGGTAGCAAGTTTTTCGTTTATGCAAACGTTTGCCTTGCTTTCAGTTGCATTTTCGGCCGATAGGTCTCGGCAGGTTTCTTTTCCTTTCTATATTTGCGGTGCGATTGTTCCTTTGTGGATTTTATTTTTAACTATATAACATGAGAAACATGAAAACTATCTGCTCTAAAATGGTCTGTTTCCTGCTTGCGCTGCTGGCAAGCGGGGCTGTGTTGGCGGAAGGAATCACTTCTCCCGACGGACAACTCCAACTGAACTTTTCGGTGAATGCCCAGGGCGAGCCGGTCTACGAACTCCTTTATAAGGGAAAGACGGTCATCAAACCCTCCAGGCTGGGCCTGGAACTGAAGGACGACCCGGGTCTGATGAACGGTTTCACCCTGGCCGGCACGCAGACTTCCACCTTCGACGAGACGTGGCAGCCGGTGTGGGGCGAGGAGAAGGAAATCCGCAACCACTACAACGAAATGGCCGTCACCCTGAACCAGCAGGCGCAGGACCGCCACATCATCATCCGCTTCCGCCTGTTCGACGACGGGCTGGGCTTCCGCTACGAGTTCCCCTTGCAGAAGAACCTGAACTACTTCGTCATCAAGGAAGAGCATACGCAGTTTGCCATGGCGGGCGACCATACGGC
The DNA here is from genome assembly GCF_949298305.1 of uncultured Bacteroides sp. Taxonomy (GTDB): domain Bacteria; phylum Bacteroidota; class Bacteroidia; order Bacteroidales; family Bacteroidaceae; genus Bacteroides. Next base: position 22,784 of record NZ_CASFWU010000063.1, on the reverse strand, counting down.
CTTCTGGATTCCCGGTGACTACGACACGCAGGAGTATGACTACACCGAATCGAAGCTGACGGAGATACGCGGCCTGATGGAAGGCGCCATCACGCCCAACTCCTCGCAGACCCCCTTCTCGCCCACGGGCGTGCAGACGGCCTTGCAGATGAAGACCGCCGACGGACTCTACATCAACCTGCACGAGGCCGCGCTGGTGGACTACGCCTGCATGCACCTCAACCTGGACGACAAGAACCTGGTGTTCGAGTCCTGGCTGACCCCCGACGCCAAAGGCAACAAGGGCTATATGCAGGCGCCTTGCAAGTCGCCGTGGCGCACGGTCATCGTGAGCGACGACGCCCGCGACATCCTGGCCTCGCGCATCACGCTGAACCTGAACGAGCCTTGCGCCTACGAGGACGTGTCGTGGATTAAGCCCGTGAAGTACGTGGGCGTATGGTGGGAGATGATTGCCGGCAAGAGCACATGGGCCTATACGGACGACCTGCCTTCCGTGAAGCTGGGCGAGACGGACTACTCGACCCTGAAGCCCAACGGCCGCCACGGTGCCAACAACGAGAATGTGAAGAAATACATCGACTTCGCCGCCGAGCACGGATTCGACCAGGTGCTGGTTGAAGGCTGGAACGAAGGCTGGGAAGACTGGTTCGGCAAGTCCAAGGACTATGTGTTCGACTTCGTGACCCCTTACCCCGACTTCGACGTGAAGATGCTCAATGCCTACGCCAAGAGCAAGGGCGTGAAGCTGATGATGCACCACGAGACTTCGGCCTCCGTGCGCAACTACGAGCGCCATCTGGACAAGGCTTACCAGTTCATGGTGGACAACGGCTACAATGCCGTGAAGAGCGGCTACGTGGGCGACATTATCCCTCGCGGCGAATACCACTACGGACAATGGATGAACAACCACTACCTGCATGCTGTACAGAAGGCTGCCGAGTATAAGATTTGTGTCAATGCCCATGAAGCGGTGCGTCCCACCGGCCTCTGCCGCACGTACCCCAACCTGATTGGCAACGAGTCGGCCCGCGGCACCGAGTACGAGGCCTTTGGCGGAAGCAAGCCTTTCCACACCACCCTGCTGCCCTTCAACCGTCTCATTGGCGGCCCGATGGACTATACGCCGGGCATTTTCGACATCAAGCTGGATTTCATGGGCGACCTGCCCCATGGACAGGTGCAGACCACCCTGTGCAAGCAGATGGCTCTCTATGTAACTCTCTACAGCCCGCTTCAGATGGCTGCCGACGTGGTGGACAATTACGAGAAGCACATGGACGCCTTCCAGTTCATCAAGGATGTGGCCGTGGATTGGGATGAAAGCAAGTACATCGAGGCTGAGCCTGGCGATTACATTACCATTGCCCGCAAGGCCAAAGGAACAAACAATTGGTTTGTGGGTGGCATCACCGACGAGAATGCCCGCACCGCCACCTTTGCGCTCGACTTCCTGGAGCCCGGCAAGAAATACGTGGCTACTCTTTATGCCGACGGAAAGGACGCCGACTACAAGGACAATCCTACGTCGTATCAGATAAAGAAGGGCATCGTGACTGCCAAGACCAGAATGTCTGTGAAAGAAGCCCGCAGCGGTGGTTTTGCCTTGAGCCTGATGGAGGCTACGCCCGAGAACTCAAAGGGTGTGAAGAAATGGAGATAAAATGATATATTATAATAGGTAATAGGTTTCAGTAAAGGTAAAAAGATTTGGACAGCTTCCGGCCCATTATCCGGTCGGAGCAGAACAAGAAGAGGAGATGGGCTTGCGGGCCGCATCTCCTCTTTGCTTGTATGGGCTTTACGTGGGAAACCGATGCTTACGAAGCTACGTTCTTGCTTCTTGTGAATTTCAGCCAGCGGACAAACGAGGCCGGCAGGGTGTGGCTCAGTGAGTTGAGCTGTTCGCTGCGTTTGTCTACCTTTTCGTACAGCTGTTCTGCATCCTTTTCAGACAACATGCCGTCGGCCTGCAGTTGGCGGATGTTCCTGCGTTCGTTGCAGAGCAGCATGCGGATGGCTTTTTGTGTCAGGGCATGATTGTAGGCCTTGGGAAAGTCCTTGGACAGCTTATTCAGTATCTTGTCCATGGAGTTGATGTTGTGCAGAATTTCCTCTCTCAAGGTTTTCAGCACTACTTGTTGTCCGTCGTTCAGCATTTTGGATCCCTCCAGTTCATCCAGCAGTTTCAGATCTTCTTTTTGCAGGATGATGAAGCCCCTGCCCAGGTCATATACCACTCCGATGCGTTCTTTAAAGTAGAAGCTGATCCAGGGTCCTATGCCCGGTATCTTCTGCATGCTGTCGAGAATGAAGGTGCGGTTGCAGAAGTTGAAGATAGACTTCCGATTGTCCAGTTCGCTTCCGCCGTCGTGGTCGTAGAGTTCGTCCAGCGAGTTGCTGAGCAGCATGAACGATGTCTTGGCGATGATTCCCTCGTCGTATATCTGGTGCAGGTACATTTTCTCCTTGTCCAGTATACGCAGGCGGATTTCGTTCATCACGTCGTTGGCCATGGGTGCATCTTCCTGTGTGGTAGGTTGGGCGGTAATGAATTGGCTTACCTTCTGCCAGTTGGCTCCGTTGAGGGCGTCGCGCGTTTTCAGCCGTTCAAAATAGTTCTCTGCATTCTCGTGAAGCAGGTTCTGAATCTTGCTGTCCATCATCGTGCGGGCTGTCGGAACGTTAATCAGTCCCAGCCTGTTGAGCAGCCATCGCATGGTAGTAGCGTTGATGCACAAGGTAAGTGTTACTGTACCTGCTGTGAAGAACAGTACCTGGCTGCGTATCTCTTCGGGGATGGCCGGAGTGTAGGATACCATAAGAGCCAATGTCATGCCCAAGGCGCCGCGTAGTCCTCCCCAAGTGAGGATGATGGATTCCTTCTTGTTCAGCCCGTAACCAGAGCGCTTCATGAGAGGATAGAGCATCATGATAGCGGCATATCGGAAAATGTTCAGGAAGACATAAACCAACAGCAGAATGCCGCAGTTAGCCCAGGAGAAGTCTACCTTTTCGGCAATTACAATACCCACAATGATGAATATCAATGTATTGGCAATGTAGGTGAGCAGTTCCCAGAAACTGCCCATGAAGGTGTTGACTTGTGGCTTGAGTCTGGGCTTGCCCACATAGGCAATGGTCAGCCCGAAAGCTACCAGGGCTATGACGCCCGAGATTCCCAGGTAGTATTGTGAAAGAATGAACACCAGATAGGCGGAGAGAATGATGACACTGTTTTGAATCATTTCTTCAGAATTGACGCGGGTAATGAACCAGATGACCAGCCTGGCTGCCACGAAGCCCAGAATGGCTCCTCCGGCTACGACCTGGCAGAACTCGATGACAGGTGTCATGTCGTCGCTCATGCCTGAAACGGTAATGCCGAAGAAGAGCATGAAGCAGACGATGCCGGTACCGTCGTTCAGCAGTGACTCGGCGTCTACCAGGGTGGAAAAACGCTTGCTGGTCTTCAGTTCGTGGAGCAGGGCCACTACCGCTACGGGGTCGGTAGCGCTGATCAGGGCACCGAACATCAGGGCGGCAGCCCACGTCCATTTCTCGTATCCCGGTACGAACAGGCTGATGACCATCAGCAGTGCGGCGGTGAGAATCATACAGATAATCAGTCCAGGAGCTGCCAGCAGGGTGGCGTTGGTCAGCGTTTTCTTGAAAATGTGCAGGTTCAGTTCATAGGCCGCGTCAAAAATCAGGATAGGCAGAAAAATGTAGAGTATCAGGTCGGGGTTGATGTTGGCTACGCTATCCAGCGCATTGCTGAACTTGGGCGCATTCTCGAATATACCTGTGCGATTCAGTATTCCGGCAGCCAATCCGATGGCAAACAAACCGACGGTGTAGGGAATTCGTGTCCGCTGAAACAGGGACTTGAAGATGGCCCCTACCGTCAGTCCGGCGATGGTCAGCAGCAGAGGAGCAAGGAGTGTTGTTTCTTCCATAATTTAAAAAGTTCGTTATTGGTTATGTTATCAATATATTGCATTTTTATAGATTGTCGTGTAGTGGAAAACAATATTTCAGCATTCTTGCCCGCAAAGATAGGACAATCTTATTAAAAAATGTTATCATAATCTTAAAAATATCTCTCTTGTTTTTTTATTCTCAGTATTTTAATCTTTATGGTGCGAAAATGTTCATTGGAAGATACAGATTACCATTATTTTTACCCATTCAGATGGAAAGAGTAGTTTTCATCCTAGCTTTTCTTGCGCGGAGTGATGAGTTTATGGAATAATATATGTACTTTTGCGGCACTTGTAAATATCCGGCCTATTGACGGTCGGAAAACGCGACATTAAATAATAGCAAACATAAAAACGGAAAAACAATGAGAATTTTAATCTGTATGATGACGCTGATGGCGTTTGTGATGGCAGGAACTGCCACGGCACAAGAAACGAGAAAACTTACAAAGAAAGAGAAAAAAGCATTGCAGGCCCGGGTGGACAGCCTCCAGTACGTAGAGGCAGAGCGGGCAATCAACGAAAAGGCATTTGTCCTGGAAGCCGACCGCGTGGTGTTTAAGCGTGGCCACTCTGAATATGTAAACTCGAATACCAATTTCGTATCTGTAAAAGATGACCGTGCCACGGTTCAGGTGTCGTTCAACATTCCATCGGCAGGCCCCAACGGTGTGGGAGGGGTGACCGTAGAGGGCAGTTTTTCGAAATACGACCTGAAGAAGGACAAGAAGGGAAACATTTCCCTTAAGATGAACGTAACCGGTTCGGGCATCTCTGCCAGTGTGGATATCATGCTCTATAATGGCAGCAGCAAGGCTACGGTCGACATTCTGCCCAATTTCAACTCCAACCGCATCAGTCTGGAGGGAGTGATACTTCCCTTGGCCAAGAGCCGCGTGTTCAAGGGCCGCTCTTTCTGATAGAGGATATATTTGCTGCAAAGGATTTTACCATCATTGCGCTTCTTTAGCCCCGTTTTTGTAATTCAAGCGAGGACAAGGAGTCAAAAGATGATAAAATCCTTTTTTATTGTAGACCATTATTCGGGGTTATAGATTCAATGGCCTGATTTTCTTGGATACGGGTGGACTTGCGCCTCTGGTAAACGGACTGATATGGAGCCGGAACCAAAGAGGCTCGGAGGCGACTCCAAAGAGGCTCGGAGAGGAGGTCAAAGAGGCTCGGAGGCCAATCCAAGGTTTGTCGGAGAGCAAATGCTTTCCCCTTCCGAGAGCCTACTGCATCCCTGTATCGCATTCGACGGCTGCCAGGAACTTCCGGACGGTCTCCCTCGGCATACCGCGGCGTCGGGCGTAGTCTTCCAATTGGTCTTCATTGATTTTGCCTACGGAGAAGTAGCGCGCAGCGGGGTGGGCCAGCATGAGACCGCACACCGAGGCGTGGGGCGACATGGCACCGTTCTCGGTCAGCGTGATGCCTATCTGTTTCATGTCGAGCAGAGAATCTAAGAGAAAGTTGACAGACTGGTCGGGCAGGGACGGATAGCCCACGGCCGGGCGGATGCCCTGAAACTTCTCGGCCAGCAGGTCGGGGATGGAAAGCTGTTCGTCGGGGGCATATCCCCAGGCCGTGCGGCGTACGTACTGGTGCATCTTTTCCGTGGCAGCTTCAGCCAGGCGGTCGCTCAGGGTTTGCACCAGCAGGTGTTTGTAGGGGTCGTGGGAAAAGGCCCCTTCGGCTTGGTTGCCGACGGAGGAGGCAAAGACACCCACCGTGTCGGCCACGCCCGAGGAGAGGGGACGCACGAAATCGCTCAGACAGAGGTAGGGACTGCCGTCGGCATGGAAGGTCTGTTGGCGCAGCAGAGGGAAGGTTACGTCTTCTATCAGCAGGTTGTCGCCGTCGGCATTGGCGCGGCAGAGGCGGAAGACGGACTGTACGGAGAGAACGCCGTCCAGTTGGTCCAGCATCCGTAAGGCCTCTTTGTGCAACTGCATGGCTTCGGCCGCTTTGCTCCGTTCTTCTTCGGGGAAGCCGGCCAGCCACAGGGCGCGACAGGAGTCGCAGCCGTGGAGGTGGGCAATGGTGGCATAGCGGGGCTGGAATCCCCAGGCGTGGAAGAAGTAAATCCAATTGATGTAGGGAGTCACTTCATGCAGGGAGTAGGTCAGGACGGTAGAAGGTTGGGGGTTCATGGGGTTGGTCTGATTGGTGGATGTGAAGTATTTGAAACGAGGCGAGAAGTGTATAACAACACAGATGGTACAGATTGCCACCCTCTTGTTCCCTTTTTTCTTTGCATATCACAGGAAAAAGGTCTGTGGCGGTCTGTACCATCTGCATTGTCAGTGCGGCTTGGAGGAGTCTTGATGCCTCGTCGTCACACCAGGTTGCCTATTTCGTCCAGGTTTTTCTGGATATCCTGGTCTTTCAGTTCGTAGTTCTGCAAGTCGCCGGATAGATATTTGTCATACGAAGCCATGTCGATGAGGCCGTGGCCGGAAAGGTTGAACAGGATGACTTTCTCCTCGCCCGTCTCCTTGCATTTGTTGGCCTCGCGGATGGTGGCGGCAATGGCGTGGCACGATTCGGGGGCGGGAATGATTCCTTCAACCTTGGCGAAGAGGCATCCGGCATCGAACGATTCGAGTTGCTGGATGTCTACGGCTTCCATCAGTCCGTCCTTCAGCAACTGGGAGACAATGACACCGGCGCCATGGTAGCGGAGGCCGCCTGCGTGGATGTTGGCAGGGGCAAAGTTGTGCCCCAGCGTAAACATGGGCAGCAGGGGGGTGTATCCGGCTTCGTCGCCGAAATCGTATTGGAACTTGCCTCGTGTCAGTTTGGGGCAGGATGCCGGTTCGGCAGCAATGAAGCGGGTCTTCTTGCCTTCCAGAATGTTGTGGCGCATGAAGGGGAATGCGATGCCACCGAAGTTGGAGCCGCCTCCGAAGCAGGCTATCACCATGTCGGGATATTCGCCCGCCATGGCCATCTGCTTCTCGGCTTCCTGTCCGATGACGGTCTGGTGGAGGGTGACGTGGCTCAGCACGGAGCCCAGCGTGTATTTGCAGTTGGGGGTGGTACGTGCCAGCTCGATGGCTTCAGAGATGGCTGTGCCCAACGAACCCTGATGGTTGGGATGTGCGGTCAGAATGTCCTTTCCGGCACGGGTGGACATGGAGGGGGAGGGAGTGACCTGTGCGCCGAATGTCTGCATGATGCTGCGGCGGTAGGGTTTCTGCTCGTAGCTGATTTTCACCTGATAGACGGCTGCCTCCAGTCCGAAGAGGCGTGCGGCATAGGCCAGCGAGGCTCCCCACTGTCCGGCGCCTGTTTCGGTGGTGACGTTGGTCACGCCTTCCTGCTTGCAGTAGTATGCCTGCGGGATGGCCGAGTTCAGCTTGTGTGATCCCATGGGGCTGACGCTCTCGTTCTTGAAGTAGATATGGGCAGGGGTGTCGAGTGCCTTCTCCAGTCCGTATGCACGTACCAGCGGGGTACTGCGGTAATATTTGTACATTTCCCGTACTTCTTCGGGGATTTCTATCCATGCGTCGGTCTGGTTGAGTTCTTGTCGGCACAGCTCTTCGGCAAAGATGGGGAACATGTCTTCCGCCTTAAGTGGCTGTCTCGTTGCCGGGTTCAGAGGTGGCATGGGTTTGTTAACCATGTCCGCCTGTATATTGTACCAATAGTAGGGTATCTCTTCTTCCGGCAAGATGAATCTTTTTGTCTTGTTGCTCATAGTGGCTTATAGAATGTTTAGTTTATTTAAAATGTGAAATTTCAATGGCCAAATGTACTCATTATTTTTAAATCCATATCTTTTTTTCGTTGTTTTTTGAAAATATGAGTGATTTTGTTTATGTTTGCCATTGTTTGGAAACGTCCGAAAAGAGAGAATATGAAGATTTATCATAAGTTTCTGTTGTATAAGAACAAGTGGATTCATCCTTATGTGCGGATGGTGCTTGGCGGCATGTCGGTTGTCACTTATCTGGCTTCGCTGTTGCTGATTGCAGGAGTGGTCTACGAGCATGGTTTCACCATTACTGCCGAAGAAGAGGGGCAGTTGAAAAGTCTCTACCACGGGGTCTGGCTCGTGTTTCTGGCCGATGTGACGCTCCGCATCCTTTTGGAATATAAAGATACAAGGCGTACATTCAGCAAATTGGCTTGGGTGCTTACGGCACTGCTCTATCTGACGCTGGTTCCCGTGATATTCCATCGGCCTGAAGAGGAGGGAGCTATTCTTCATTTTTGGGATTTCCTCAACGGCAAGGCCTATCACCTGTTGTTGCTCCTGTCGTTTTCACTGCTCTGCCTGTCCAACGGATTGGTGCGTTTGCTGGGAAGGCGTACCAACCCTTCACTGATTCTGGCGGTCAGTTTTCTGGTGATAATTCTGATAGGTGCCGGCCTGCTGATGCTTCCCCGCTGTACGGTGGCGGGAATTTCGTGGGTGGATTCGCTGTTCATTTCCACCAGTGCCGTGTGTGTCACCGGGCTGACTTCGGTTGATGTGGCTTCCACGTTTACGCCGGCAGGCTTTGTCGTGATTGTAATGCTCATCCAGATTGGAGGGCTGGGAGTCATGACGCTGACCAGTTTCTTTGCCATGTTCTTCATGGGCAATACGTCGCTCTACAACCAGTTGGTGGTGCGTGACATGGTCAGCTCCAATTCATTGAATTCGCTGCTCTCCACGCTGGTCTACATCTTGGGCTTTACACTGGTCATTGAGGGTATCGGGATGCTGGCCATCTGGAGCAACATTCACGGTACACTGGGAATGAGTCTGGACGAGGAACTGGCGTTCTCGGCTTTTCACTCCATCTCTGCTTTCTGCAACGCGGGCTTTTCTACCCTGCCCGGCAATTTGGGTAATCCCATGCTGATGACCGGACACAACATGTTGTACGTCTATGTTTCCTTATTGATTATTCTGGGTGGCATCGGTTTCCCCATTCTGGTGAATTTGAAGGATATTCTGTTCTTCCAATTGCGCAGGTTGTGGAAATTTGTACGCACACGCCATTGGGACGGGCGGCACTTCATCCATCAGTATAACCTGAATACCCGCATTGTATTGATTCTTACCGCCCTGTTGCTGGTGGGCGGCACGTTGCTGGTGGCGGTTTTCGAGTGGAACGGAGCCTTTGCGGGAATGTCTGTGGCTGACAAGTGGACGCAGGCCTTCTTCAACGCCGTCTGTCCGCGTACGGCCGGATTCACCAGTGTGGACCTGACGACATTGGGCGTGCAGACTATTTTGGTTTATACTTTCCTGATGTGGGTGGGTGGCAGTGCCCAGTCTACGGCTGGCGGCATCAAAGTCAATGCTTTTGCGGTGGTGGTGCTGAATCTGGTTGCTGTACTTCGGGGTACGGAACGTGTGGAGGTATTCGGTCGCGAACTGTCCTACGATTCCATCCGCCGTTCCAATGCTACGGTCGTATTATCGGTCGGCGTCTTGTTTGTCGCAGTCTTTGTGTTGAGTATGCTGGAGCCGGAGTTTTCACTCATGGCTCTTACGTTTGAGTGTGTGTCTGCCTTGGGGACGGTGGGCTCAAGCCTGAATGTGACTCCCCTGTTGGGCACTCCGGCCAAACTGTTGGTGGTAGCCTTGATGTTTGTGGGGCGTGTAGGGCTGATTACGCTGATGCTGGGCATCGTCCGTCAGAAGAAGCACACCAAGTACAGATACCCGAGCGGACAGATTATTATCAACTGAGTAGTGTAATTCCGTCGCTGTTTGGCTATTTGGTTAAATCGAACAAATAAGTAATTTTGGCGGTAATGACCCCGTGAGCAGAACGGGCGAAGTAATCTTTCTTAGTACTTTTGTAAAAGTCGGACAGGGCGTAATAATAGCGTCCTTCCAGTTGGAAGTGTCCGATTTTGGTGCGTATTTCCACACCTGCACCGCCTGCGATACCATAGTCAAACTTATTTTCCACAGGCTTTTCGTGCTGTTCGACGGTGAAGCCTGAATAGTCATCCCAATTTCCGCTCTGCGTATGGCTGTCGTTTAGAAAAAAGCCGATTTGTGGGCCGGCGTGTATGAAGAATTGGGCACCACGGTCTTTGCCGAAGGCCAGATGGGCAAGTAAAGGGACTTCTACGTAATTCATTTTGCGGGTATAATGTAAATCAGGGTAATCTTCATAAAATTCGTCCCACCCATGTTGCGAGTAGTTGATCTCAATCTGTGCCCCACAAATCATACTGAAATACTTCTCGGATATGTATCTGACGGTCAATCCTCCATTGGTACCCATGAGATTCTTTTGGCGGACAGTTGGAGAGAAGGTGACGCTGTTCAGGTTAATACCCCCGTTGATTCCGACAGATAGGTTATGTCGTTGCTCGCCTATCTGACCGTAGATGGGCATGTTACAGGCTGCCAGTAGGAGTGTGTATATGATGATTCTCAGCTTCATTGTTTTTGTTTAATAATATAAAAGGAAAGCAGATGTTTGTTGTCGTATCAGTCGAAGTCGAGCTTAAGAAGTTCATAGTTACGATTGAAACGTACAAAGAATACTTTTTTGTTGATGAATCCTCCCCAGTTGTTGACACGTTGGAATTTGAATCCAGTCTGGATGGGAGTCAGATTCATGAGTTGCTGCTTTTTCTCGAAGTCACTGCCATAGTCCGACAATCCTTTGAGAAAGTAATAGCCGGTGTCGAAGCCCAACATACCGTATTTGGGATAACGTTCTTCCATTTCTTTGCCATACCATCGGCTGTAACTGTCAGTAAACTTTTTGGCGGCAGGAAATAAGTTGTTGGTATAGAAAGAAGTATAAAAATAGGTATCCAGTTCAAAAAAGCTTTCCAAATGGTCTTTGGTATATGTCTGCCATTCGGGATAGCCAAACAAGTGTATGTTACTTTCTGGGGTGTTACGTACTAGTAGAACCAGCTGCGGAAGGAATTTAAGCAAAGCTATGTTGCTGCCCGAAGTGGGAATAAAAATATTCTCTTTGTTAGGACGGAGTGCGGTCTTCATGGATTCCATAACTGCTTTTTCAGGTAAAGTGGTCATAGGAATGGAGCGGCTGCGCAGTTCGTCTTTCAATCCTTTAATGAACTCTGCTTTTTCCTTGCTTCCATTAGTATTCTCAATGAAAATGATATTGGCATTGGGAAATTGACGCAGGAAATGATCATAAACTTCGGAATACAGGTAGGACTGTGGCGTATTTATTTGGTAAACTGACGGATTGCTATATACTGTATTGTCTTTAGAGGTGAAAGGTATGACCAATCTAATGTCGTATTTTTTAGCAAAATTTGCCAACGGCTCTATTTGTTGTTGGTGAAGAGGACCGAAGATAATATCCATGTCTTTCATTTCGCTTTTGTTAAGTATGGCGTTAATGGATGGAATGTCTGATCCCGAGTGGTAGGTGTAAAGGTCTATGGAAGTTCCGATACGTTTCAGACTGTCTACGGCCAAGAGGAAGCCTTCGTAATATTCTATCATACGTGAGGTTTCACTTTTGGTGGATCCATCTGTCAGAAATGGAAGAATGACAGCCGCTTTGATGGTATGAAAACGTTCAGTCGCTTTTTGACTTTCGCTGAACAATTCTTTATCAGTAGGAATCTTGGGGGCAGCATTGGCTTCAGCCGAAGTATCTGTTGGATAAGGGATGCAAAGCAAAGTCCCTCTTTTGATTTTATTTTCACCTTTAAGTTCTGGATTAGCAGCTATAAGTTCGGCTTCACTGATGCCATATTGGCGACTGATGCTGTATACTGTTTCTTTCCTCTTTACCTTGTGCATGTCACGGCAGCGGGACTGTACCGGTGCGGCAATCGCTTTATCAGAAGTTTGTTGTTCCGTTTCTGTTTCACTCGTAATCTTATCCGGGGCAGGAATACGGATGACTTGTCCCGTGCGGAAGTTGTCGGCACTCAGGCCGGGATTGGCGTCGCAGATGGCCTTGGCAGACACATTGTATTTTACGGTCAGGCGATAGAGAGTCTCTCCGGCTTCGATGGTGTGGAAAGTCTCTGCCTGATTTTGGGCATTGCGGGGAATGCGGAGGGTACGTCCTATGTAAATTTTGTCGTCGCTGCCGGGGTTCAGTTTGATGATTTCCGACTGGCTGACTCCATACATGCTTGCAATGGAGTAGAGGCTTTGGCCTTTTTCAACAGTATGTAATATGTAAGTCTGATTTTCTTGTGCATGGATGCCCCAGGCGTATGCGCCGGCAAGCAGGAAGGTGCAGATGAGCCGTCTGATTGTTTTCATTCAATAATGTTCCTTTAATCATTGTACATCGGTCCAGTTTCCTGTCACTCAATCCGGAAACTCGACTGTTTTCCCAAATGAGTCGCAAAGTTAAGAATATTATGCCATTTTAACCAAAGGAATGAGTTAAGAAATAATATTGCGCTTTTCAAAACCGAAATTTAGTTCATTATGACTGATATTCGGGGGGAAACCGTTATTTTTGCAAGAACGTATTTTTGAAAGATGAATTTGATAGGACATCGGTAAGTATGCAAGAAGAAACAGAATACATCAACGTGTACGGAGCACGCGTACACAACCTGAAGAATATTGATGCAGAGATACCACGCAACAGCCTGACCGTGATAACCGGACTGAGTGGAAGCGGAAAGTCGTCACTGGCGTTTGACACCATCTTTGCCGAGGGGCAACGACGCTATATAGAGACTTTCTCGGCTTACGCCCGAAACTTCCTGGGCAACTTGGAGCGGCCGGATGTGGACAAGATAACAGGACTGAGCCCGGTCATTTCCATCGAGCAGAAGACTACAAACAAAAATCCGCGCTCCACGGTGGGCACTACTACCGAGGTGTACGACTACCTGCGTCTGCTCTTTGCACGTGCCGGCGAGGCCTACTCTTACCTGTCGGGCGAGAAAATGGTGAAATATACCGAGGAACAGATTCTCGACTTGATATTGGACAACTATGCCGGCAAGCGGATTTACATCCTGGCTCCGCTGGTGCGCAGCCGTAAGGGACACTACAAGGAACTGTTCGAGCAGGTGAGGAAGAAAGGATACCTCTACGTGCGGGTGGATGGCGAGGTGAAGGAGGCCGTACCGGGAATGAAGCTGGACCGCTATAAGAACCACGATGTGGAGGTGGTGATAGACAAGCTGGTGGTGACGGACAAGGACGATGTGCGCCTGAAGGGCAGTGTGGCCACCGCCATGAGGCAGGGCGACGGCCTGCTGATGATACTCGACCAGCAGAGCGGCGAGGTGCGCCACTACAGCAAGCTGCTGATGTGTCCCGTGACGGGGCTTTCCTACCGCGAACCTGCCCCGCACAACTTCTCGTTCAATTCTCCGCAAGGAGCCTGCCCCAAGTGCAAGGGGCTGGGAGTGGTCAACCAGATAGACATAGACAAGGTCATCCCCAACCGCGAGCTTTCCCTCTACGAAGGGGCGGTGGTGCCTTTGGGAAAGTATAAGAACAGCATGATTTTCTGGCAGATTGAAGCATTGCTGGAGAAGTATGAGATGAACCTGAAGACTCCCGTGAAGGACTTGCCCGAGGACGTGATAGACGAGATACTGTATGGACGAGCCCATCAAGATAAAGAGCAGCCTCATAGGTACCTCATCGGATTACTTCGCCACCTTCGAGGGCGTGGTGAAGTACATACAGATGCTGCAGGATCGGGATGCCTCTGCCACTGCGCAGAAGTGGGCTGAGCAGTTTGCCAAGACTGCTGTCTGTCCTGAGTGTCACGGCGCCAAGCTGAACAGGGAGGCGCTTTCCTATCGTATTTATGATAAAAACATCTACGAGCTTTCCTGCATGGATATCAGCGAACTGTATGAGTGGATGGAGAACGTTACTTCCCACCTGAACAGCAAGCAACAACAGATTGCCGCAGAAATCCTGAAGGAAATACGCACCCGCCTGAAGTTCCTGTTGGACGTGGGGCTCGACTACTGTCGCTCGACCGCAGTGCGGTGAGCCTCTCGGGCGGCGAAAGCCAGCGCATCCGCCTGGCCACGCAGATAGGCTCGCAACTGGTGAACGTGCTCTACATCCTGGACGAGCCCAGCATCGGCCTGCACCAGCGGGACAACCAACGTCTGATTCACTCGCTGAAGGAACTGAGGGACATCGGAAACTCTGTCATCGTGGTGGAGCACGACAAGGACATGATGCTGGCAGCCGACTACGTGATAGACATGGGACCCAAGGCCGGCCGGCTGGGAGGCGAAGTCGTGTTCTCGGGTACACCCCGGCAGATGTTGCAGACGCACACCCTGACCTCGCAATACCTGAACGGCGAACGCGCCATCGAGGTGCCCAAGCAGCGCCGCGAGGGCAACGGGCACAGCCTCCGCCTCTACGGCGCACGAGGCAACAACCTGAAGGACGTGGACGTGGAGTTCCCCCTGGGCAAGCTCATCTGCGTGACGGGCGTGTCGGGCAGCGGCAAGTCCACCCTCATCAACGAAACCCTGCAACCCATCCTTTCCCAACGCTTCTACCGCTCCCTGCAAGACCCCTTGCCCTACGACCGCATCGAGGGCTTGGAGTATATAGATAAGGTGGTGAACGTCGACCAGTCGCCCCTGGGACGTACGCCGCGCTCCAACCCGGCTACCTATACGGGCGTGTTCAGCGACATCCGCAACCTCTTCGTGGGTTTGCCCGAGGCCAAGATGCGCGGATACAAGCCCGGCCGCTTCTCGTTCAACGTCAGCGGCGGCCGATGCGAGGCCTGCCAGGGCAACGGCTACAAGACCATTGAGATGAATTTCCTGCCCGATGTCTATGTGCCCTGCGAGGTGTGCCACGGCAAACGCTACAACCGCGAGACGTTGGAGGTGCGCTTCAAGGGCAAGTCCATTGCCGATGTGCTGGACATGACCATCAACCGCGCCGTGGAGTTTTTCGAAAACGTACCGCAGATATTGAATAAAATCAAGGTTATACAGGAAGTGGGCTTGGGTTACATCAAACTGGGACAGTCCAGCACCACGCTTTCGGGCGGCGAGAGCCAGCGCGTGAAGCTGGCCACCGAACTCTCCAAGCGCGACACGGGCAAGACGCTCTACATCCTGGACGAACCCACCACGGGCCTCCACTTCGAGGACATCCGCGTGCTGATGAGCGTGCTGAACCGCCTGGTGGACAAGGGCAACACGGTAATTGTCATCGAGCACAACCTGGACGTCATCAAGATGGCGGACTACATCATCGACATGGGACCCGAAGGCGGCAAGGGCGGGGGAATGCTCCTCTCGTGCGGCACACCCGAAGAGGTGGCGCAGAGCGACAAAGGCTATACGCCGAAGTTCCTGCGTGAAGAGCTTTTGGGGAAATCATAAATTGTTGATTGTTAGAAGAATGTGACTTTATTTTTGTTTATGGAAAATAAAGTGTTACTTTATGCGAACTAAAGTGTCACTTTATACGGACTAAAGTAACACTTTATACGGACTAAAGTAATACTTTATGCGGACTAAACCGATGGTTTAAACGGACGGAAGCTGCCTAAAGCTTCGGATATAATAAGAACGATGAAGAAAATCAATAAGACCAATGCAGCACGGCTGCTGGACAAGGCTAAGATAGCCTACGAACTCATCCCCTACGAGGTGGACGAAAACGACCTGAGCGCGGTACACGTGGCCGCCAGCCTGGGCGAAGACATCAACTGCGTGTTCAAGACCCTCATCCTGCACGGCGACAAGACGGGGCATTTTGTCTGCGTCATCCCCGGCGAGCAGGAAGTGGACCTGAAGCTGGCCGCCAAGGTGTCCGGCAACAAGAAGTGTGACCTCATCCCCGTGAAGGAGCTGCTGCCTCTGACGGGCTACATCCGTGGCGGCTGCTCGCCCATCGGGATGAAGAAACCTTTCCCGACCTATATTCATGAGACTTGCCTTCAGTTTCCTTACATCTACATCAGTGCGGGTGTGCGCGGCCTTCAGTTGAAGCTCGACCCGAAGGATTTGATTAAGGAGACGGGAGCGGAAGTTTGCCGGCTTTTTTAGGAAATGTGGTACAAAAACCCTATATTTGCGCGAAACAATTTTATTTTTTATTAATCTTAAATTCTCTACACATTATGTTTGAAGGGCAACCTAAAGGTCTTTATGCCTTGGCGCTCGCCAACACGGGCGAACGTTTCGGCTACTACACGATGCTGGCCATTTTCGTTTTGTTTCTGAAAGCCAATTTCGGCTTGTCACCCGCCATGGCCGGTACAATCTATTCTACTTTCTTAGCTTTGGTGTATTTCCTTCCGTTCATTGGCGGTATCTTGGCCGACAAGTTCGGTTACGGGAAGATGGTGAAAATCGGTATCGTGGCCATGTTTGCAGGCTATGTGCTGCTGGCACTCCCGTTGGGCACAGGCACGCTGGGCCTGATTTCCATGTTTGCGGCGCTGGTGGTCATCAGTAGCGGCACGGGTCTGTTCAAGGGCAACCTCCAGGTGATGGTGGGCAATCTCTACGATGCGCCCGAATATGCCTCCAAACGCGACTCGGCATTCAGCATCTTCTATATGGCCATCAACATCGGCGCCCTGTTCGCTCCTACGGCGGCGGTAGCCATGATGGACTATGCACAGCAGGCGTGGGGCGTCAGTGTGAACGATTCCTATCACTTTGCCTTTGCCGTGGCCTGTGTGTCGCTGATTATTTCCATGGCCATCTACTATGGCTTCCGCAGCACGTTCAAACACGTGGAAGGCAGCGGAAAGCAGGCCGGCTCCAAGCAGAACGTAGCGGCCGAAGAGCTCTCTCCGCGCGAGACGAAGGACCGCATCGTGGCTCTCTGTCTGGTGTTTGCCGTGGTCATCTTCTTCTGGATGGCCTTCCATCAGAACGGACTGACGCTGACTTACTTTGCCGACGAGTTTACGGCCAAGAGCTCTGTGGGGCTGGAGAGCATGATGTTCAGCGTATGGAACCTGGTGGCTGTCATCTTCATCGTCTATGCCCTGTTCTCCCTCTTCCAGTCAAAGACGGGCAAGGCGAAAGCCATTTCGGGTGTAGTCATCCTGTTGGCTGTTCTTTTCCTGGTTTACCAATATACAGGCATAGAGGGTGCCACGAAGGTGGATGCCCCCATCTTCCAGCAGTTCAATCCCTTCTTTGTGGTGGCTCTGACACCGGTTTCCATGGCCATCTTCGGTTCGCTGGCCCGCAAGGGTAAGGAACCTTCGGCTCCGCGCAAGATTGGTTTGGGCATGTTGGTGGCTGCTTGCGGCTACGTGCTGATGATGTTCGCTTCCTTCGGCCTGCTGACGCCTAACGCACAAGCGGCTGCTGTAGAGACCGGCACGGCTACGTTCGTATCGCCCAACTGGCTGGTGGGCACTTACCTGGTGCTGACGTTCGGCGAGCTGCTGCTTTCTCCGATGGGCATCTCCTTCGTGTCCAAGGTGGCTCCTCCCAAGTACAAAGGTATGATGATGGGTGGCTGGTTTGTGGCTACCGCCATCGGTAACTACCTGACCGCCGTTGCTGCCTGGTTGTGGGGCGACCTCAACCTGTGGATTGTATGGGGTGTCCTGATGGGCCTCTGTCTGCTGGCAGCCTTGTTCATCTTCTCGGTGATGAAGAAGCTGGAGAAGGTGGCTTAAATAGCTACGAGCTACAAGCTACAAGTGACAAGTAATAAAAGGATACGGGCTACAGGTTGCAAAGAAACATGCAACTTGTAGCCCGTACTTCTTGTAGCTCGTAGCTTGTAGCTCGTCACTCGTAGCTAAATCTCCATCCCCATGATATAGTCGTTCATATAATATCCGTTGCCGATGGGGAAGTCTCCTTCGCGTACCTTCGTCATGCCCATGTGCTGGTAGAAGCCCAGGGCGGGGTTGTGGCGGTTCACGTTGAGCTCCATGCGGCAGGGGGCGGGATGCACTTCCTTGATGTACTTCACGGCTTCGCGGAAGAGGAAGCTGCCGCAATGGGCTTTCTGGAAGTAGGGCAGTACGTAAATCTTCTGGAGGTGGAAGAGGTCTTCGCCTTCGGGCTGCACGGACACGTAGCCTGCCGCCTCGCACTCTTCGTAGGCCAGCAGATAGACGTGCCCTTCCTCTTCCATCTGCTTGCGGATGTTTTCGGGCGAGTACATCCACTCCATCATGTAGTCAATCTGTTCTTTGGTTAAAATCTCCTTGTAGGTCTCTGGGAAGACCTGCCACGCCAGCTTGTTGATGAGCTGGCAGTCGGCGGTATCTGCTTTTCGGATGGTAAACATAGTGTATTGTATGATTATGGTTTAATTTGTTTCTGGTTTATTTTCCTTCCAGGTCCACCTCGATGGCAGCCGGATAAAGGCGTAGCGGGTCGAAGAAGATGGCGCAGCTGTTTACCAGGTGTCTGAGGTCGGGTTTCACCTTTCCTTCGAAGACCTTCTTACCGTTTAATGTGAGAGTCACCTTTTGGCTCAGGTCCACCAGCTCAGGGTTGAGATAGACGGTGACTTTGCCGCGCTTGGCGGGCGTATATGACTTGGCGAACTTCAGTTCGATGCCCCACTTGGGGTCGGTCTCTGTGGTCTGATAGGTCACGTTGTCTACGTTCAGCACGATGTTGTTGCCGGTGATGTCCAGTTCGTAGCGGGTGCGCAGGTCGTTATCGGGCCGTTCGTTTACGTACAGGTTGTAGAAACCCTTGCGGTGGCGGCCGTCCATTTCATAGTCTTCCCAAAGAAAGTGTTTGGGGTAGGGGTTGCGCACGTATTTCTTCATCCAGGGCGTGGTGGGGTTGTTGTCAATGTGGTGTCCCTTGCCGGGGATGAGTTCTATCCAGTGGTTGTAGCGGTCGGGGTAAAGACGTTGCAGGCTGTCGAAGGCGGCGGCTGTGTAGCCTGTGAGCCGGTCGCGGTAGAAGCCGGTGTCTTCGGCGCCCGTTCTCAGCGAGAAGGCCAGGTTGCCGCAATTCTCGGCAGGCGCGTTTTTCAAGGGTTCTCCTCCCGCCATCGGACCTGCGGCAGCCCAGTAGTCGGCATAGAACGAAGCCAGGCGTTGGCTGCCATATCCGCCTTCGGAGATGCCGAAGACATACAGACGGTCGGGGTTCACCTCGTCGGAGAGCAGCGCCAGGCGCAGCAGTCTTTCCCAGGCAAATTGCTTGGCCTTTTGCCACCAGCGATAATAGGCACCTTCGTTGGGTATCTGCGGGATAAAATAGAGGCAAGGAGCATCGTCAAAGCCCGAGCAGAGACGGATACCGTTTTCCCATTCCTTCTCTTTGGCGCCCGAACCGTGGAGGTAGAGAAACAAGGGCAGGCCGTCCGCAGGAACATCCGTTGCTCCTTTCCGTCCCCAGTAGAAGGGCATTATGGCATCGGGTTCCAGCTCTTCGGGCAGGTGCCAACGGTCTGCCGTTTCTTTGGAGAGGGTGGCGGGTGTCGCCAGTTTCTCTTCCTGAAAGCTGTTGTTGGCTTCTTTCCACAGGAGCCATACCTCGTCCCTGTATTTTTCTGCTTCAGACAGTTTCAGCGTACGTGCATTGGCATAGTCCGTTTCTTTTCCGACAAGGCGGTCGGAAAAGAAAGCCGTGATTTCTGTCCGTACATTTTCTTTTATTTCCTGAGCCGCAACGGGCAGGAAGGCACTGCAGAAGAGAAGGGATAGCAGGCCGTATGTTCTCTTGGTTTTCATGTCAATGTCGTTTTTAGGTTTTTTCTTGCTGAAATACAGCGCAAGTTATCAAGAAATTCTTGGATGTGCAAATGTAGCCGAGCTTCTTCTTCTGTTAATAACAATTAAACATTAGGTATTATGTAATGCAAGGTACCAATATAATACATATATTTGTGCCATGCAGAATAGAATAGTGAATCAAACGTTTAAGGAGAAATGAATGTAGATAATGTGAAATCGCAGATGCGCAAGGGAATGCTGGAGTATTGCATCATGCTTCTGCTCCACAAAGAGCCTGCCTACGCTTCGGACATCATCGCAAAGCTGAAGGAAGCGCGCCTGATTGTGGTGGAAGGGACACTCTACCCCTTGCTGACGCGCCTGAAGAATGATGACTTGCTGGGTTATGAGTGGATAGAGTCCACGCAGGGGCCGCCGAGGAAGTATTACAGGCTGACGGAGAAGGGGGAGGCTTTCCTGCAGGAACTGGAAACGGCCTGGAGGGAATTGAGTGACACGGTAGACCACATCCGGAAGTATTAAAAACGGCGGATGCGCATTTCATAAGCATCCGGACTTATAAATTGGGTAAATAGATAAAAACGATTATAATCAATATAACGATGAAAAAGACTCTTACAGTAAATTTGGGTGGAACGGTTTTCCACATTGATGAAGATGCTTATCGGCTTTTGGACAATTATATAAACAATCTTAAACTCCATTTCCGCAGGGAGGCCGGTGCGGACGAGATTGTGGACGACATGGAGCGTCGCATTTCGGAACTCTTTGCAGAAAAGTTGGCGGAAGGTTCGCAGGTCATTACCATTGCGGACGTGGAGGAAGTCATTGCCCGCATGGGGAAACCCGAGGACATTGAGGCGGAAGAAGAGCAAGCTGCTTCGGATGCCGGCTCCGGCACAGGTTCCGGCCCTGCCTATGGTGGAGGAATGAAAGTGGGCCGCCGTTTCTTCCGCAATCCCGATGACAAGATGCTGGGCGGTGTGGTCAGCGGCTTGGCTGCTTATTTCGGCTGGGATGTCACCATCTGCCGGCTGGCCATGATTGTCATCCTGGTGTTCGGTTTCAAGCTGCTGATACCTGCCTATATCATCTGCTGGATTGTGGTACCCGAGGCTCGCACTGCTGCGGACAAACTGAACATGCGCGGCGAGGCCGTGACGGTGGAGAATATTGGGAAAACCGTGACAGACGGGTTTGAGAGGGTGACGACCGGAGTGAATGACTTTGTGCAGTCGGGCAAACCCCGTACCTTTCTGCAGAAGGTAGGCGATGTGCTGGTGACGGTGGCCGGGTGGATTCTGAAGCTATGCCTGATTGTGTTTGCCGTGGTATGCAGCCCGCTGTTGTTCGTTTTTGCCGTGTTGTTTGTAGCCCTGTCTTTTGCGGGCATTGTGGTGGCCATCGGAGGCGGGGCAGCCTTATTGTCCCTGTTTCCCACGGTAGATGTCATGCTTCCCACGTCTCCTCTGGCTGCCATCGTGATGTACATAGCCGGCATCCTGATGGTGGGCATCCCGTTGCTTTCCTTGGTGTTTATGGTTTGCAGACCTTTGTTCAACTGGCAACCCATGGCATCCGGCCTGAAGTGGACGCTTCTGCTGCTCTGGATTGTGAGCGCGGCCATCTTCACCATCAGCTTTGCCATCCAGGGGTTTGACTTTCCCGACCTGCTCATTTATAGATAGCGAAGGAGAGAAAAACGAATAAAAGAAGCCCGGACAAAGAAGGCAGTGGCACACTGCCAACCTCTTTGTCCGGGCTTCATTGTTCTTTCTGTCAGTACTTCAAAGGAAGTACTGCAGTACTTGTATTAAAGTACTCGAGTACTTGTATGGTAAGCATTCGAATAAATGCCCCTTTTAAACCTTGAGGTTTGGTTGTAGCTTTGCGGCAACGAATACAATCAAACCTCAATTATTATGAACAGACAAGAATTTGAAAAATTAGAATTACAGGTGCAACAAAGCGGCCTGCCGTTGAAGTCGTACCTGCAACAGATAGGTGTAAGTTATTCAACCTATCACTACTGGCATAGGAAATATTCCGTTGACAGAAACAGTATCAAACAAGAGCTGGCTCCCATCAGTTTTAAACAGTCAGTTATGGAATCTTCCCCTGAAGAACAAGTGCCGCATGGCGTGGCCGTTCTGTTTCCCAATGGTCTTCGTGCCCACTTCGGAAACGGTTCAGAAGAGATACTGATGGAACTGTTCACCAAAAGTCTTCGAAACGGCCATGTTTAACCTGAACGACACGATGCGCTACTTCCTGTGTCCGGGCAGGACAGATATGCGTAAAGGTATCAGTTCGCTTTGCGGAGTGGTACATGAGAAAATGAACAGCGAAGTGAAGAACGGTGATGTCTTCATCTTCATCGGTTCCAGCCGTAGGCTCATGAAACTGCTTCATGCCGAAGACGGAGGCATGGTGATGTATGTAAAACGCCTGGAGGCCGGTCGCTTTAAACTGCCGGAGTACGATCCCGAATCAAACAGCTATCCCATGGAATGGCGCGACCTGGTGATGATGGTCGAGGGCATTCAAGAGAATCCGGAACAGAGACTCCGACGGTTAAGGGCCGAACGTAAGGAATACCATGTATGACATGCTTTTTTGCGTGAATAAAAGTTCGGATATTGTTGTATAATTCACTGTTAATTAGTATCTTTACATCAACAACAAAGAGACAGACAATGGATGAAAAGGATATTTTACTCAAGACGATAGAGGGCTTGAATGCCTCTATAGCATCATTGTCTACTACAAATAAGAATCAATCCGAACAGATAAAGAATCTGCAGGAACGTATCAAGGAGTTGACGGCTCAGGTTGCATGGCTGAACCGTCAACTCTTTGGGCGTAAATCGGAGAAGCTTCGCATATATGATCCCAATATGCCCGACCTTTTTGCCGAAGAATTTGCCGAACTCCGGCACCAGACGGAAGAAAAGCGGGACGAGGCCGTGGAGCAGATAGAAAAGGAATCGGCTGAAGTCCGGAAGCAGAATCGTCAGAACCGCAAAATGATAGAGGACTTACCCGTATTGGAGACCGATACAATAGAACCGACAGGCGTAGACCTGTCTTTATACCGTAGAATAGGCGAAGAGATAACCAGGGTCGTCAAACACAAGCCGGGGATGCTTTACGTCAAGGAAATCATCCGTCCCAAATATGCGCT
>NZ_CASFWU010000062.1 GCF_949298305.1 uncultured Bacteroides sp. | reverse complement strand
CGACTTCTTCATCGACTACGTGCCGATGTACAACAAGTTCCGCGCCGTGTCGTCCATCCTCGTCATCGCCGAGTTCACCATCCCCCTGCTGGCCGTCTTTGCCCTGAAGAAGATACTGGACGAGCCCACCGTGCTGCGCGCCAACCTGAAGGCCCTGGGCATCAGCCTGCTGCTGACGGCCGGTGTGGCCCTGTGGTATGCCGTTCCCTCGTCGGGCGGTTCCTACGTGCCTGCCCAGGAGGCGCAGATGCTGCAACAGGCCGTAGACGGAGGCATGATACCCGCCGGCGAGCTGAGCGGCATCCTGGCCAATCTGGGCGAGATGCGCGCCGCCCTGGTACAGGCCGACGCCCTGCGCAGCTTCCTCATCATCGTCATCGGCCTGCTGCTGCTCATGCTCTACACCACGGGCAAGCTGCGGCAGCCGCTCACCGTGGCCGGCATCGGCGTGCTCTGCCTGGTGGACATGTGGGGCGTGAACAAGCGCTACCTGAACGACGAACAGTTTGTGAGCGCAGGCATCCGTACCGACACCTTCAGCAAGACGCCGGCCGACGAACTGATTCTGCAGGACAAGGACGCCGACTACCGCGTGCTGAACCTGGCCTCGAACACCTTCAACGAGAACAACACCTCCTACTGGCACAAGAGCGTGGGCGGATATCACGCCGCCAAGCTGCGCCGCTACCAGGAACTGATAGACCACCACATCGTCCCCGAGATGCAGGCCCTCTACCGCGAAGTGGCCCGCACGGGCGGCGACATGGACAGCGTGGACGCCTCGAAGTTCCGCGTGCTGAACATGCTGAACACCAAATACTTCATCTTCCCCATCGGGAAACAGGGAGAAACCGCGCCCATCCTGAACCCCTATGCCGGCGGAAACGCCTGGTTTGTGGACCGCGTGCAGTATGTGGAGAACGCCAACCAGGAGATTGAAGCCCTGAACGAGGTGCAACCCCGCGAGACCGCCGTGGTGGACGCCCGCTTCAGGGAAGCGCTGAAGGACGCCACCACCCTGCAAACAGACAGCACGGCCTCCATCCGCCTGACGGAATACCGCCCCAACCGCCTTGTCTACGAGACGGACAACCCGCAGGACGGCGTGGCCGTATTCTCCGAAATCTACTACCCCGACGGCTGGTACGTCACCATAGACGGGCAGCCCGCCGACCTGGCCCGTGCCGACTACGTGCTGCGCACCCTCTACATCCCCGCCGGGAAGCACACTGTCGAGATGCGCTTCGACCCGCAGAGCCTGCACGTCACCGAAGCCATCGCCTACGCGGCGCTGGCCCTGCTCCTCGTCGGAGCCGTGGCGGCAGTCTGGCTGGAGCGGAAGAAAAAAGACAGCACGCAGCCTGAAAAGGCATAACCCCCGACAGGCGGCGACATGAAGACCTACGGCCAATACATCCGGGAAGAAAACGGCGTGCCGGAACTGCAGGCATTTGAATACCTGCGGTTCTACGAGGCGCACATACACCCCTACGAGGAATTCCTGATTGACGACAAGTCACGGAGGCTCTACCAGGGCATCACGGCGGCCGAGTTCATGCACAGCCACCGGGAGGGCTTCCTGGACCTTGTCCGCCCCATCCTCGACGACGCCCGGCTGTCCCGCCTGCAGGAAGAGCTGGAGGCCGAAGGGAAGCAGGTGTGCATGTTCAACCTGTTCATCCTCGCCCTCTTCCTGGTGGAAAGGGGAAGGTCGCGCTACGTCATCCTGCTGAAGCCCACCATCCGCGAGACAGTGGACGCGCTGGACCACGTAACCAAAATCACCTTCACCAACCGGGACGGCTCGACGGTGGAAAGCAACTCCGGGAAGCTGCTCCAAATGGTGCTGGAAACGCTGGAGGCCCAGAAGGAGAGCGACGCCGGCGACTACGAGGTGGAGCGCGTCACGACGTGGGACGAATTTGCCAACAACTCTGTGCTGCAAAGCTACTTCGTTCACGACCTCACCCTGTTCCTGCACCGCTACTTCCCCGTGAAGAGGAAGAAGGACGCCCAAATCTCCACCAAAGAAGTGGAACTCGTCATGTACCTGCTGAAGCTGTTCGGGCTGGCCAAGGAAGAGCCGACCAACAAACGCTACTGGCAGCTGATGAAACTGCACGAAAAGACAGACCACCCCGTCACCGACATCGGACGCTTCGACCTCGGCGGCGAGGAGAGGCTGATACCCATGCACCTCATCCCGTACAGGCTGTGGAGCAAGGGGAAAATAGACTGGACAGACACTCCGCCGGGCGTCGAAATCAAAGAAGGCAGCACCATCCGGTTCTGACCCCGCCCTCCCCTGCGCAGTCCCACCGCAGAGAAACAGTAAATTTTCCGCACCCCCCGATAACTTACCATTTTCTTCTTGAACACCCCGTTCAGGCTTCCTAACTTTGCACCGTCCGACCGCGGAAAGCGGCCCGGGAACCGCCGCGCCCGCCTTCCGCACCGGACACAAGACACCGGCCGGCAAACCGCAGAGGCCACCGGAGTGCCTGAAAACCAGCCCACAGGCCATGCTTGCACGGTCCTTGCACCATGCAAGCATCCTGCGCAGACCGTGCAAGCATGGTGCAAGGACCGTGCAAGCATCGTCCGGACAGGAGGCAGACACCCCGCCCGCCAGCCCCGCGGAACCTTGCGGAAAAGCCCCGGCGCAAGCATGTTTCAGAACACAAAAAAACAGAATGTTTAACTTATGGCATCAGATATTCAAAACCTTTCGCTACCTTTGCAACAATTTCAGAGAGCTTGTTGCGTCAAGACACTGAAAGGACATATTAGTAACGAAAGGTGTTATTGAGATTATCTTCCATTCTCAAATCTCGCAAATTTGACAAGGTACGAAGATGATGGCAATAGCACCGCACCGTTTGATACATATCTGCCTTGGATTGTTATTCAAGGTACACAGATACTATCGGACTGGTGTGGGCTATTGTTTTATCCGTACCAAAGGCAATGCGAGAGCCTGAGAATGGGATAAAAACAATAAGTTCCCACACCTTGTTTTTTTATCCGCTTTTATCCGGGAACTGGAAAGCACAAACATTCATCCCCGATGAAAAAGTTGATTTTCATTTATGTTTTTACCGCTTTGCTTGCCTGCGCCTGCGGAGGCAGCAGACAGAACACGAACGGCATTGCCGGAACATGGAACGAGTACAGGACCGACCCGAACGACGACTACGGACTGTCTTCGTGGAGGTTTGACAAGGACGGAAGCGGCGTGTTCACCGTAGAAGGGTTCAGCAACACCCAACAGCTCCGCTTCCGGTGGGAGCAGACCGACGGAACCACCATCCGGATTACAACCGGCGACGAGAGTTTCAACCTGGAGCTGAGCAACGGGCTGCTCATTGAGAAGAGCGGTTTCGGAAGCAAGGTATACAGAAAACGATGACGGCGTCCCGTCACCATCTCCTTTTAATACAACGCTAAAAGACTTACGACATGTGGATTTGGATTATCATCATTGCCGTTATCGTCGGTGCAATCATCGGCTTCAGCAATTCGGGCAAGACGGAGGACGCCGTAGACGGCGCCATGGCAGGAGGCTGCCTGGCCGCAGGCTGCATCATGCGCATAGCCATATTGGTATTGAGCCTCCTCTTTGTCCTATGGCTGTTCAGCCTTCTGTTCGGCTGAGCCCTTCGGAAACATTCAGTACATAACCATCACAAAAACAACGAACCATGAACTCATTCAGGACATCATCCTTCAAAACACGAGGCAGGACATGCCGCCCGCTCAAAGGGCTCCTGCCGGTATTCTTCCTTCTGCTCCTCCATGCGTTGCCGTCGGCAGCGCAAGAGCAGGAAGTACTTGCCAAATTTTATGTCACCCATGCCACCGAGAACAAACAGGACATTACGGAATGGGCCAGCCAAAACAAAATCTTCACCGTATTCTATGCCGTGGACGACGAGCTCTACATGGCCAACGTCTGCGACAACAGCGATGACCAGAGCTGGGGCAGGATATGGGGATTTGAAAGTGCAAAGCAGGAAGAGACCGATACCGAATACGAGACAGACATCTTCTACTTCAACTGGGCCTACACCAACAGCTACGACGAGCAGGAAGGCACATGCAAAGTGCAGTTCCTCAAAATATACAAGCCGCAGGGAGTTGTGTCCAAGCTCAGAATGATTACGGAAGCCCTCGACGTGATAGAATACACAGGCTACATGGAGGGAAGTGTGGACTTCTCGAACTTCTAAACAACCCGCCCGGAGGCACGAAAGAGGCGGAAGTCCGTTTCCATGCACCTCGCAACCGCCGCTCCGCGCAAAAGCTATAACCCAACCCATTAAAAAACAGATTAAAATGAAACGAAAAGCAATATTATTCCTATTGGCCGTCATAGTGTCGGCCGTCACGATGTACGCCGACAATTACGAATTCGACTATGCGGTAATTGACAATGAAAAGGTCACCACCGTCAGTGCCCCCAACATCACCGCCAACCTCGTCAATGCCTGCAAGGCAACCGTAACCTACAGGAACGAAACCGTCGTCCTGACCTCGAAAGACGGCTACGAATTCAAAGGATTCGGTGAAAGCGGAGTCATCATCGTAGCCCACAAGCAAAACGGCGCATTGCGAAGAATTACCATCGGAGCCGTTTACAGAGGGCAGACGATTATGCTTGTCTATAAACGAATCAACTATTGACGTCACCTAATCTGTCTGCGCAATGAATACACTGAAGCTTATCGGTTGCCTGGTTGCAGCCGCCATTGTCTATTTCGTAGTGGGACTGATAGTCTGGAACATCGTGTGCACATGGATTGACCTGCCGTCCTGTACACTGACCGAGCTCTCCGATTATAAAGTATATACCTATTCAGGCGTTGCAGCGCTGTTTTCCTTCCTGTGTGCCATCAAGTCGGAGGAGAAAACAGAAACTATTCTTACGGTGTTGGCCATAACCGGATTCATCGCATATCTGGCCAATCATTGGGAGAGTATATGGGACAGCGTGGCACTCATCATGAGCATCCTATACAACCTTGTCAACATTTACATCATGGGAGCCAGCTTATTCCTGCTTTTTGATGACGACAATTAACGGCAGAAGGCATAAAATAGAATCCAACCATGAAAAAGGCTGGAAGATATGCAAACGGACGGATTGCCGTAGAATACATTTCCACCCCGGGAAGAGTGTAACACCAGAAGGAGCCGTTTACGCGGTCCGCCGCACAGGAGGGCCGTCCGGACTTTGCCACGGAGCAGGTCCGGGAAGGAAAGCAGGAAGCGGCTCCATTGCCCTGCCGCACGGCTCTCCGGGACAAGGTAAAAAACGGTTGCCGGACAAGGATTCAGCCCGCGGAGAAAGCCTTCCTACCGTACAACGAAAGAAAGCCGTTTCTACCTTCACAGGCAGAAACGGCTGAAAAGTCAATAATACATGAAAAAACGCTATTTAGAGAGAGTCTCTACTACTTGAAGGGGGGAGGCTTGCGGCTCCACGGTTCCCCGGAAGTGAGCCGGAGGCGGCAGCGCGGCAGCCTGTCATTCCGGCCGGTCCTTCGGCCCGTCCTGCTTGGGCGCGGGCCGCTGGGGCTTGTCCATCTCCTGCCACTTGGCATATTGCTCGTCGGTCAGGATTTTCTTTATCTTCTTCTCCCTGGACTGGGCAGCCTTGCGCAGGTCCTCGGCCGTGTCGCGGGTCATGCCCGGAGCGCCGGGTCTGCCGGGACCGCCCATCGGAGGACGTCCGCTGCCCATAGCCGGCCCCATGCCCCTGTCACCGCCCCAAGGACGGTCGGGAGCTCCGGCAGGATGACCGCCCATAGGCGGACGGTGCATGCCTTGCTCTTCGCGGGCCTCGAACAGCTTCTTCTGTCCTTTCAGATTCAGCTTATAGATTTTGTCATACTGCTTGTCTGTGAGCTGCAATTCTTCTTTCATACGGTCAGTCATCCGCCGCGCAGCCTTCTCGGGCGAAGGGACTTCACGCGGAAGCTGTTTCTGTTCAGCGTCGGGCCGCTGCTCCTGAGCCTGCATCTGTACGGCTCCGCACGTCAGACAGACGGCCAATAACCAGAGTGTACCAAACTTTTTCATTGCCTATCGGTTTTAAATCCGTGAGCAAAGGTAAGCGGGAAAACGGACGGAAGAAAATGAAATCTACCAAACAGGAGTTTTTATCGACCAAACCGGGGAAAAACGTCCGGCACCCTCCATTAAAGGGCGGCGCCTGTTTCAATCTTCAGAATTTATCCGTAACTTTGCTTCCCGCATTCAGATGCGACGAAGAGTAATAACCACTAACAACCCATCGTATGGAAACAACCCGCCAGAACAAAATAGCCCGCCTGCTGCAAAAGGAACTGGGAGACATCTTCCTGCTGCAGACCAAGGCCATGAGCGGCGTCCTGATTTCGGTCAGCGCCGTGCGCATCAGCCCCGACATGAGCGTGGCGCGCGCCTACCTCAGCATCTTCCCCTCGGAGAAGGCGCCCGAAATCATCAGGAACATCAACGACAACATGAAGTCCATCCGCTACGAGCTGGGCACGCGCGTACGCCACCAGCTGCGCATCATCCCCGAACTGAAGTTCTTCGTGGACGACTCGCTGGACTACCTGGAACGCATTGACGAACTGCTGAAACAATAAGCGTCCGCATGAACCTGCCGCTCTACATTGCCCGACGCTACCTGTTCTCGAAAAAGAAGCACAACGCCATCAACATCATTTCGGCCATCTCCGTATGCGGCGTGGCCCTGGCTACGCTGGCACTGGTGTGCACGTTGTCCGTCTTCAACGGATTCCAGGACATGGTGGCGGGATTCTTCACCGCCTTCGACCCCGAACTGAAAATCACCGTCCGCGAGGGCAAGGTGTTCGACCCCGACGGGCCCGACATCCGCCCGCTGAAGGACTGGCCCGAAATCGAGGTCTGGACCGAAACGCTGGAGGAGAACGCCATGGTGCAGTACAAGGACCGGCAGACCATGGCCGTCATCAAAGGCGTGGAGGACAACTTCGAACAGCTGACCTCCATAGACAGCCTGCTCTACGGAGCGGGCGGTTTCGTGCTGGACGACTCGGTGGTGGACTACGGCCTGATGGGCATCGAGCTGGTGTCCGAGCTGGGCACGGGCATCCAGTTCGTTGACCCGCTGCAGGTCTACGCCCCCAAGCGTCACGCGCGCGTCAACCTGGCCAACCCCTCGGCCGCCTTCAACCGCGATTACCTTCACTCGCCCGGAGCGGTGTTTGCCGTCAACCAGCAGAAGTACGACGCACGCTACATCCTCACCTCGCTCGGCTTTGCCCGCCGGCTGTTCGACTACGACACGGAAGTGTCCGCCATCGAAATCAAGCTGAAACCCGGCACGGACACCGAGTCCGTAAAGCGGAGAATGGAGGAACAGATTGGCGGGCGCTACAACGTGCAGGACCGCTACGAACAGCAGGCCGACGTGTTCCGCATCATGGAAATCGAGAAGCTCATCTCCTACCTCTTCCTCACCTTCATCCTGGCCATCGCCTGCTTCAACATCATCGGGTCGCTGTCCATGCTCATCCTGGACAAGCGCGAGGACGTGGAGACACTGCGCAACCTGGGAGCCGACGACCGCCTGACAGCCCGCATCTTCCTCTTCGAGGGGTGGATGATTTCCTTCTTCGGCGCCGCGTCCGGCATCGTGCTGGGCCTGCTGCTGTGCTTCCTGCAACAGCGCTTCGGCCTCATCTCGCTGGGCGGCGGCAACGGCAGCTTCATTGTGGACGCCTACCCCGTCAGCGTACACGCCACGGACGTCGTCCTCGTCTTCGTCACGGTCATCGCCGTGGGCTTCCTCTCCGTCTGGTACCCCGTCAGATACCTCAGCCGCCGGCTGCTGAAACGGCAGCCGTGAACGGCGGGTGCCACACTACCGGCAACCTCATCCTTCTTTCTTCCGGATAATGGTCAGCCCGTCGCGCAGGGGCAGGATGACCTTCTCCACGCGGCTGTCTGCGGCCACACGGTCGTTGAACTCCTTGATGCGGATGGTCTGCAAGTCGGAGGCGTGGGGATGCTCCTCCAGCACGTGGCCGTCCCACAGGGTGTTGTCGGCAATGATGTAGCCTCCGGGCGAGAGGCGGGGCAGAATCATCTCGTAATAGTCCAGATACTTGCGCTTGTCGCCGTCCACAAAGGCCAGGTCGAAGACGATGTCCAGGCGGGGAACGAGTTGCAGGGCGTCGCCGATGTAGAACCTGATGCGGTCCGCATAGGGCGAGCCTTCCAGCCAGGGGCGGGTGAAGTCCTCCTGCTCGTCGTTGATTTCAAACGTGTGGAGCAGGCTTCCTTCGGGCAGTCCCTCGGCCATGCAGAGGGCGGAGTAGCCGCTGTAGGTGCCTATCTCCAGCACCTGCCGGGGACGTATCATGCGCACGAACATCTTCAGCATGCGGCCTTGCAGGTGGCCCGAGGCCATGCGGGGATAGAGCAGCTTGAGATGCGTGTCGCGGTAGAGGGCGCGCAGGTAGTCGCCTTCGTCGTCAATGTGTTGCAGGATGTAGTCGTTCAGGTCCACGGGGGAATTGATGATGGATGGTGGGGGAAAAAATAAGGAATCGAGGTATGTCAAATTAAGGGGCTGCTTTCCTTTAGGCACGGATTACACGGAAAAGCGCAGAATCTTCTCCGTGTCATCCGCGTAATCCGTGCCTAAAAAGCAACAGGATGTCAGCCACTTTCAGTTTCGACACGCCTTCGTCGCATTATAAGTATCGGTTGCTGTTGGGCAGCACGCTTTCGCCGGCATGCTTCAGGGCGTCTTCCACCACGTTGATTTCGAGGAACGAGGTCTGCGTGCCGGCCTTGCCGCTGCTCAGGTAGCCCACCATGTCGGTGGGGTGCAGCCTGCCTTCCTGCAGCAGGCGGCGCAGGGCGGCGAAGTAGTACTCCTGTCCGTTGGCCAGCTCGGGCATGTAGATGGCCTCCACGCCGTAGGAGAGGGCGAGGTGGCGCATGGTCTTTTCCTTGTAGCAGATGGCCAGCACCGGGTAGCGGCCGCGGAAGGCGGCCAGGTTGCGGGCGGTGCGTCCGCTGTAGCTGTCCGTGATGATGGCTCTTATTTTCAGTTTGGTGGTAGCCTTCACGGCCTGCTTGGCCAGGAAGGCGGTGACGTCGTTGCTGTTCTCGTCCAGGGGGATGCGGATGTCGTTGTCGGCCATCTTGTCCTTCTCGGCCTGTGCGGCCACCTTGGTCATGGTCTTCACGGCTTCCAGCGGGTACTTGCCGTAGGCGGTCTCTCCGCTCAGCATCAGGGCGTCCGTGCGGTAGTAGATGGCGTTGGCGATGTCTGTCACCTCGGCACGGGTGGGGCGCGGGTTGTTAATCATGGTGTGCAGCATCTGCGTGGCTACGATGACGGGCTTCTTGGCCAGGATGCACTTGCGGATGAGCACGCGCTGGATGCCGGGGATGCGCTCCTGCGGAATCTCGATGCCGAGGTCGCCGCGGGCCACCATCACGCCGTCCGCCACTTCCAGTATCTCGTCGATGTTGTCCACGCCTTCCTGGTTCTCTATCTTGGCAATGATGCGGATGTCGCTGTTGTGCGCGTCGAGGATGGCCTTGATGTCCAGGATGTCCTGCTTGTTGCGGACAAAGGAGTGGGCAATGAAGTCAATGTCCTCCTCGATGGCAAAGAGGATGTTGTTGCGGTCCTTCTCGGTGAGCGAAGGCAGGTTGATGCGCACGCCGGGGACGTTGACGCTCTTGCGGCTGCCCAGGTCGGCATCGTTCTGCACCTCGCAGGTGAGGTATTCGTCGTCCTTCTCCACCACGAGCAGCTCCAGCTCGCCGTCGTCGATGAGTATCTGTCCGCCCACGTTCAGGTCGCGCACGAAGTCGGGATAGGAGACGCAGATGCACTCGCGGCTGCTCTCCTGCTCGGGCCGTCCGGCCACCTTCACGCGGTCGCCCGCCTGGAAGTGCAGGGGTTCGGGCAGCACCGTGGTGCGCACCTCGGGGCCTTTGGTGTCCATCAGGATGGCGATGCGGTTGGAGACGGCACGCACATTGTTGATGAGGTGTCCGGCACTCTCGCGGCTCAGGTGGGCCGTGTTCATGCGGACCACGTTCATGCCCGCTTCAAACAATCCTTTGATAAAGTCCACATCGCAGCGCTTGTCTGAGATGGTAGCGACGATTTTAGTCTGTTTCAATAACATATTCTTATTACCTATTTTATGATTACATGCGGCCTCCTCCCGCCCGTCGCGGAAAAGGCCCGGAATTGTACAATATCGGGGAAGCGGTTCCTCACTTCCTCAAAGCCTCCAGTGCCAGGCGGTAGGAGTCGAGGCCGAAGCCCAGGATGACGCCCTTGCAGGCACAGGAAATCATGGATGTATGGCGGAACGCCTCGCGGGCATGGACGTTGGAGATGTGTACCTCTATCACAGGGGCCGTCACCGCACGGATGGCGTCCTGAAGGGCGATGGAGGTGTGGGTGTAGGCACCCGCGTTCAGGATGATGCCGTCCGCCTCGAAACCCGTCTGCTGGATTCTGTCTATCAGTTCTCCCTCAATGTTCGACTGGAAATAGTCAATCTGCACGTCGGCATACTTTGCGCGCAGCTCCGCCAGATAGTCTTCAAAAGTAACGCTGCCGTAAATGGAAGGTTCACGTTTGCCCAAAAGATTTATGTTGGGGCCATTAATGATTTGTATCCTCATAACACAATTTTTTATACCTTTGTCACCACTCAAAGTGTCCTTTTCAGGCCGCAAAGGTAGGAAAAAAGAAATGAAAACAGAAGCAAAATCAACGAATAAGGAGAAGCAGGCACTGATAGTCAGGAAATACCAGCAGTATCTGAAGCTGGAGAAATCGTTCTCGCCCAACACCTGCGAGGCCTATCTGACCGACCTGGAGAAGCTGCTCCGCTTCCTGGAGGGCGAAGGCATCGCCATTGCCGACGTGAAGCCGGACGACCTGCAGCGCTTTGCCGCCGGACTGCACGACATCGGCATCCATCCCCGCTCGCAGGCCCGCATCCTGTCGGGCATCAAGTCGTTCTTCCACTTCCTCGTGCTGGCCGACTA
This sequence comes from uncultured Bacteroides sp., assembly GCF_949298305.1. Lineage (GTDB taxonomy): Bacteria > Bacteroidota > Bacteroidia > Bacteroidales > Bacteroidaceae > Bacteroides. The sequence goes on along the minus strand of NZ_CASFWU010000062.1, from coordinate 7,159 downwards.
CCAGGAGGCCGACCCCAGCGAACTGCTGGAAGGGCCGAAGATAGGCTTCCGCCTGCCCGAAGTGCTCACCGTGCAGGAGATTGACGCCATCATTGCCGCCGTGGACATGGAGAAGAACGAGGGGCAGCGCAACCGCGCCATTCTGGAGACGCTCTACAGCTGCGGGCTGCGCGTCTCCGAGCTGTGCAACCTGAAACTGTCCGAACTCTACTTCCAGGAGGGATTCATCAAGGTGGAGGGCAAGGGCAGCAAGCAGCGCCTGGTGCCCATCTCGCAACGTGCCGTCAAGGAGATAGAATACTGGCTGATGGACCGCCGCCACTGGCGCATCAAGCCGGGGTGCGAAGACTTCGTGTTCCTGGCCCGCTGGGGCAAGGCCATCTCGCGCATCATGGTGTTCCACCTCATCAAGGAACTCGCGGACAAGGCAGGCATCACCAAGAACATCAGCCCCCACACCTTCCGCCACTCCTTCGCCACCCACCTGCTGGAAGGCGGGGCCAACCTGCGTGCCATCCAGTGCATGCTGGGACACGAATCCATAGCCACCACCGAAATCTATACCCACATTGACCGCAACATGCTGCGAAGCGAAATCATCGAGCACCACCCGCGCAACATCAAATACAGGCAGGAAAAACATCAACAGCAACAGGCGGGAGCAACACGACCAGACAGCCCACAGGAAATGCCCTCAGAAGCCACATCCCACAAAAAAGAGAGTCCCAAAGTACAATAAGAGTCCACAAATAAAAAATGGAGTCCTCCAATTTCATTAAATTATAATAAATCTGAGCCATTCATTAACAAATAGCCATGAAAATTAATACCTTTGCATTTGTGCACACACGCGCAATGGGCACAAACGGAAGAATAGACAATTTTCAATTACAAACTATTAATTTATACCTAAAATGATGAAAAAACTGTATTTGCCTCTTTTAGTGGCATTGGTCGCTGTCCTGACATCGTGCAGCAGCAAAATGGGTGAATTGTCTTCCGACTACTTCACAGTAACACCCCAAGTTCTGGAAGCCGTAGGCGGTAAAGTGCCCGCCACCATCAACGGCAAGTTCCCCGAAAAGTACTTCAACAAGAAGGCTATCGTAGAAGTGACACCCGTACTGAAATGGGAAGGCGGTGAAGCCAAAGGCCAGTCTGCCGTTTTCCAAGGCGAGAAGGTTGAAGGCAATGAGCAGACCATCTCCTACAAAATGGGTGGCAACTACACCATGAAGACTTCTTTCGACTATGTACCCGAAATGGCCAAGTCCGAACTCTATCTGGAATTCAAGGCCACGATAGGCAAGAAAACCGTTGAAATTCCCGCCGTCAAGGTGGCCGACGGTGTCATCTCCACTTCCGAAATGGTTGAGCAGACCCTGAGCAGCGCCACTCCCGCCAAGGGCGCAGACGCCTTCCAGCGTGTCATCAAGGAGAAGCACGACGCGCAAATCATGTTCCTCATCCAGCAGGCCAACGTACGCGCCAGCGAACTGAAGACCGCCAAGGAATTCGGTCAGGAAGTGAAAGACGTGAACGAAGCTGCCAACAAGAAAATCAGCAACATCGAGATTTCAGCTTACGCATCGCCCGATGGCGGCTACGAACTGAACAAGGGTCTGGCCGAAAACCGTCAGGACAACACAGCCAAGGTCATCAGCCGCGACCTGAAGAAGGCCAAGATTGACGCTACGGTAGACACCAAATACACCGCTCAAGACTGGGAAGGCTTCCAGGAACTGGTTTCCAAGTCCAACATCCAGGACAAGGAACTCATCCTGCGCGTACTGTCCATGTATCAGGATCCCGAACAGAGAGAACAGGAAATCAAGAACATCTCTTCCGTTTACAAGACACTGGCCGACGAAATTCTGCCGCAGCTGCGCCGCTCTCGCCTGACATTGAACTACGAAGTTATCGGTAAGTCCGACGAAGAAATCGCCAACCTGGCCGACACCGATGCCAGCCAGCTGAGCCTCGAAGAGCTGCTCTACGCCGCCACGCTGACCAAGGACGCCGCCAAGCAGGAAGCCATCTACACCAAGGCTACCCAGGCTTATCCCAACGATTACCGCGCATTCAACAACCTGGGCAAGCTGGCTTACCAGGCCGGCAACTACGAAAAGGCTGAAAGCTACTTCAAGAAGGCCGCTTCCATCAAGGACGCTCCCGAAGTGAACATGAACCTCGGCCTCATCGCACTGACCAAGGGTGACAAGGCAGCAGCCGAATCCTATCTGGGCAAGGCTTCCGGCGCCGAAGAACTGAACGAGGCTCTGGGTAACCTCTACATCGCACAAGGCCAGTATGACAAGGCTGCAAGCGCATTCGGCGACACCAAGTCCAACAGTGCAGCTCTGGCACAAATCCTGTCCAAGGACTACAACAAAGCCAAGACTACGCTGGACAACATCGAAACTCCCGACGCCTACACCGAATACCTGAAGGCCGTGCTGGGTGCCAGAACCAACAACGCCGCACTGGTGACAAGCAGCATGAAGAACGCCGTTGCCAAAGACCCGTCGCTGGCCAAGAAAGCCGCTACCGACCTGGAGTTTGCCAAGTACTTCACGAACACTGACTTCATGAACATCATCAAATAAAAACAGTTAGTTGAACAAGAAAAAAGTGGCCCGGCATGGAAATATGTCGGGCTACTTTTTTTTATATCCCGCAAAACAACTACTTTCGCACATCAGTTCTCACGAAGCAATCAATACACAATGAAAAGAGCATACCTTGCATACATCCTGCCCGCCCTCCTGCTGGCCGCCTGCGGCGGAAAGGAAACGGACACGACCACCCTCACCGGCGAAATCAAGGGACTGGGCAACGACACCCTCTACCTCTGCGGAGCAGACAGGATGTACGACCGCACGGACACCCTGGTTGTGACGGCCGACAAATTCTCGGCCACTCTTTCACCGGACACCCTCGTGGCCGCCTGGCTTGTATTCAGCAACGGAGCAGAGCATCCGATTTTCATCGACAAACGCAACCAGATTCACATCCAGGGAAGCGCCGATGCGCTCGACTCGCTGCAAATAAACGGAAACCCCTCCAACCAGAAACTCACTGCCTGCCTACAGGAATTGGCCGCCACCGCAACAGACGGCGAAAGGCGGCAGCAGGCCGAAAGGTTCATCAGCACACACCCCTCGTCGCTGACCAGCATCTACCTCCTGCAGAAATACTTTGTGGAACAGCCGCAACCTGACATCCAACAAATCAGCCGACTGATAGAAAGCATGACAGGACAGCTGAAAGACCGCCCTTACATCAGCGAACTGACAGCACGCATCGAAGAAGGAGAGAAAGCAAAGACAGGCAAGCCCGCGCCCGTCTTCCGCCTGCCCAACACCCAAGGCAAGCAACTGACCCGCACCGACTTCAAGAACAAATACCTGCTGATACACTTCTGGGCCTCGTGGGACTCACTGAGCCGGCAGCACAACGCCGTTTACCGCCGCCTCTACAAGAAGGAACAGAAAAACGAACTCTTTGCCATGCTGGGCGTATCGCTCGACATGGACAGCACCGTGTGGAAGAAAGCCGTCAAACAAGACACCCTGAAATGGGAACAAGTCTGCGACCAGGGAGGCTGGAATGCAGAAATTGCCCGCAAGTTCGCCCTGAACACACTGCCCGCCAATGTTCTGCTCTCACCCTCGGGACGGATAGAAGCCAGAGACCTGGACGAAGCGGCCATCGAAAAAAAGCTGAAAGAAATAGAGCAGGAAGACAAGAAAAAGAAAGAAGCGGAGAAGAAGCGGAAGAAACGCTGAACCTCTCTCCGCCACGCGCCAAAACCCGATTACAAACCAATTAAATCTGATATCTGTGCTAACCAAAGTTTACGGAGCCGCCGTACAAGGCATTGACGCAACCCTCATCACCATCGAGGTCAACTGCTCCCGCGGGTGCATGTTCTACCTTGTGGGCCTGCCCGACTCGGCGGTCAAGGAAAGCCAGCAGCGCATACGCTCCGCCCTGCAGGTCAACGGATACCGCATGCCCACCTGCACCACCACCATCAACATGGCCCCCGCCGACATCCGCAAGGAAGGCTCCGCCTACGACCTCCCCCTGGCCATCGGCATGCTGGCCGCCTCGGACACCCTCCGTTCCGACAAGCTGGACAAGTACCTCCTCATGGGCGAACTGAGCCTCGACGGCAGCCTCCAGCCCATCAAAGGCGTACTGCCCATCGCCATCAAAGCCCGCGAACTGGGCTTCGAGGGCATGATAGTCCCCCAGCAGAACGCCCGCGAGGCAGCCGTCGTCAACAAGCTCACCGTCTACGGAGCCGAGAACCTCAAGGAAGTGGCCGAGTTCTTCAGCGGCGAGCGGCAGCTGACGCCCACCGTCGTCAACACCCGCGAAGAGTTCTTCGCCCACCAGAGCGAGACCGACCTCGACTTTGCCGACGTCAAGGGACAGGAGAACGTGAAGCGCGCCCTCGAAGTGGCCGCCGCAGGCGGACACAACATCCTCCTCATCGGCGCCCCCGGCAGCGGAAAGTCCATGCTGGCCAAGCGCCTGCCCTCCATCCTGCCGCCCCTCTCGCTGGGCGAAAGCCTCGAAACCACCAAGATACACTCCGTGGCCGGCAAGCTGGGCCGCGAAGGCGGGCTCATCTCGCGCCGCCCCTTCCGCGACCCCCACCACACCATCTCCACCATTGCCATGACCGGCGGAGGCAGCTTCCCCCAGCCCGGCGAAATCAGCCTGGCCCACAACGGCGTCCTCTTCCTCGACGAACTGCCCGAGTTCAACCGCAACGTCCTCGAAGTCCTGCGCCAGCCCCTCGAAGACCGCAAAATCACCATCGCCCGCGTCAAGTACAGCGTCGAATACCCCGCCAGCTTCACCCTCGTGGCCAGCATGAACCCCTGCCCCTGCGGCTACTACAACCACCCCACCAAGGCCTGCGTATGCAGCCCCGGACAGGTGCAGAAGTACCTCAACCGCATCTCCGGCCCCCTGCTGGACCGCATCGACCTCCAGATAGAAGTGGTGCCCGTCCCCTTCGAGAAGATGGCCGACGCCCGCCCCGCCGAGTCCAGCGCCACCATCCGCGAGCGCGTCATCCGTGCCCGCCGGATACAGGAGCAGCGCTACGCCGACATCGAAGGCGTCTACTGCAACGCCCAGATGAACAGCCGCCTGCTCTCCCTCTACGCCCGCCCCGACGACAACGGACTGGCCCTGCTGAAGAACGCCATGAACCGCCTCAACCTCTCGGCCCGCGCCTACGACCGCATCCTCAAGGTGGCCCGCACCATCGCCGACCTGGACGAGAGCGAAACCATCCGGTCCGCCCACCTGGCCGAAGCCATCGGCTACCGCAACCTCGACCGCGAGGACTGGGCGGGGTAAACCGGTTCCCCATATCCTTCCATCAAAGAGCATACAGCCTGTCGGCAAGAAATATACAATCTTCCCACAAGACACATACGACCTTTTGATGCCAAACATTGCTGCTTGTGCATCAAAAGGTCGTATGTTTTTAAAGAGTTGGAGGTCAGAGGTTACATGCCCCCTTCAGTCGCTGCAGATGGCAGAAGAGGAGGTGACCGTCGCCGTCGTGCAGGTGCATGCCGTTGCCCTCGCAATAGCGGAAGAAGGCAAAACGATGTTCCCACACTTCCATAAAATCGTCCCGGTAAATATTGCCCTGGTGATAATCGGCACGAATGCTGGGGCAGGCCGAAATAGAGCCATCCGCCAGAACAGACGCCACACTGATGCCCGCACTGCACTGGTAAAAGCCGTCGCGCACCTCGCCCTCATAAGTACCCAGAAAACCCTCGCAACCGTAACCGGCATGTATCTTGCCTTCCTGTCGCGTACGTTTGATAAACTCCATCAGCCCCGTAAAATCGTTATGACCCAACTGAAACTCAGGATAGCGTGCCGCACGTCCCACAGGGAAAATGGTAAACAATCTCCAGCGACGCACCCCTGCATCGTAAAGCGACTCTTTGAACCTATCCAGATACGGATAGTTGCGGCGGTTGACGCACGTCACCACATCCCAGTTCACCTCCCGCTCCCGGGCCAGCAGGCGGATAGCATTCATGGCACGGTCGTAGCTGTCGGGATGGCCGCGCAGCCAGTTGTGGTCATCGGCAAAACCGTCGAGACTGACGGTGATGGCATGCAGGCCAGCTTCCAGCAGGCTTTGCAAACGCTCGGCAGACAGATATAGACCGTTAGTCACCATGCCCCACGGAAAACCGCGACGGTAGAGTGCCAGCCCCACCTGCTCCAAGTCATCGCGCACCAACGGTTCACCACCGGTAATGACAATGTTCACATCATGAGGATTTACGTGAGGCATCAGGCTGTCAACCACACGTAAAAAGTCTTCGCCCGGCATGTCTGGGATGTCTGCCGTACGCTTGCAATCGCTGCCACAATGCTTGCAATGGATGTTGCAACGCTGTGTACACTCCCAGAAAAGTTGCCTGAGCGGATGTAACTTCTTCTGGTTGGCACGCATCTTGCGAAACACTTCCAATGCCATCCGCTTACGCAAGGAGAGCCGCTCTACGGGCATCTTCATGGCTGCTGTTTCTCCAGTTCAAAATTGGCCTCCTGGCTGTCGCTGCCTTTATACCACCCCTCGCCTCCTTCAGGATTCATGCTCAACAGGGTAGAATCGGCCTTATGCACACCCGAAGGGTCTTCGCATACCACGCGAAAGCGGTCAATCATCCATGTGTCCCGATAAAGGTAAGCCCCGTCTTTGTCCGTGTACAAGGTATCGTACAGTTGTGGCGGATAAGTTTCATCCGAGTTCCACTGCATAGGCTTTACTACAACGCGGGCGCCCTCAACGGCCGAACGGGTTTCCTTATCCGTCACCTTACCCTTGATTTCGTAATCGGCATGGGGAGAACCGTATTCCACGGGAGAATCGCCTGTCGAATCACACGAGGTATACCCCAACAGAGCCAATACTCCTGAAAGCAGGCCGTTACACAGTTTCAGCCAGCAATTGTCCAGTCCGGTTTTCTTTTTCATAAACAGCGGTATTAGTAAAACATATATCTTAACGTGAGTTCGATGAATTATAACTATTTGTAAATTTGGTGATTAGCGAAAATTGTTGTAACTTTATAGTGTTCAATTACAAAGTATTACAAACAAT
>NZ_CASFWU010000061.1 GCF_949298305.1 uncultured Bacteroides sp. | reverse complement strand
ATAAACATGTGGAAGCGAAGAACGGAAGGTTCTCCGCAGGGAATACTCGTGGATATTCTCACTAGGTTGAGAGTGTTATCTTATCCAAAACTCAGGTTCATAGGTTCTGTCCACCAACGGCAGGCCACCGAAATGACGGAACATATCAAAGTAACGGGAAGCGATGATAACCTTCGCTTCCGCCTTCAAGCGGTTTTTCTCAGCCTGATCCATATCGGGCACTCGGTCCACGTTCTCAATGAACATCCAGCTTGAACGAATGGCTTCCCATGTCCGATAGCCATAATATGCAAAACGTACGTGGCCACGGCTGTTGTCTTCATCGGCTGCCGTATAAGCTCCACTGTAATAAAGAGAGTTCACACCGCTCCATGAATTGTGACTATGCCAGCAATCAGACATGGTTTCAAACATGCCCGTATTCATTTTCTGTTTGTTGACCTCCCAATAATATGGCAAGCCGTAATACATATCTTTGTAAGTATTCCACAGGAAGGCCTCTGCATAGTCTGCCTTGCCGAAAATGGAATCCTGGTTCAAGTCGCTGGTCGTAGGCGGCTTTTCCAGGAAAGCGTCACCAAACTTTATTTCATCGACACAGGAAGCAAAAAAGACAGATAAGCCTACCAGTGCCGCAAACATCCAACTCATTATATGTTTCATAATCTCAAGTTCTTAAATCTTCCGTTAATAAGTTACTATTTAGAAGCCCAGCTTCAAACCGATGTTGAATACACGGGTCAATGGATAGTTCGGACGGTCGCTCTGACGAGATTCGGGGTCTCCCCACATAAATCCAGTAATAGTCAGCAGGTTGTATCCATTGAGGTAGAGACGGCAGTCATTCAATTTAAGCTTCTTCATGAAGGGAAAATCAAAGTTATAACCTATCTCGACGTTCTTCAAACGCAGATAGCTGGCGTCAATCAGATATAAATCGCTCTGAGCGTAGTTGTTGCTGGCATTAGTTGCAGTAGCAAGCGGGAATTTGGCCGTATAAGTATCGGCAGACGAACGCCATGTATTTTCATACTGATAGAGCAGCAAGCCCTTGTTCTGCGTGTCACCCAGCGGCTGACGGAATTCGGAAAGCATGCGGTCTACGTTCCAAGCACCCGTCCACTGCATAGAAAAGTCAAAGTTCTTCCAGGAGAAGCCTAAATTCAGACCGGCTGTGTACTCAGGCACATCGGTGAAGCCGATGTCACGGGTAGCATCGTCACCGTTAATCTTACCGTCACGGTTAAGGTCTACATAAACTGCATCACCGGGACGGAGTGTAACGCTATGGTCTGCAATGGGAATGCCGAATTCCTCCATGTAGCGCTCATCGGCTGTCTCATCATAGAATCCCCAGAACTTGTACATGGAACGAGAACCTACCACGCGGCCTGTCTGGTACATCCACGGTTCGTTCTGGGCGACTTCATTCATATACACAATCTTATTGCGGGCAAACGAAATATTAAAGTTGGCCCAATAACGGAAGTCATTGTTCAACTGGTCATTCCATTTAGCCTGTACCTCGAAACCTTTGTTCTGTACCTTACCTACATTAATGGCAGGCAACGACATTCCTAACAGCCCCGGCAGATAATCGGGATTACGCAGAATGTCGCGACGGTTTTCAATAAAATACTCTGCCGAAATGTTCAGATGCTCATTTAAGATTGTAAAGTCCACACCGTAGTTCTGCTTGATGGCAGTTTCCCACTTGGCATCAGGATTGGTGTGAGTTGATTCCCAGGCACCCGGTTTCGCCGTACCAATGTTCTGTCCCAGACTTGCACCCGAAGTGCTGCCGTATCCGTATGAACCCGGCAGATACCAGAAACGCTGGTTTCCATATTTATCATTACCGACCATACCGACCGAAACACGGAACTTCATGTAATTGATAACCTTCTTCAAAGGCTGGAAGAAAGGTTCCTCACTGATAGTCCATCCCACAGAACCGGCAGGAAAGAAACCATAACGATTTTCGGGATTAAAATTCTCAGAGCCATTATAGCCCACATTAAACTCGGCCATATAGCGTGTCTTCCAGTCATAAGTGACACGGCCTACCAGACCTACGTAACCGGTTGGGATATAACTGTAAGAAGCCGGATAGAATGTCTTGGACTGGTTGTAGAGCAACAAACCCGACACATTATGATCACCAAACTTACGGGAGTAATTTATACCCAACTCCATGTACCAGTCGCGAGCCTTGCCCGAGTTGCTATTTGAATAACTGGTCTGTGTATCTGAACCAGACTTCTTGTAATTGATAATGCCATTGCCACTGACAACCGGCGTGTACGTGGCTACCGAAGAAGAAGCCACCTTAGTGGTGCTGTAACTGGAGTTGTAAGAACCTTTCAGTTTAACAGACAAACCTTTGGTAATAAAATCCAGCTTCTGATTCAAAATCAAGTCCAGGTTCACTACGTTAGTGGAAGTACTGCGGAAACCCTTACCAAAATAAGAAGAAAGACCGTCAGCTCCCGGATTGGGCACATAGTCGGGATTGGTTTTGATATACTTGCCATCTACAATACCTGCGCTGGCGAAAGGAACAGCCCAATACAACTGACGGAACAGCTGGTTCTGATCCTGCCCCGACTCCGGCGTACGTTTGTTTTCCAGACGGCCACCGATGTTCACCGAGAGCAAAGTGGTCTTAGTCACGTCAAAGTCCAGGTTAGCGCGGTAGTTGTAACGCTTGTAGTCGAAGTTGAAATCGTTGGCAGCATTGAACTGTTTGAACATACCGCCCTGAGTGAACATACCGGCCGACACGAAGTAACGCATGTTGTCCGTACCACCAGAGATATTGACATTATGTTGCGACTGGAAAGAAGCCTTGTTCATACAGTAGTCAATCCAATTGATGTCCGGATAAAGAATCGGATTGCTGTGATCGCGGAATGCCGCCAACACCTCGTCAGAATAAAGGATATCGTTACCGTCATTTCTACGCATCATATTCACATAGTCGGCATACTGGTAAGAGTTGGCAAACTCCAATTCCTTGGTACGCACGTTTACGCCTACTGATGTAGAGAACGAAATCTTAGCCTTGCCTTCGGCACCACGTTTGGTCGTAATCAAGATAACACCGTTGGCACCACGTACACCGAACACCGCTGTTGCCGAAGCATCCTTCAACACAGTGATGCTTTCAATTTCATTCGGATCAATCTGCGACATGTCACGTTCCACACCATCCACCTGAATCAACGGTGTGGCATTGTTCCATGTAGCAATACCACGCACGTAGATATCTGCCGCATCGGCACCCGGTTCGCCCGAATACTGAACAGTAGAGATACCCGTCACCTGACCGGAAAGAATGTTCGAGATAGAACCCGAAGGGGTTTTCAGCAAATCATCACCCTTCATTGAAGAAATTGCACCCGTCACAGACACTTTTTTCTGCACACCGTAAGCAACGACCTCGACTTCGCCCAACATCTGAGAATCCTCTTCCAGCACAATGTTCAAGTTCATACTTTTCTTCACAGTAATCTCCTGGTCTCTGTAACCGATAAAGCTAATCTTCAACTTGCATCCAGCAGGAACATCAAGAGTAAACTTACCATCCAAATCGGTAATTACACCCACCGTTGTACCTACAGCCATCACATTGGCGCCAATAACTGGTTCTCCATTGACGTCCTTCACCACGCCTGTCACTCTCACCGTGCTTTGCTGTACCGCCTCCGGCACAGGCGCCTCTCCGGCATATCCCTTTACCGGCGCCGACAAGAAAAGGCACAGAAGAATTGCGGCTGGAAGCAGTCGACGAAAATTAGGATTTCGCTGTCCCGAGAAATTTTCTTGCTTTTCCATTAGCAATAATTTTAAGATTAAACATATATTAAATACTCAAAGAATCCGCTTGGAACAGATTCCTTGATTCCGGAAGGCAAAAGTAAAAAAGCAACAGTATTTAAAGGATTTGGAATATCCCAAACACGTAGAATATGGGTTCACGAACCCAAAAAGCATATAAAATGAACTAAATTTATACATCATACGTTGCCATCAGAAAGTACATAAAGCCTCTCTGCCGATATGAATATAAAACAAAACGATACATTTTTTAAGAAAGCCATTCCAAAGCCCAAGCCGGACTCTGCCTTTCAGAACGGCCTGATGCCGCACAATCATGGACCACGCAACAACGCATGGCTACACCTTCCTGCATGAGCACAGGGCCATGCAGGAGAAAACGGTGCAGTGTCATCCACAGGAACCGGTTACGCAGAACAACGCGAAAATAAGGATAAAGAAAAGCATAAAGACAACCCCTGGAAAGAGCCCATGCCCTCCTATTCTAAAAATGAAGCGAGCACACCTCCTGCCCGAATGACGCGGCCGCTGACGGCCACCGCCATGGGTAGAAGAATATACAACCAGACAAAAGGCCCCTTAATCCGGTTGCATTTCTTCATTGACATTCCCGACAGTTGTAAACTTCTTCATATAGTCAGAAGGACGCATTCCAAACTCTTTCTTGAAACAGGCGCTGAAGTACCGCGGATCGCTGTAACCCACCGCATAGGCCAGTTCAGACACGCTAATCCGCTTCTTCTCCTCCATGATGCGGCAGGCAGCCTTCATGCGAATGTTGAATATAAAGGCCGACCCACTGAGTCCCGTAAGGGATTTCAGTTTACGGAAGAAGGTGGACTTGGACGTGTGCATTTCGTTCAACAGCTGTGCCTGTCCAAAGTCCGGATCGCTGATATGATTGTTCACACAGTCAATGGCACGTTGCAAAAAGTCCTCGTCAAGGGTGGTTATGTTCAGTTCTTTGGCCTCGAAGACCAACTGCTTCTTGAAATCCCGGCCCATGCGTTCGCGCTTGCGAAGGAGGTTGCTGATGCGCGCATGAAGCACACTCAGACTGAAAGGCTTGCTGATAAATGCGTCGGCACCCGACTCATAGGCCTCCACCCTATCTTCCTCCTTGTTCTTTGCGGTCAACAAGATGACAGGAATATGAGACGTTTCAAACTGATTCTTGATGCAGCGGCACAACTCTATACCGTCCATCTCCGGCATCATCACATCGGAAACTATCAAATCCACCTCCTGCTGGTTCACCACTTCAAGTGCCTCCTTTCCGTTGGAAGCCGTAAAGAGGGCGTAATCCACTCCCAACAGTTTCACCATCAACTTCAGCAAGTCTTCATTGTCTTCCACAAGCAGCAACGTTTTCCGCGCCCCCGACGGTTCTTTCTTCTCGTTCTCCGCGCTCTCATCACCCGCCACCGGTTCCGGCGATTCATCCGCCTCTTCGCCTACCACGACCTTTTCTTCGTCGGCCACTTCCGACAAGGTGTCATCTATCTCTTCTTCCGCATAGGCCGAACGCGATACGGGCAAAGAAACGATAAAGGCAGTTCCCTCTCCCTTCTCACTTTCCACCTGGATGGAACCATGATGAAGCTCAACCAAATCATGTACCAAAGAAAGTCCGATACCTGTACCGATGGTCTTGAACCTGCGGTAATCGCCTTCATAAAAACGCTTGAACAGTCCTTTCTTCACATCTTCGGTTATGCCGGGACCATTGTCCTTGACAACCAAGCGCACCATGCCATCCTCACCACCTGCCAGTTCTATGCTGACCATTCCGCCGGGACGGTTATACTTGGAAGCGTTGGAAAGCAGGTTATAAAGAATCTTGTCCACCTTGTCCATGTCAAAGTAGACGCATAACGACTCGGGATTGCATGAAATGCTGAAACGCAGGTCCTTGCTCCTCATCAAAGGCTTGAAGCTCTCGACACTGCGGCGGACAAACAGGGAAAGGTCTGCCTGCGAGACCTTCAGTTTCAAATTACCCGTTTCGGCCTTCCGGAACTCCAGAATCTGCTGCAAAAGGCGTATCAACCGGTTTATGTTATTGTTCATCAGCCGATACTGTTCCTTATGCACGGGCGATATGCGCTTCAACTCGTCCACCGAAGCAGAAAGTATGGTCAAAGGAGTCAGCAATTCATGGGTGATGTTCGTAAAGAACTGTAGTTTGGCATGGTTCACCTCTTCCGCCTTTGCCTTTTCCATTTCACGCAGCTGAAGTGCGTTGCGCAGCCGTATCCGGTTCCGCACCTGGTAATAAAAATAATAAGCGACGGATATTACAAGGACTGTATAAATAGTATAGGCCCACCACGTTTTCCAGGGAGGCGGCAGAACCACAATCTTCATCTTCAGCGTCTCGCCGTCCCACACGTCGTTGGAATTGGATGCCTTCAGAAAGAACGTATAAGTTCCCGGATGCAGGTTGTTATAGTAGGCAAAGCGCTTGGAAGCATCCGTGTACTGCCACTCCGATTCAAAGTCCTGCAGTTTGTATGCATAGCGGTTACGCGCCGGGTTGGCATATTCCAAAGCCGAAAATTCAATGCTGAAATTATTGTGAAGATAATCCAGACGGATTTCGTCTGTGAAGCCGGGTGCGAAAGCCGAAATGCGGTTACGTTCGTCCTCAGGCAGCGAATGCCAGGTCTGGTTGAAGATTTTGATGTCCGTCACAACCACCGGCGAGGAGAAAGCCTGGTCCTTTAACCGTTCGGGGTAAAAGCTATTGTATCCCCGATGGCCTCCGAAAAACATCTCGCCGTCGCGAGCCACGGAAGCGGCTCCCCGAATGAATATATTGTCCTGCAGGCCATTTGCCGTCGTATATAGGCGGAAAGTCACATCCGACAGATTCTCAGGCACCGTCAGCTTGACCAGCCCCGCATTGGTGCCCAGCCACAAATGGCCGTAGCTGTCTTCTTTAATGCTGACGACCACGTCGCCAGGCAGATTCCAGTTGGCATGAAAGGGCAGAAACGAATCGCTTTCCTCGTCATAAAGCCCGAGCCCGTTACCGCCTCCTATCCAAATGCGCCCGAAACGGTCCTTAAAGACACAATCCACATAGTCTGAGTTCAGCTTACCGTTTTCAATGGCATATTGGGCAACCGAGTAACCGGAAAAGCCGGATTTCTTGTCCGCCTTGCGGAACAACAACACGCCGTGGGTGCCCGAAGCGACCCATACGTCGTCTCCGTTTCCTTCTGTCAGGCCTAAAGCCACCACGCTCCGCATGGACGAGCCGCCCACTTGCAATGAGTCGAAACGCACCGCTTTTCCCTCAACGGTACGGACAGATACGCCATTGCGCGTGGCAAACCAGAGGTTATGCTCCTTATCTTCGTACACATAATAGACACAGTCGCCGGCAAGCCATGCAGAATGGGCCGAAAGATAATGCTTCACCCGCTGTGCCACCGGAGCCTGTTTGTCTATTTCATACACGCCGCCGTCATAAGCGGCAATCCAGATGTGTCCGTCGACCGAATGCTGCATGATGGACATGACGGTGGTCACATTGCGGTAGCCGGCAAATTCCGGCATCTGCGAATAATGTACAAATTCACCTGTATTGCGGTTTCTCACGCCAAAGCCGTACGAACCCGTCCCCAGCCAAAGCTTGTCCTCGTCATCAATGAAGATGCTGCGCACGGACGTCGTCTTCAACAGCTGCCTGGCATCGCGCAAGTCGTCCCACACAAAATCGGCCTTCCTTGTATTCACTTTGGTGACACCGCCACCTATCATCCCCAGCCACATCAGTCCCTGACGGTCGCACACCACCGACGTCACTTCATCACTGGCTATGGCACTCTCGGAATCGTCAGGATAGTAATTCTCAAAACTTTCCTTTCCGGTGTAGCGGTCCGAAGGAGGCAGAACGCTGAGGCCCTTTCGGGTACCTATCCACAAAGCGCCCGAATTGACATCTTCAGAAAGGGCATAGATAATGTTGTCCGAAATAGACGAGGCATCCGCCCCATCGTTCCGGTAAGTGACCCAGGTCAGCTTGTCCATTTGCCAGGCATTCTGCAGCAACGTCAACCCTCCATGCCACGAGCCAATCCACATGTTCTTGCGGCTGTCCTGAAAGATGACATGGGCGGAGTTCCGCGCATTCAAGCGCGGATACCTGACGAATTTGCCGGTAGAGGTCTCGTAACGGAACAGCCCCCAATCCCAAGTACCAATCCAGATATCGCCCCTGTCGTCCTCGCAAAGGGCCTTGATGGTTGTTTTAGGCAGCACTTTTCCGGTACGTTCCCAGTCATAGACCAGAAAATCATCCGTTTCTTCCTGATATTCGTAGAGCCCCCAATCCGTGGCAAAGAAAATCCGCCCCTTCCGGGTCACCAGGATTTTGGGTATTGAATTTCCGTTCATCTCCGGATGGTTTATCTTGCGGATGATGCCCGTCTGCTTGTCCAGCACATTCAGTCCGCCATACGTTCCTATCCACAGGCGGTGGTTCGTATCCTCGGCCACGCAAAGGATATTGTTGCTCGTCAACAAATCGGGATGAGCATAATTTGATTTGTAGGATACGATGGAATAGCCGTCATACTGGAACAGTCCGTTACGTGTAGAAATCCAGATATAACCATCCCTATCCTGATAGACGGACTGCACATCCTTATTGGACAATCCGTTCAAGACAGACGCCATTCCAATTGCCGGAGAATACGCTTCTGTTCTTGAAGCCCGGCTCTCGGAAGCACCTGCCAGCAGGCAGAGACAAGTAAATATAAAAACGAACATGTTTTGCATAGCATTCCCTGTTACAGCGTTTATACAATAAGGCAAGTGTTACCATGCGGCAAATATAGATAAAAAAACTGAAAAAAGCATGTTTTTATATGACATTCACTGCCGGAACGGAAAACGGATGCGCCAAATAGAGCCTGCTGACCCGGGAAACAAGGAGCAGCAAGTCCTCCCTTTTCAAACCACATTACAATAAGTAAGTCCGAGGAGCCACATGTTCCTTTTCGGCCGGCCGGAACAGCCCTTACGGAAACCGCAAGCATGACATCGGCAGGCTTACGCTGCAAAGGCCCCAATGGCCATCTGTCAGCAAAAACGAACAACCGGAAACAAAACAGGCCCGAACGAAGAAACCTGCCGACAATCCGTTTTTCAACAGGAGCGGCTTTTAGAGAAACACGGCAAGGAAAACAGCATAAGCATGCAACTCAAATGCAGAACCGGCAATAAAAATACACCATATATGCAAAAACGGCCTTTTCTTAGCACCAACCGTGCAAGCAACGACCGCCCGCCGTGCAAGCAACAGACGGCAACCGTGCAGGCACCGTCCGTCGACCGTGCAAGTGTCCACCCGCCGGAAGGCTGTTTTCCAGGACAGAGCAGGCAGAAATGGCGGACGGAAAGGCCCGTTCCGCTCTATTTCAACTGTAAACATTTCGATACCGCACTGCCAGACAGCCGAATACAGAAAAACGTTCCCAAAAAACGGAGCAGCCCGTCCGGCAGTCCCAATTACGCAATTCTCGGCAATCAGGAAATACAAAATGTCAAAATGTCAAATCCGCCTTCCGGCCGCCCCCGCATAAAATGAAGGCGGGGCAGAAATTGCCGTGTCCATATTTTGGAATAATAACAGAAAAGTGGTACATTTGCCATGAAAGCCTCGACTTTTCATTAACTTTATATTCTATACTACCATGAAAAAAAATTTCAGTTTGACCGGGCTGTTGGCTCTTGCCGGCCTTCTTGCCTCCTGCAACCAGCAGAAAACGACAGCCAACTATCAAGTAATCCCATTGCCACAGGAAGTGACCGCCACCGCCGGCCAGGAATTCGTACTGGACGGAGGGGTAGCCATCGTGTATCCTGAAAACAGCGAGAAAATGAAGGACAACGCCCTCTTCCTGGCCGAATATCTGAAACAGGCCACGGGCAAGGAGTACAAGACCCGTCCGGGCACGGAAGGCAAGGGAGACATCGTCCTCAGCCAAAACCTGCAGAATGACAACCCGGAAGCCTACAGCCTGCAAGTGACGCCCGACGGCGTGACCATCGACGGCGCCAGCGAAGCCGGCGTATTCTACGGCATCCAGACCCTGCGCAAGTCCATCCCCGTGCTGGCGGGAAGCACTCCGGTGCTGCCGGCCGTCACCATCAACGACCAGCCCCGCTTCGGCTATCGCGGAGCCCATCTGGACGTAGGCCGCCACTTCTTCACGTTGGATGAAATCAAGAAGTTCATCGACATGATGGCCCTGCACAACATGAACCGCCTGCACTGGCACCTCACCGAAGACCAGGGCTGGCGACTGGAAATCAAGAAATACCCGCTGCTCACCGAAATCGGTTCCAAACGGAAGGAGACTGTTATCGGACGCAACTCGGGCCAGTATGACGGAAAGCCCTACGGCGGCTTCTACACGCAGGACGAAGCCCGCGAAGTGGTAGCCTACGCCGCCAAGCGCAACATCATCGTCATCCCCGAAGTGGACCTGCCGGGACACATGCAGGCCGCACTGGCCGCCTACCCGCACCTGGGCTGTACGGGCGGACCGTATGAGGTATGGACCCAGTGGGGCGTGTCGGACAACGTGCTCTGCGCCGGCAACGACAGCGTGCTGACGTTCATTGACGACGTGCTGACCGAAATCATGGACATCTTCCCCTCGGAATACATCCACGTGGGAGGCGACGAATGTCCCAAGTCTCAGTGGGTGAAGTGCCCAAAGTGCCAGGCCCGCATCAAGGCTTTGGGCATCAAGAGCGACTCCAGGCACAGCAAGGAGGAATATCTGCAGAGCTTCATCATCAACCATGCGGAGAAGTTCCTGAACGAGCACGGACGCCAGATTATCGGCTGGGACGAGATTCTGGAAGGCGGCCTGGCACCCAACGCCACCGTCATGTCGTGGCGGGGTGAAGGCGGCGGCATCGAAGCGGCGCGCCAGAAGCACGACGTCATCATGACGCCCAACACCTACCTCTACTTCGACTATTACCAGACCAAGGACACCGAGAACGAGCCGCTGGCCATCGGAGGCTACCTGCCCATCGAGCGCGTCTACTCTTACGAACCCATGCCCGCTTCGCTGACGCCCGAAGAACAGAAGTACATCGTGGGCGTACAGGCCAACCACTGGACGGAATACATTCCCACCTATGCCCAACTGGAATACATGGCCCTGCCGCGCTGGGCTGCCCTCTGCGAAGTGCAGTGGACCAATCCGGAAAAGAAGGACTACGCCAACTTCCTCAGCCGCCTGCCGCAACTCATCAAGCTGTACGACACCCTGGGTTACAACTACGCCACCCACGTGTTCGACGTGACCGCCAGCTTCACCGCCAACTCTGAGAAGGGCACGGTAGACGTAGCCGTGAGCACCATCGACGGAGCACCCATCCATTACACACTGGACGGGACAGACCCCACCGCCGCGTCGCCCGTGGCCGAAGGCGTGGTATCCATCAACCAGGACTGCACCTTCAAGGCCGTAGCCGTACGCCCCAACGGCAACAGCCGCATCCTGCAGGAAGCCATCGCCTTCAGCAAGTCCACCTGCAAGCCCACAACGGCCAACCAGCCCGTCAACAAGCAATATCAGTTCAAGGGCGTCACCACGCTGACTGACGGACTGAAAGGCAACGGCAACTACAAGACCGGACGCTGGATTGCCTTCTACCGCAACGACATGGACGTGACCATCGACCTGCTCCAACCCACCGAAATCTCCAACGTGTCCTTCACCACCTGCGTGGAGAAGGGCGACTGGGTGTTCGACGTGCGCGGAGTCACCGTCAAGGTGTCCGACGACGGCAAGAAGTTCACGCAAGTGTTCTCCGAGAAATATCCGGCCATGAAGGAGACCGACCGCAACGGCCTCTACGAGCACAAGATTGACTTCAAGCCCGTCACCGCCCGCTACGTGCGCGTACTGGCCCTGTCGGAGAAATCCATCCCGCAGTGGCACGGCGGCAAGGGCAACCCGGGCTTCCTCTTCGTGGACGAAATCAGCATCCGATAACCCCCTCAGGAGGCTGACCCCATGAAAAGACATACCTTAACCCTCTGCGCCTTGTTGCTGTCCGCGTTCTTCACCGTGGGCGGAAGCAAGGCGCAGGCCCAACAAGTGACCCCTGCTCCGCTGAAAGTGGAGCAGCGCGAAGGCTTGTTCCGCATAACAGAGGCGACCGTCCTCTGCACCAACCTGAAAGGCAAGGAGAAGAAGATGCTGGAAACCTATCTGGCCACCCTGCCTGCCCCCTACAACCAGGGACTGAAGAGCGCGAAGAAAGCACGCGGTAACTCCATCCTGCTGGAAAAGACGGAAACCGCGCCGACGGCGGACAACGCCGAAAGCTACACGCTGGAGGTGACCCCCAGGCAGGCGGTAATCCGCGCCGCCACGGACGCGGGCCTCTTCTACGGCCTGCAGACCCTGCTGCAACTGACCGACACCGACGCCGCAGGCAACCGGACGGTACAGGCCGTACGGGTGGAGGACGCGCCGCGCTTTGCCTACCGCGGCCTCATGCTGGACGTGTCGCGCCACTTCCGCTCCAAGGAGTTCGTGAAGAAGCAGATGGACGCACTGGCCCACTACAAGCTGAACCGCCTGCACCTGCACCTGACGGACGGAGCGGGCTGGCGGATTGAAATCAAGAAATATCCGCGCCTCACGGAGTTTGCCGCCTGGCGCCCGGAAGCGGTGTGGAAGAAATGGTGGTTCGGCTCCGAAGGCCGCAAGTACTGCGAGCAGGACGACCCGCGGGCACAGGGAGGATTCTATACGCAGGACGACATCCGCGAGCTGGTGGAGTATGCTGCCCGGCGCCACATCACCCTCATCCCCGAAATTGAGATGCCCGCCCACTCCGAAGAGGTGCTGGCGGCCTATCCCGAACTGTCGTGTACGGGCGAGCCCTACAAGCACGCTGACTTCTGCGTGGGCAACGAAGCCACCTTCGCCTTCCTGGAAGACGTGCTGGCCGAGGTCATGGAGCTGTTCCCCTCGGAGTACATCCACATCGGAGGCGACGAAGCCGGTAAGGCGGCCTGGAAGACCTGCCCCAAATGCCAGAAGCGCATGAAGGACGAGAACCTGAAGGACGTCAACGAGCTGCAAAGCTACCTGATACACCGCATCGAAGTGTTCCTCAACGCCCACGGACGCAAGCTGCTGGGGTGGGACGAGATTATGGAGGGCGGACTGGCGCCCAACGCCACCGTGATGTCGTGGCGGGGCGAAGAGGGCGGCATCAACGCCGTCAAGGCCGGCCACCGCGCCATCATGACGCCCGGCTCCCACTGCTACCTGGACGGCTATCAGGACGCGCCCGCCTCGCAGCCCGAAGCCATCGGCGGCTACCTGCCCCTGTCCAAGGTCTATTCCTACAACCCCATCCCCGCCGCGCTGAGCGAGGAGGAGGCCCGGCTCATCTACGGCGTGCAGGGCAACTTGTGGACGGAATACATCCCGACGGAAGAACAGTGCGAGTACATGATTTATCCGCGCATCCTGGCCGTGGCCGAAGTGGCGTGGAGCGACCCTGCCCGCAAGTCGTACGCCGACTTCCATGCCCGCGCCCTGAAGGCCGTGGAGCAGCTGAAGCAGAAGGGTTACCACCCGTTTGACCTGATGAACGAAATCGGCGACCGTCCGGAGAGTGTCACCCCCGTCAGCCACCTGGCCCTGAACAAGCCGGTGACCTACAACGCGCCCTTCAACCAGAGCTACGCCGCCCGGGGCGAAAAGTCTCTGACGGACGGCAGGCGAGGCAACTGGACCTACTCGGACGGAGCCTGGCAGGGCTTCATCTCGCGCAACCGGCTGGACGTGACCGTAGACCTGGAGGCTGAGACGGACATCCGCTCCATTTCCGCCGACTTCATCCAAGTGGTGGGGCCGGAGGTGTTCCTCCCGGCAGAGGTCATCATCTCCGTCTCGACGGACGGCACGGACTACCAAGAACTGACCCGCATCAGCCACCGGGTGGACAAGGCCGACGCCATTGTCTTCAAGAACTACGGCTGGCAGGGCGAAACCAAAGCCCGCTACATCCGCTACCAGGCCCGTGCCGGCAAGGAGTTCGGCGGATGGGTCTTCACGGACGAGATTGTGGTGCAGTAGTCGCCGCCTGCCCGGCTGACACGAAGAACGGGGTGTGTCAAAACTAAAGAGCTGCCTTCCTTCAGGCACGGATTACACGGAAATCCACGGATTATTATTCTTCTTTCTCCGTGTTATCCGTGTAATTCCTGTCAAAAACGAAGCGGGTAGATGAGAGCGGACGCACCGTGGTGCGTCCCTACAATCCGCATACATCTTTTTTTTCTCCTGTCGCATACAGAGCGGGGCTGCCCCGCCCCTACACGTACACAACAACGAGGTAGGGACGCACCACGGTGCGTCCGCATACCCCCGTCCGCGCACCCGTTCACGCCCCTTGCCCTCCGTGAGACTCTATGTTCTCTGTGGTGAGCCCGCATATCCGCAAATTGCCGTGTGGTGCTTGACACACCTCCTTTTTGTCCCCGCAAGATTCGCCTTCCTCCCCGAAAAAGATTACTTTTGCGGCCGATATCCAAACAACTCCCCCCCCTATGGCAGGCATCTACATCCACATCCCCTTCTGCAAGACGCGCTGCGTCTATTGCGACTTCTACTCCACCACCCGCAGCGACCTGAAGCGCCGCTACATCGACGCCCTCTGCGAGGAACTGCGCACACGCAAGGACTATCTGGGAGGCGAACCCGTCCGGACGGTCTACTTCGGCGGCGGCACCCCCTCGCAACTCGACGAGGCCGACTTCCGCCGGGTGTTCGACACCCTCGGCCGCACCTACGCACTGGAGCAGTGCGAGGAAATCACGCTGGAGGCCAACCCCGACGACCTCAGCGACGACTACGCCCGCATGTTGCAGCGCCTGCCCTTCAACCGCATCAGCATGGGCATACAGACGTTCGACGACGCCACCCTGCGCCTGCTCCGCCGCCGCCACGACGCCCGCCAGGCAGTAGAAGCCGTGGAGCATTGCCGCCGGGCAGGCTTCGCCAACCTCAGCATCGACCTCATCTACGGCCTCCCCGGCGAGACGGACCGCCGCTGGGAGAGAGACCTCCGCCAAGCCGTCGCCCTGGACGTGGAGCACATCTCGGCCTACCACCTGACCTACGAAGAAGGCACGCCGCTCCACCGCATGCTTCAGGAGCAGCAGGTGAAGGAGGTGGACGAGGAGAGCAGCGTGCGTTTCTTCACCACCCTGATGGACACCCTCGCTGCCGCCGGATACGAGCACTACGAAATCTCCAACTTCTGCAAGCCGGGCCTGCACTCGCGCCACAACTCCGCCTACTGGCAGGGCATCCCCTACCTGGGCTGCGGCCCCTCGGCCCACTCGTTCGACACCCGCAGCCGGGAGTGGAACATCGCCTCGCTGGAGCAATACATCGCCGCCATCGAAGCCGGGAACCGCCTGTACGAGACGGAAACGCTGGACACCCCCACCCGCTACAACGAGTACGTGATGACCGCCCTCCGCACCCGCCGGGGCATCGACCTGCCGACGCTCGAAGCCCGCTTCGGCCGCCCGCTGACGGCCTACTGCGCCCGCATGGCCGCCCCCTACCTGAGCGGCGGAAAGCTGGAGCAACGGAACGGCCACCTCTGCCTGACCCGCGAAGGCATCTTCACCTCCGACGGCATCATCAGCGACCTGATGTATATAAAGGAACAGGAGCGCTTCAAATAAAACTCTGTGGTGAAAAACAAGGAACCACAGATGACACAGATGGGACAAGATAACCACAGAACTTTAATATCTGTGTCAATCAGTCCCATCTGTGTCCTCTGTGGTTCCCTTCACCGCCCCGCAAGGCATTAACCATTAACCATTAACCCTGCCTCATCCTATCGGATTGTCATCGTCGCCGCCCGGTTCGCTCGGTTCGCTGCCGCCGCCCGAAGGCACGTCGGGTGCCACGCCGATATAGACCGTCCACTCCACCGAGCGCGGCTCCTTCAGCAGGGCGCTGCCGCCGCTTCGGCTGTATTGCGTCGTGATGCGCAGCGTGTACGTGCCGTCCGCCAGTCCGGCAGGGATGGTGAAGCTGAGTTTCTTGGGTTCGTTCACCGCCCAGTAGTCTTCCGTGACGCGTGTCTCCTCGCCCCCGCTGTCCACCAGGAAGATGCCCACCGACGGGTCGTCGCCCACCACCTTCAGGTAGTTGCCCGTCACGGTGAACGGGCGTCCGGCCGTAGCCTCGCCCGAGGTGCCGCGCGTGGCGGCGTCCTGCGTGCCGGCAATGTACATCACTTCCGCCTTCGGCCCCAGTACGTTGATGTTCGTGTTGCGGATGGCCTCGCGCCAGTCGGCGCCCTGGGCGATGGTGATGTCGAGGGAGTTGACCGCGGGGTCCCACACGCTGCCGCCCCGTCCTTTGGGCGAGGCCACCGCCGTGAAGAGGCCGTTGCTGACGCGCATCCCGCTCAGCGTCAGCCGCTTGATGATGCGTTGCTCGAAGCGGATGACGGCCTCCACCGTCTCGCGCTCCAGGCCGGGGTTCAGTGCCATGATTTCCGATACTACGCGGTCGAAGTCGGCCGTGCCGTTGCTCACCAGCATGAAGCGGGTGTCCGTGGGGTCCTCGGTCAGCGGATTGTCAACGGTCTGTACATTCAGTGTGTACTTGATTTCATCGTTTGCCATAAGTTCTTTCATTAAAGGGTTATACATATTGTTCATTCGTGCGCGTGGCGTGCGCAGTATCGTGCGCGTGGCGTGCGCAGTATCGTGCGCGTGGCGTGCGCATTACCGTGCGCGTGGCGTGCGCAGTATCGTGCGCGTGGCGTGCGCAGTACCGTGCGCGTGGCGTGCGCAGTATCGTGCGCGTGGCGTGCGCAGTACTGTACGCGGGGCCGACTGCATATAATGACTGCAAATATAACATAATGCGGTAATAAACAAAACCATCAGCCGGAAACTTTTGCCTGAAGCATGAAAAAAACAGGATAAGGCCGCCAAAGGCTGTCGCCGCCTGCCCCGTGCGGCTGCCCCGTCAACTCAGAACTCCACCAGGATGCGGAACACCTTGCCGGGAGCCGCCGCCCACTGTTCCATGGCCGACCGGGCCTCTTCGGGCGGGACGACCGCTGTTCATGTAATGGATGACGGCACGGAAGTCGGCCGGCAGGGCGTTGCGCGAACCGCGGATGTCCAGTTCCTTCTGCACGAAGTACTTCGTCTGGAAGGACACTTCGCTCTTGGCGTAGCCGATGCAGACCACACGGCCCGTGAAGCCCACGATGTCCACCGCCATGACGTAGGTGGCGGGACTGCCCACGGCCTCAATCACCACGTCGGCACCCAGCCCGTCCGTCAGCTGCTTCACACGCCCGGCCACGTCCTCCTTGGCGGAGTTGATGACATGGGCCGCGCCGACGACTTTGGCCAGTGCCAGCTTCTCGTCGTCCAGGTCTACGGCAATCACCGCGGCGCCCCGCAGCGAGGCACGGATGACGGCACCCATGCCTACCATGCCGCAACCGATGACGACCACCCACTCGTTGTCCGCCACCTGTCCGCGGGCCACGGCATGGAAGCCCACGCTCATGGGCTCTATCAGGGCACAGTCGCGCGGGGTGATGCCGCCCGCGGGGATAATCTTGGTCCAGGGCACCACGGCATACTCGCCCATCACGCCGTTGCGCTGCACGCCCAGTGTCTCGTTGTGCTCGCAGGCGTTGACACGTCCGTTGCGGCAGGAGGCGCACTTGCCGCAGTTGGTATAGGGATTCAGAGTCACGTTCATGCCGCAGCTTCACCATCGGGTTCCGGCCCAGGTAGGTATTCAGGTCGGAGCCGCAGAAGCCCACATACATAATCTTTACCAACACTTCGCCGGCACGGAGCAACGGCTTCTCTACGTCCACCACCTTCATCTGCGAAGGGGCTGTTATCTGTACTGCTTTCATTGATTTGTTATTTTTAGTTTCACCAGTGCCCAACTTACTCTCCTACTCTGACATGTTCTTGATGTAAGGCAGCCGGGGCAGCTCTCCGAAGCCGTAGAAGCTGCGTGCGTTGCCGCCCAGGAAGAGGGCCTTCTCCTCCTCGGTCAGCTCGGAGGACTTGCTGACGAAGTCGTACGACATGCGGTAGGTGATGGCCGTGATGGTGCGCGGATAGTCCGAGCCCCACATCAGCTTGTCCATTCCCACCAGGTCGGCCGCCTCGCGAATGGCGCGAACGGCCCCGCGGAAGGGATAGAACTCGTCGTTGAACAGCCACGTGATGCCGCCCGACTCGATGCGTACGTTCGGATGGCGGGCCAGCTTCACCTGTTCCGTCCAGTCCGGACGGGTCACCATGCCGAAGTGTCCGATGGCTACCTTCAGCCGCGGGCATTCTTGGATGACTTCCTCCAGTTCAGGCACCTGCGTGTCACCGTCGGCCATGTCGATGGAGAGCAGCACGCCCTCCCGCTCCATCAGCTTGAACATCTGCATCATCTCCTCGCTGTTCAGCCACACGCGGCCCTCCTTCAGCAGCAGCCGCTGGGCGGGTATCTTGATGCCACGGAAGCCGCAGGCCACCAGCTCGCGGGCCTGCTCGTAGAAGCCCGGCTTGCGGAACTCGCACAGACCGCAGACGAAGAAGCGGTCCGGCCAGCGGGCGGCCACCCGGGCCAGGTAGTCGTTCTGGATGCCGTCTATGAACTCCTGCGTGATGACGGCGGCCGCCACCTGCGCATAGTCCATGTTCGAGAGAAAGACTTCGGCACTGTTCACCCCGTCCACCATGAACGGAGGCACCATCTGCCTCACCTCGCCCATGAAGAGCGAGCGTCCGTTCTCCAGCGTGCGGACGGGCAGCCCGTCCACCACCGTGTCCTGCCTCAGCCACAGATGGGCATGGGCATCTATGATTGTATAGTCCATCACCGTTCCTCCTTATGAATTGGCCCAGCTGACACGGAACTGGTCGCCGATGATTTCTCTCACTTCACGCACCAGCGTCTCGTCCAGGGGCTCTTCGATGAAGGCCACGTTCTTGCGCACGTTCTGCGGATTGGCCGTACTGAACAGCGTGGTGGCAATGCGCGGATTGCTGACGGCATACTGCATGGCCAGCTTTTCGATGGGGTAGCCCTTGGCCTTGCAGTGCTCCATGGCGCGGCGGCAGGCCTCCACCAGCGGCTTGGGAGCCGGATGCCAGTCGGGCACCCCGCGCTCGGTGAGCAGGCCCATGGACAGGGGCGAGGCGCTGATGACCCCGATGCCCCGCTCTTCGAAGTAGTCCAGGAAGTCGGCCAGCTTGTCGTCGCACAGGCAGTAGTGGCAGAAGTTCAGCACCGTCTCCACCGTGCCGGCCGGCGAGTGGTCGATGACCCACTTCAGGTTCTCCAGCTGCAGGTCGGTGATGCCCACGTGGCCCACCACGCCCTTCTCCCGCAGTTCCACCAGCGCGGGCAGGGTCTCGCCCACCACCCGGTTGAGGTCGGCAAACTCGATATCGTGTACGTTGATGAGGTCAATGTAGTCAATGTTCAGGCGCTCCATGCTCTCGTAGACGCTCTCCGTGGCACGCTTGCCGGAGTAGTCCCACGTGTTGACGCCGTCCTTGCCGTAGCGGCCCACCTTGGTGGACAGGTAGTACTTGTCGCGCGGCAGCTCCTTCAGCGCCTTGCCCAGCACGGTCTCGGCCTTGTAGTGGCCGTAGTAGGGGGAGACGTCGATGAAGTTCATGCCCAGTTCGATGGCTGTGAACACGGCCTCGATGCCTTCCTGTTCCTTGATGTTGCGGAACACTCCTCCCAGCGAGGACGCTCCGAAACTGAGTGACGAGACCTTCATGCCCGTCTTTCCGATTTCATGGTATTGCATAGTCTTTCTTTGTTTAAATGGTTACGCAGACAAAGATAAGCCCCCCGGGCGGCAGGCTGTCCGCCGGACACGCCGAAAATGCACGTAACGGTTTACGTAACAAATTTTGTCGTCCCGCCTGCGCCTATATCCGCAGAAAGTGCTTTCTTTGCAAGGCCATTCACCAAAGACCCACTGCCATGACGCAACCCAAGCATACCTCCCTGAAAGACCTGGCCCGCGTGCTGGGCGTGTCAGTCCCCACCGTGTCGAGGGCTCTGAAGGACAGCCCCGAAATCAGCCGCTCCCTGTGCGAGCGGGCCAAGGCCCTGGCACACGAGATGAACTACCGCCCCAACCCCTTCGCCATGAGCCTGCGCAAGAACGCGCCCCGCATCATCGGCGTCATCGTGCCGGACATCGTCACCCACTTCTTCTCCTCCATCCTGAGCGGCATCGAAGACACCGCCGTAGATGCCGGCTACTTCGTCATCATCACCACCTCGCACGAGTCCTGCGAGCACGAGAAGCGCAACATCGAAAACCTGGTGAACATGCGCGTGGAGGGCATCATCGCCTGCCTCTCGCAGGAGACCACCGACTACGCCCACTGGGAGGCCCTGTCGGACATCAACATGCCGCTCATTCTCTTCGACCGCGTCTGCCTGCCCCAACGCTTCTCCACCGTCATTGCCGACGGCGAACAGTCCGCCTACGCCGCCACCCTCCATCTGCTGGATAGCGGAAGCCGCCGCGTGGCCTTCATAGGCGGCGCCAACCACCTGGACATCGTCCGCCGCCGCAAGCACGGCTACCTGGAAGCCCTGCGCGAGCGTCACATCCCCATCGAGAAGGAGCTGGTCGTCTGCCGCAAGATAGACTACGAAGAGGGCAAGAAGGCCACCGAAGAACTGCTCTCCCTGCCCCATCCGCCCGATGCCATCCTGGCCATGAACGACACCCTGGCCTTCGCCGCCATGGAAGTCATCAGAAGCCGCGGCCTCAGCATCCCGCAGGACGTGGCCCTCATAGGCTACACCGACGAGCAGCACGCCAACTACGTGCAGCCCAAGCTCTCCGCCGTGTGCCACCAGACCTACCGCATGGGCGAGGCCGCCTGCCGCCTGCTGATAGACCAGCTGCGAGGCGACTGCACCATCCGCCAGGTGGTGATACCCACTTCGCTGCAAATCAGGGAGAGCAGCATGAAGCAGGCACGGCCCTGACCCGCCTTACCCGCCATTTTAACCTGCCTTACCCGCCATCTTGGCCAGCCTCCTGCGCCATCTTGGCCTGCCTTCTGCGCTACCTTTGTATCAATTGAAAGCCTTTTATCCGAAAATTAAAAGGCTTTTATTTATCAATTAAAAGGCTTTCATTTATCAATTAAAAGGCTTTTAATTTTCAGATAAAAGGCTTTTAATGATAGCTAAGGTAGGACTTCAGGCAGGCAAAGGTGGCGGAAGAACCGGGTTAAGGTGCTGCATGAGGCGGGCAAAGGCGGAGACGCGGCAGGGCCGAGGACGGGGCATCCGGGAGGCGAAGTCCGGCTTTCCGGGAAATAAAAACCGGGGTGTCTTGCAGTTTTTCGGCAGGACGCACGTCCAACTATACGAGAATAAACTAACTTTGCCGTGAACGCAACGACCGAACCATGACCGAACAGGAAGTCAGACGCTATTTGAGACAGATGAAAGAGGAGGACTCCGAACAGGCCTTCAGGGGGTTCTACGACCTGACCTACGACCGTCTGTTCCGCATCGCCTACTACTACGTGAAGGACGAAGACGGGGCGCAGGAGATTGTGCTGGACGTGTTTATGCGCCTCTGGCAACTGCGCGACCGCCTGACGGACGTGAACAACATCGAGGACTATTGCTTCATACTGACCCGCAACGCCTCGCTCAACCACCTGGAGCAGGAGAATCGGCGCAACTCCCTGCTGACGGAAACCCTGCCCGACCCCGCCGCCGACGACTCCTCGCCCGAAGAGGAACTGATTGGCGAGGAGCTGTTTGCCCGCTACGTCAAGGCGCTGGACCGCCTGCCGCCCCGCTGCCGCGAGGTCTTTGTCCGCATCCGCGAGGAACGGCAGAGCTACGCGCAGGTGGCCGAGGAACTGGGCATCAGCGTGAAGACCGTGGACGCCCAGCTGCAAAAGGCCACCGCCCGGCTCAAGGAGATGCTGCTCTAAGCCGCCGGCAGAGGGCATCCGTCCCCATTAACTTTTATTATCATTCCACCCGTAGGGGAAAGCGTTCCCCCCGCCGTCTTTATAGCAAACAGTTTATATAAACCTGAACGAGAAACCGGACTCACTGATTATTGACTTACAAACTGATTGTTTCTTTTACTAAACGAATTGTCAACATGAAAACAACCGCCAGACTGATGGCCGGAGCATGGATGCTGCTGGCCGTCCTCGCCTCGTGCGACAAAAATTCAAACTACCCGAAAGAATATGTAGGCTTCGAGAAGCGCAGCATCGAATATGCGTTCAGCCCGGAGAAGAACACCGAGGAATTCGACGTGAAAATCATAGCGGCCGACAAGCAGGACCGGGACCGCGAAGTGACGGTAGAGGGAGTGACCACCCCCGGCAAGAAGCCGGTGTTCAGCATCGACACAAAGAAGGTCGTCATCCCCGCCAAGAAGAAGTCGGCCAAGGTGCGCGTCAAGATCTATCCCGAACGCATCGCCAAGCAGAGCACCCTGCGCCTGGTGTGTACCCCCAAGGACAAGAAGGCGCAAAGCACGCAGCTGATGATCAAGTTGAAGCCGAAAGGAAGGAGGTAAACCCCGGGAACGGGAGTCCATGTCCCGGCCGGGCTATTATTTTATCGGGCATGGAGTAGGGAATGCGGGCGGCACGCCTGTCTTCATAGAAAAAAGGAGAAAAATAATGAACGACCCGTTTGACAACCTGCTCGACCGTCTGGCACGCTCCACCCGCTCACCGCGGGGACGGTATTCGGCCGAAAACAGCTGGAAGATACTGGAGGAGCGAGTCTTCCTGAAGGCTCACAGGCGCCGCCGCCTCTACCGCTGGCTGGGCGGGGCGGCTGCCGCCGTCCTGCTCTTCGTGGCCGGATGGACAGCCTACGAGGCCCTGCGCCCCGTGCCCACGCAGACGTTCTCCACCCTGGCCGAAGTACGCAGCCTGACGCTGCCCGACGGTACGGAGGTGACGCTGAACCGCTATTCGTCGCTCACCTGTCCCGAACGTTTCCGGCGCGACCGCCGCGACGTCAGCCTGCAGGGCGAGGCCTGCTTCCGGGTGAGCAAGGACGCCCGGCGGCCTTTCACCGTGGAGGCCGGCGGAATGGAGGTGCGGGTACTGGGCACGCATTTCAACGTGGAAGCCTATCCCGCCGACACCGAGGCGAGGACGACCCTGCTGGAAGGCTCGGTGGCCGTCAGTGCCGGCGGCGGCAAGGAGCGGCTAATACTGCGCCCCAACGAGGCGGCCGTCTACAACCGCCGCACGGGCTCGCTGAGACAGGAAGCCTGTCCGGCTGCCGGTGACGAGATTGCCTGGAGCCAAGGCGTCTTTCTCTTCCGCCGGCAGACGTTGCAGGAGATTGCGCGGCAGCTGTCCAACGCCTTCCGCACGCCCGTCCGCATCGAGAGTGCGCAACTGGCCGCGTACCGCCTCACCGCCACCTTCGGCAGCAACGAAAGCCTGACGGAGATACTCGACGTGCTGCAGGAGGCAGGCCGCTTCGGCTACCGCGACGAGGGCGGGACCATCGTCATCAGCCCCCGGCAGACGGAGTAAACCGAAAGACCATCATACATGAACCCATAAACCAAACCCAAACGCTATGATTTTATCTGATCTCTTTCAACGCCACCACATCAGGACCTTGCTCCTGGTGTGCGTGGTTCTGCTGAACAGCCAGGCGCAGGCGCAGAATCCCGACGCCAGGCTGACCATGGAAATACGCAACGCCACCCTGGAGAGCCTGGTGAAGCAACTGGAAAACTCCACCGGCTACACCTTCGTCTACGGCGAGGAAGTCCGGCTGAACGGACGCATCAGCCTGCAAGTAAAGCAGCTCACCATCGGCGAACTGCTGGAGCAGGCCTTCCGCGACCAGCCGGTGGAATTCAGTATCAACGGGAAGCACATCGTGTTGCGCAGGCGCGAAATGCCCAAGAAGAAGGAACGCCGCCGATTCACCATCAGCGGCTGCGTCACCGAGCGGGGGTCGGCAGAGACCCTCATCGGCGCCAACGTCACCGAAGGCCGCTATGCCACCGGCACCTCTGCCAACACCTTCGGCCTCTACTCGCTGACCCTCCCCGAAGGAGAGGTCAGCCTGACGTTTTCCTATCTGGGCTTCCGTCCGCAGCAGAGCCGCTTTGTCCTGACGTGCGACACGGTCATCAACGTACAGTTGTCCGGCAACGTCGAACTGCAGGAGGTGGTCGTCACCTCGCCGCGCAAGGAAGCGGGCATCGGGTCGGCCAACACGGGCTCGCACGACATCCCCATCACCCAGATACGTCACACGCCCTCCATCCTGGGCGAGGCCGACGTGCTGAAGACGCTGCAACTGATGCCCGGCGTGCAGGCCGGCATGGAGGGATTCGCCGGCATGTATGTGCGTGGCGGTACGCCCGACCAGAACTTGGTGATGCTGGACGGCATCCCCGTCTACAACGCCGACCACCTGATGGGCATCTTCTCGGTCTTTACGCCCGAGGCGGTGAAGAACGTCACCCTCTTCAAGAGCAGTTTTCCTGCCCGCTACGGCGGCCGCCTGTCGTCCATCGTCGACGTGCGCACCAACGACGGCGACCTGCACGAGTATCACGGTTCACTGAGCATCGGCTCGCTGACGGACAAGCTGCACATCGAAGGTCCCATCCGCAAGGGCAAGACCTCCTTCTCGCTGAGCGGACGCTTCATGCCCACCGCCTTCTTCAACACCGCGGTGAAAAGCACCGAGAACTGGGGCAGCAACACGGATACCGACCGCTACAACTACTACTTCTATGACCTCAACGCCAAGCTGAACCACAAGTTCAACGACCGCAGCCGCCTCTTCCTGGGCTTCTACCACGGCAAGGACCACTACCACTACTACAGCGACTCCCGACCGGCCGAGCCCTCATCCTCCCCGCAGCAGCATTACGGCAGCAAGGCCCGCCTGAACTGGGGCAACCTCATCGGCTATGCCCGCTGGAACTATGTGTTCGGTCCCAAGCTGTTCGGCAACGCCACCGTGTCCTACAACGAATATCGCATGACACTGAAAGAGAACAACGAGGAGCGGAAAGTGCAGAACGGCACCACGCTGGAGAAACAGACCTATACCTCGAGCTTCCATTCGGGCATACGCGACTGGAGCGCCCGCATGGACTTTGACTACACCCCCTCTACGACCCACCGCGTGCGATTCGGCACGGAGTTCATCCACCACCTGTTCAGCCCCGGCATCTCCACCGCCCGCGAAGGCAGCACCGGCACCTCCACCGCACCGCACGACACCACCTACCACACCAGCGTCAACCAGGCACAACGGGGCTTCGAGGCCTCTCTCTATGCCGAGGACGACTGGGAACTGACCGACCGCCTCACCTTGAACTGGGGAGGGCGCCTCACTCTCTTCCACACGCAGGGCAAGAGCTACCTGTCGGCACAGCCCCGCGCCTCCCTGCGCTACGACCTGGGCAGCGGACTGGCGGCCAAGGCCTCGTACGCCCACATGGCGCAATACGTACACCTGCTCTCGTCCACTCCCCTGTCCATGCCCACCGACCTGTGGGTGCCCATCACCCGCAACATACGGCCCATGTACTCCAACCAATATGCCGCCGGGCTCTACTACGACGGCCTGCCGGGGTGGGAGTTCTCGGCAGAGGGCTACTACAAGCAGATGCGCCACATCCTGGAGTATCAGGACGGCGTCTCCTTCTTCGGCAACTCCACCTACTGGGAAGAGAAGGTTGAGATGGGCGAAGGACGCTGCTACGGCCTGGAAGTCATGGTGCAGCGCACGGTGGGCAAGACGACGGGCTGGATTTCGTACACCCTCTCCAAGAGCGAACGCCGCTTCAAGGACGGCAGCATCAGCCAGGGACAATGGTTCCCGCACAAGTACGACCGCCGTCACAGCGTGAACCTCTGCCTGAACCACAAGTTCAGCGACCGCATCGACGTGGGCGCCTCGTGGATATTCTACATCGGCGGCTACATCACCGTGCCCGAACGGCAGACCATCGTCGTCAAGCCCGACGGAAGTGTCAGCCAGGAGAGCTACATCTCCCACCGCAACAATTACCGGCTTCCGCCCACCCACCGCCTGAATGTAGGCATCAACTTCAACAAGAAGACCAAACACGGCATGCGGACGTGGAACATCAGTGTCTACAACCTCTACAACGCCATGAACCCCAACATCGTGTACGCCGAGCAAAAAGACGTCTATAACGGATACGGTCCCGGAGAGAGCATCACACAAGAGACAAAGACCACCATCAAGAAGCTGACCATCCTGCCGCTGATACCTTCGGTGAGCTATACATACAGATTCTAACCTCTAAAGAAACAAAGAATATGAAACGTATCCCCTACATACTGCAAACCCTGCTGGCGGCCTGCATCGCGCTGGCGGCTTGTACCAACGAGATACCCTACAACGAACAGATATACTCGCCCCAACTGATACTGAACGCCCAGCTCAACGTCGGCGAAAAGGAGAACTATGCCTACCTGCACCTGAGCGAAGGTAACCGCATCGGGCGGGTAAGCCAAGGCAGCCTTACCTTATATATTAATGGGAAATCCGCGGAGACGCCCGAAGAGATTTCGCCCGAAGAATTGTACAGCGACCTGAAAGGAACCATAGACGACGAACAGTTCGAGCAACTGCTGCGCAATGTCCACTTCAAGAAGTTCCGCATCACCTCCGAGCTGCACCCGGGCGACCGCATCCGCCTGGAGGCAATAGCCGAAAACGGGGCCTACCACGTCAGTGCGGAGACCACCGTCCCCCGCCCCGTCGAAAGCCTGCAAGTGGATACGGCCCTGGCCTACCTGCGCGAATACCAGGGAGACGTGCTTCACCGCCGGTACAAAATCACCCTGAAAGACCTGCCCGGCGAAAAGAACTACTACCGGCTGGACATTGCCCACGAACTGCGGCAACAGGTGACTTACTGGGCTTATGACTACGATGCCGAAGGGAATCTCACCAAAGAGCAGCGGGACACCTTGCTGATTTCCGTGCCGACAACCAAAATCATCAACCGCGAGGATGTCATCCTGACCGACGGTCGTCCGCACAACTACAACGACGAGGAGAACGAACTGTTCCCTTCCATAGAGAACAGATACAACCTGTTCACCGACAGTCGGTTTACCGACGCCTCGGCCACACTGAAGGTCTACACACCCGTCTACGAGAATACACCTCCATGGGTTTTCAACTACATCGACTACCACGACAGCCAGACCATCACCGTCAGCATCTACAGCCTCAACGAAGAGCAATACCGCTATCTGAAAGCTCTGAATACGATGGAAGATGACGACTACGATGGCGTATTGATGGAGGCCGTCAGCATCCCCAGCAACGTATCGGGCGGACTGGGATTTGTCGGTGCCAGCACGTGTACGAAATTCGTCCTGCAAGTGGACGAATAAACAGACGGCCCATGGCCGAAAGAGGCGGCATCGGGATAGGTTTTCTCGACAAAAAGGCCTACTTTTGTGCCTGTAACCGTAGAAACAAGAAAACATGTTCGTACTGACCATCATTGCGCTCATGCTGGGCGGTGTGGGAGTGGGCTACCTGCTGCGTCGCCGCAACACACGTCCCGTGGGCCGCATCATCACCATACTGATATGGCTGCTGCTCTTCCTGCTGGGCACGGAGGTAGGCGGCAATCCGGACATCATCAACGGGCTGGGCACACTGGGCGTAGAGGCTGCGCTCATCACCCTGTTCGGCGTGGTGGGCAGTTGTCTGGCCGCCCGGTTCCTGTGGAACTACATCTGCCGGAAAGGAGGCAGCGACCAATCATGAAAGGCAGCCTTGTCATCATCGCCTTCTTCACGCTGGGCATCGTCGCCGGTCATCAGCACCTGCTGCCCGACAGTCTGAACACAGCCGACCTCAGCTTCTATGCCCTCTGCGCATTGATGTTCTTCGTGGGGGTCAGTGTGGGATGCGACCCCAAGACCCTGCTGAGCTTCCGCCGGCTGAACCCTCGCTTTGCCCTGCTCCCCCTGATGACCATGGGCGGCACGCTGGCCGGATGCCTCGCCGTCTCGCTGCTGCTGCCGCAACGCAGTGCGGCCGACTGCTGCGCCATCGGTTCAGGCTTCGGCTACTACTCGCTGTCCAGCATCATCATCACCGAATATAAAGGTGCCGAAATGGGAACCGTCGCCCTGCTGAGCAATATCCTGCGCGAAGTCATTGCCCTGCTTGCCGCCCCGCTGCTGGTGCGCTGGTTCGGCAAGCTGGCTCCCATCTCGGTAGGCGGCGCCACCACAATGGACACCACCCTGCCCGTCATCACCCGCTACTGCGGCAAGGAACTGGTGGTTGTCTCCATCTTCCACGGTTGCCTGACCGATTTCTCCGTCACCTTCCTTGTCACCTTGTTCTGCTCCCTGTAGCCCAACACCCGTTTTGAAAGCAAAACAAACAGAATATAGGCATAAAGCCATCTGCATGCTTCAAATTGTTACATTTACATTACAAACAATAACAAATCAAAGCATTTTTACACGTAGAAATTGATGTATATCAAGAAATGAAAGGAGACACATCACTTTTCCTCTCATTTGCTTTTGTGTTATAAAACATGTATCTATATTTGCACAGGTAAAAAGAAAAAGCTAAGCGCTTAGATCGTTTTCAATAGGTATCAGTTTTTGTAGAACTGATTTGTTTTTAGGATTAACAATTAAAAAAGTAGGTATTATGAAACGTTTAGGATTAACATTGGTGGCAGCAGTTTGCCTGACTGCTACAACATTTGCAGCAGGAAACCAACCTACAACTGCAAAATGGGAAGGTAACATCAACGTAAACAAGCTGAGCAAGTACTTGAAACTGAACGCTGAGCAACATGAAGAGGTAGAAAACATCTGCAAATTCTTCAACGCACAGATGTATCGTGCCACTTCTTCCACAAAGAATCAGGACCAACTGCTTCGTGAAGCCGTTTACGGAAACCTGAAGCTGATGAAAAAGACTTTGGACGAAAAGCAGTATGCCGACTATACCAAAGTATTGAACATCACGCTGAAAAACAAAGGCATCGAGGTGAAATAAATTCACCCGATTATTGCAAAGACAATTGATTAAACCCATAAAATTAGAGAGGCATCGGTTGCAACAACCGATGCCTCTCTTTTTTATTAACGCCGCCACAAAAGCGACGTTAATACCCTAACCAGTCAATAAAGCCCTACTTTCACAAGCAGAAACGATCTTGCAATTCCTTTTTATATTTCTTTGAGACTAACAATTCCACTACTTCATCAAAGGGAGGATACAGCAGGCAACGGTTATCTCTGATAATCATCAAATAATCGATGTTGATAATATACGACTGATGTATCTGCACAAAACTGGGAGAATATTGAATAATCTGCTCGGCCGTCATTCCACGACGCAACACCAATGGTGGCTGTCCGTTCAGAACAGCTTCCCACTGCTTGCGTTCAGAGCAATAGCGGAAAAAGCCGATTTCGGCGGGACGCAACGCCCGCATGTCGTTGGTGGGGGTGAACACGATAAAAGTCTGCCCCGCAGGAATGGAAGCGGCCGCAGTCGAAGGGGTCCTGTTGCTCACCTGTTCCATGAACCGTGCCAGAATGTCCTTCAAATCCTGTTCCTCAAAAGGCTTCAACAGATAGTCGAACGCAGATTCGCGAATGGCCTGAATCATATACTTGTCATAAGCCGTATAGAATACGACACGCATGTTCCACGAAATGCTTCCGCGCAATTCCTGAAGCAACTCCATACCCGTCATATCCGGCATTTCCACATCCAGGAACAACAAGTCCGGCTGCACCCGCATGATGAGCTTCTTACCCTGTACGCCGTTCTTGGCACTTCCCTCCAATGAAAAACGCGCGTCCTTACCCAGGCTGAAGCTCAGACTTTCAAGCGAGACTGCGTCATCATCTACAATAACCACCTTGAATCTCTCCATGATATATCCATGTTTTAGGCGGCTAATATAAAGATTATATTCTTTTCACACAAAAACACATTTGACGAATATGCACTATGTGGACAGAATAAAGGATATACGGACGGAAAACAGGATTAAACAAACTATTTTCAAGAGTGAGCACAAGTTGTTCCGCCATCTCTTCCCGTAAGAGATGTACATCAGATGGTATAATTATACCGTTCGGGAAGCATGAACCGGACTTCGCAACCCTTCTCGCCGCTTGGCAAAGCAACATTATGTATGGAGACTTCGATGGCCGCACGGTTCTTCTGGTTCAGTATCTGGATGGTCTGCATGATGACCTTCATGCCCGTTCCCGTCCCGCGGTTACGGCTGCCAGGCCGATAGCCTCCACCGTTGTCCAGCACCCTGATGGAAATGCCTTCCGGCACCCGCTCCGCCACAATCCACAGGCAGCGGTCGCCCTCCTTGTCGCGCAACGCATGTTTCACGGCATTCTCCACCGGAATCTGTATCAACATGGAGGGTATCAGCACCTGTTCGGGATGCACATCGGCACCCAGGTGAATCTCAGGATAAAAGGAACTGCCCAGCGAACGGCGCTCCAGGTCGATGTAAGTGCGTACAAAGTCCAGTTCCTCGGCCAGCGTGACACACAGCTGCTCGGCCAGTTCCAGATTGCGCCTCATCAGCTTGACCAGCGAAGCCAGTTCGTGCCGTTCCTCCTCCTTGCGTCCGGCCATCTCCTGATTGAGCACGTTGAAGATGAAGTGGGGCGAAAGGCGGTTGCGTATATTCTCCAGGCGAAGGGAAGAGACCGTACGGCGGTTCCGCGCCAGCAGCAACGCCGCCTTCTTTTTGTTATACATATACAGGAAGAGCAGTACCAGCAGGAGGGCCACCAGCGATGTTACCCAGAACCAGCGCGTCTGCCGCATCTCCAGCAACTCGTTTTCCTTCTTCTGTATCAGCATGTTCTGCGCCATCAGGGTCGAGTCCTGCGCATAACGCAGGTAGGCCGTAGCCACCCGCATCCGTACCCGCTCGCCCCTCACCGAGTCGGACAGGTGCAGACCCGTCTGCTGATAGCGGTAGGCCTGCCGGTAGTCGCCGATGGCCTCGTAGTAGCGTTGCAGATAGGTATTACGGATGAGCAGAATGTCGGGTTCCAACTGGGGCGGCGTCACCGAGCGGGCCAGTATCTTCCGCACCGAAGCCAGGTCGTGCCGGCTCAATGCCAGCCCTAGGTCCTGCGTGTCGGCATAGTAGAGAGCCTGAACGGCGTTAATCTGCTCAAAGAAAGGACGGCAACGCTTCAGATAGGCCTCGCACGAGTCTGTCTGCCCCATTTTCAGAAAGATGTCGCTCATGTTCAGATAGCAGAGATTGCGCTCGAAAGCCAAATCGCGGTGCCGCTCCACGAGGTCGAGGCAACGGCGGAAGTAGGACATGGCCTGTGGATAGTCTTCTCTGTAATAATAGGAATTGCCGCGGTTGTTCAGATAGATATACTGCTCATAAGGCAACATGGACGAAAAGGACTCTCCCGCCAGGTTGAAGTAGTAGTCGCACAGGTCGAAATCGCGCAAGGCCATATAAATCTGCCCCAGGCCGTAGTAGATGGGGGTCTTGGGCGTAGTCAGTTGCAGGGAGTCGCACAGCAGCAGCGCGCGTCGGTACCAGTAGGCACCCAGGTCGTAACGCCCCAGACGGCTGCGCACATCGGCCAGGTTCATCAGGATGTCCGGAGCGGCTTCCATGCTGACACCCCGCAGGCGTTGCCGGTAAGCCTCCTCGAAGCAGAACGCAGCGGTGTCCAGGCTGCCCAGGCGGGCATACAGGTTGCCCATCGTGTTGTTGTACTCCGAAGCCAGGTCTTCCACGGCAGGATTGTCCTCCTGCCCCTGGAAATAGCGCCGTCCGAGCTTGTAGTAATAGCGGACCGAATCCTGGTCGAAGGTGAAAAAGTAACTCTTCATCACCACACCCGCGTAATAATACCACACCAGGCTGTCATCCTCATCCTGCATCCGCTGCAAAGCCTGCGACCGTACCCATTGCGGGTCGGCCGTCAGCGAGTCGAGCGCTGTCTGGCAGAAGTCACGGAATTCGCCCAGCCTGCCGTCCAGCCGTTCCTCCGCATCCGAGCCTTGCCGACAGGCGAAGACAGACAAGAGACCTGCCAGTAGAATCATCAATATGGGATAGCGTTTCATCTTGTATATATTTTCTCTGACTGACTCATCAAGAGGGAAGGTACCGGCTTACTTCACCGTAACCATCGTGGCCCCGAAACCATACTCCTGAAACGAGGCGTCCTGATGGCGGCAGGTGGGATACTTCCGCCGCAGCTCGTCAAGCAGGGCCTTGCGCAGCACGCCGTCGCCCTTGCCGTGGATGAAGACGATGCGCTGCTCGCGCTTGTTCTTGTACTGCTCCATCACCTCGCGGAACTTGTCCAGCTGGTAGTTGAGCATCTCGCTGTTCGTCATGCCCCGCGTGTCGTCCAGCAGTTCGTCAATGTGCAGGTCAATCTCCACAATGCCGTTCCTGCCTCCCTGCTTCGCAGCCGGACGGGGCTTCTGCGGAGCGTCAGCAGAATGCTTCTGCAACAAGGCCTCCTGTACGTCCTCGGCCGAGACATAGACCTGACGGGCGGGCCGGTCGGCCTTCACCACGTCGTACATCAGGGCGGGTGTCTCGAAGAAGTCGGTCTGCTGGAAGGTGTGCAGCTTGTAGAACTTCACCACGTCGATGCGCAGCTCTACGCTGACGGCGGGCTTCAGCTGGAAGGGACGGCGGTCCTTGAAGGCTACGAGCTGCACGGCCACGCGCTCCAGGTCGTTGAGCGAGGCCTTCTCGAACTCCTCCAGCAGCACCTTCGTGTTGGGCTCCACCAGTCCATGCTGGCGCACCGTCCACGCCTTGCCCTCCACGCCCAGATAGGTATAATAGAGGTAATAGTTGCTGTCGTTCACCAGATAGCTCTCGAAGGGGGTGGTGCTCACCGCCTTGATGTCCTCGGGCACGAAGGCCAGGTAGACGTTCAGCACGTCGCCGCCCTTCATCTCCGGCTGGCGGTAGACCGACACCTGGGGCTTCTCCACCCGGTGAAGCGGCTGTTCGCCGGCCTGTGCCGCCGCTCCGGGGCGGGCGGGCTGCTCCTCGGCCTTCTTCTTTTCGGCCTTGGCGGCCTTCGAGGCGGGTGTGGGCACGTTGTAGTCGTCCGTCTCAATCACCACCACCTCGCGGATGTGCATCGGGATGTCGAATCCGTCGGCGTCCTCCACCAGCACGATGTCCTTACCCTGAAATCCGGTGACCTTACCGCCACCCACTTCGCTCAGAAAGCGAACCTTGTCTCCTATCTTTATCATGATTTCTCTGTTTTTAGCATTCGTTATTCCGTCTGGCAAAGATAGTGAAACGCGAGCGCAGCGGCAAACGAAAACGAAGTTTTCAGGTTTGACCGGGCCGAACCGCATCCTATCTTGTAAAAAGAAACGAAAAGCCGAGGGCAGAAGCCGATGAAAACCGCCATTCCAGGCCCCAGCCCGCCGCAGAGGCGCGCCAAGCCACGGACTGCACACGCCTCCCCTCCCACTCCGGCCCGCCCGAACCGCTACCTTTGCCCGCCTGAAGGCGCACCTTAGCATCCATTAAAAGCCTTTCTTCTGAAAATTAAAAGGCTTTTAATACATAATTAAAAGGCTTTCATTTATATATTAAAAGGCTTTTAATTTTCAACTAAAAGCCTTATATTTGTACCAAAAGTACGACACCGGCCCGGCAAAGGTGGTGGTTCGGGCAGTCCGAAGCCGACACAAAGCAGGCGGAAGGTGGCGACAGAGAATGAGTATCAACCTAACAGACAAGCGATTATGTTCTACAAGAAAAGCCGTGCCAAGATTGGCAACAAGTACAAATGGTTCCCGCGCGCAGCCGTCCTGGGCCGCCCTGCGGGCATCGACGACCTGGCCCGCCTCATCAGCCGCGGGAGCACAGCCTCGCCGGGCGACGTACACCTGGTGCTGCGCGCCCTGCCCGAGGCCATGGCCTTCTTCATGGAAAACGGCCGCAGTGTCCACATCACAGGGCTGGGGTCGTTCTACTTCAAGCTGTCGTGTGCCGGGCGCGGAGCCGACACGCCCGAAGAGGTCAGCATTGAGCAGGTGAAGGCCATCCGGGTGCAGTTCGTACCCGAACGGCGGAAGGACACGGGCAAATACACCCGCCCGCTGGTGGGCAAGATGGAACTGATAGAACTGGGCGGCGAAGACGCAGGGAGCACCCCCGACTCCGGCCGGGAGGCGGACGGCCGGGAGGGAGAGTGAGACACGGCAACCTGCGGTTTGGAGGGGGCCGGGGACGATTATTCCCAAATAATCCGTATCTTTGCGGCCGAAACGAAACTATGACTATGAGACAAGACCCTAAACATATCCGCATCAGCGAGTTCAACTATCCGCTGCCCGACGAGCGCATCGCCAAGTTCCCCCTGCCCGTGCGCGACCAGTCCAAACTGCTGGTCTACCGCCACGGACAGGTGACCGAAGACCGCTTCACCTCCCTGCCCGACTACGTGCCGGCCGGCAGCCTGATGGTGTTCAACAACACGAAGGTCATCCAGGCCCGCCTGCACTTCCGCAAGGAGACGGGGGCCCTCATCGAGGTGTTCTGTCTGGAACCCAGCGAGCCGAACGACTACGTACTGAACTTCCAGCAGACCCGCCACGCCGCCTGGCTCTGCATGGTGGGCAACCTGAAGAAGTGGAAGGAAGGTCCCCTGCGCCGCGAAATGACCGTGAAGGGGCGTCCGCTGACACTGACCGCCGAGCGGGGCGAGTGCCGCGGCACCAGTCACTGGGTGGACTTCAGCTGGGACAACCCCGAGGTGACCTTTGCCGACATCCTCGAAGTGTTCGGCGAACTGCCCATCCCGCCCTACCTGAACCGCGAGACACAGGAGAGCGACAAGGAGACCTACCAGACGGTCTACTCCAAGATAAAAGGCTCCGTGGCCGCCCCCACTGCCGGGCTGCACTTCACGCCCCGCGTGCTCGATGCCTTGCGCACAAAAGGGGTTGACCTGGAGGAACTGACGCTGCACGTAGGCGC
>NZ_CASFWU010000060.1 GCF_949298305.1 uncultured Bacteroides sp. | reverse complement strand
GAAACTGTTCGCAAAATCAATGCACTCTACAATTATCAGTTACGGGAAGAGGAAAACAACCGGTTACAAATGCAGAACAGGCAACAGAAAAATTATATTGTCTGGATTACAGCAAGCATGGTGGTGGTGGTTGCATTGTTTTTTGCCTATCGGCAGAATCGGAAACGAAAGGAAGAAGGCAGAATCAATCAATTGCAGAAATTAAAAGCCTTGGAAGGACAGAAGTATCGACAGAGTCAGGAGTTTATAGAAGAAAATAAAAAGCGGATAGCCGAACTGGAAAAAGAACTTCAGGCTTCGAAGATCGTGCAAAACCAGCCCCAACAAGAATTGCTCCATGCCCGGAAACAGTCTTTGGAGAAAGACAACGAACAGGTTGAGGCTTATAGAAGGTTGGAAGCGGAAGCTGTAAAAGCACTGGAAACTTCCGACATATTCCGCAAATGTCATGAAGTGGACGGTAATTTATCTGCAGAAGAATGGCAGACCTTAACAGCAGCCATTGACTCTACCTATTCACAATTTACCCATCGTTTGAAAGATTTGTATCCCGTAAGTGAGGTTGAATTGCAGGTTTGCCTGTTACTCAAAATAGGAATCTCTTCTACCCGTATCGCCCAGCTTGTACTCC
This sequence comes from uncultured Bacteroides sp., assembly GCF_949298305.1. Lineage (GTDB taxonomy): Bacteria > Bacteroidota > Bacteroidia > Bacteroidales > Bacteroidaceae > Bacteroides. The sequence goes on along the minus strand of NZ_CASFWU010000060.1, from coordinate 18,153 downwards.
GCAGTAAGCAGGCTGTAACGTCCATTCGCAAACGCCTGTACAAGAAAGTGCTTGGTCAAGAAGGTGCGCCGGACGAGTGGGATAAATTTATCCGTAATCATTAAGTTTTTTGTGTTGTACGCAGGAGTACGCAGGCATTTGCGTACTCTTTGCGTACTGATTCCTTTTGGAAAAGTAAGACCAGTCAACTACATTTGCAGAAAAATCAATTCAAAAATAGAAACAGATGAAACGCTTTATTCTTTTATTCGCTCTGCTTTCAGCAGTCAGTCTTTCCTCTTTTGCACAGCCTGCTTCCGAAGGCAAGTTTTCCCTGTCGGCCGAGTTGGGTACGGGACAGCTGTTCGGCAACTCCAACCTGTCGCCCTACGGCGCCTCCTATCGCGGTGCCTACGACAAGGGTTTCAGCGGCAGCATCAAGGCCTTCTGGGTGCCGGACGACTGGCTGGTGGGCCTGAAGTACAACTTCTTCACCGCTTCCGAGAACTACGAGGCGGGCGGCATGGGCATGCTGGCCGAGGATGTGAACCTGAACTACATTGCCCCGCAAGTGGGCCTGCGGCGCATGGTCGCTCCGCGGCTGTGCATGGAGTACACCATCGGTGCGGGCTACATGCACTACCGTGCCGAAGGCTTTGCCAACGGCAAGGAACGGCCCACCTATTCGACCGGCTTCCTGGGCGCCAACATGGACCTGGGCTTCAGCTACCGCCTCTACAAGGGCTTCTACCTGGGCGTGGGTGCCTCGCTGACGGGCGGAAACAGCTCTTCGCTGACGGAGAAGGACGGCGACCTGGAGCGGGAGATGGACCTGGAGAAGTGGAACCGGATACGGGTGCTGCGTGCCGACTTCCATCTGTCGTTCAAGGCGGTGCTCTGACAGCGGACGGTCAGGGAGGGCTATCGTCCACTCTTCTGCCGTCGTCTTTCACGTGCAGGCTGTGCATCCCTCTGTTTACATTTTGACACTTTGACTTTTCCGATGCACGAGAATCCGTTTTTTCGGCCTTCCGTCCGGCTTGCTCGGAAAAACGGAAGCAGATTCCTGCAATCGGCTGCATGGCAGACGGATAGCGAAATCCTTACATTTGAAAGAGAAGAAAAAATGCCTCTCCGGGAAGGAAAAAGCCTCTTTTGTGGCTCCCAAAATCCACATGGGAGTGGGTAACTTCTCTTTCGGGAGGGTGTAACGTGGCTTCCGGGCGCTCCGTACAAGCATGCTGCGTGTTCCGCGCAAGCATTCTGCGCGCTCCCGGCAAGCATGCCGCGCGAACGAAACAAGCATTGTGGACGGACGGAGCTTGCACGGTACATGCTCCACACAGCTCCAAGGAGGTTTCCCGGCCTCTGTTTCGCGCCTTTTGCAAATGTTGCGTGTCAGCCTGAAACTCATTTCGGGGGCTTTTTGTAAGCACTTGGCCTGTTTTTCTTACACGATGACACATCTGTCCCAACGGGAAGACTGCGCACCGGAAGTAACCCAATGCCGACTCTCCGCCAGGCGGGAAGCCGGAAGAGGCAACGTCCCTGCTTGTTTCCTCCTATTGTTCTTTTCCATCGTTTCTTTCCTGCCTGATAAACCGGAAGACTTCCTCAGATGGCGTTTTGCGGGGAATCAGGAGGAGTCGCGTTGCACGTGCCGGGTAATTCGCACTTGCGAAACTTGAATTCCAGACTCATTGGCAAGCAAGGCCCGAATGCCTTATGAAGAGTTTTTCTCCGGCAGGCATGCCGAATCTGGAAAGGATAGGTAGTGGAAACTGCTGCCATGTTGATAGGACGGTAGGCGGATTGCGTAAGGTTGGCTTACTTCTTCACCACCGCCCTCACCACAAACCAGGCATGAAGGGCCACGGTGCTCAGCCAGCCATAATGCTTCGCCATGATGCGGAAGCGTTCGCGCAGCGAAGCCTTGTGGTTGCGGGTGGTCATGCCCTCGTCCAGGTAGTCTATGAGGGTGAGGTGGGTGTTGTGCAGGGTCTTTGCCTTCTTCATGATGCGGATGCACCAGTCGAAGTCGGCCGAGAAGCGGTAGCGGAGGTCGTAGGGTTCGGCCAGTGTGCGCCGGGCAAAGAAGGCCTGGTGGCACACCAGCATGCCCTGGCGGAAGCTGCGCCACGTCAGGTGTTCGGGCGCCTGGAGGCGGCGCATCCGCACGAAGTGGCCTTCGGCGTTGACCAGTGCCGTCTCGCCGTAGAGCACGTCGGGCAGTTCGGACCGTTCGCGCAGGGTGTGCACCATCTGTTGCAGGGTGTCGTCCTCGTGGAAGCTGTCGCCCGCGTTGAGGAAGCAGACGTAGTCGCCCGTAGCCAGCCGGAGGCCCTTGTTCATGGCGTCGTACAGTCCCTTGTCCGGTTCGCTCACCACGGTGGCGATGCGGTCGCGGTAGCGGTTGATGATGGACAGGGTACGGTCCTTCGAGGCGCCGTCCACAACGATGTACTCCACGTGGTGGTAGGTTTGCGCAATGACACTTTGAATGGTGTCTTCGAGCGTTTCTTCGGCGTTGAAGCAAACGGTGATGACGGTGAATTTGGGTGTGAGGTGGTTATGCATTGCTTCCGGTGACTTTGTTGTAGAGTTCGATGAACTTCTTGGCGATGACGTGCTCCGAGTAGTGTGTTACGGCCTTCCGGCACGCCTCTTCGCACAGACTTTCGTAGCCCGGGTCGTTCAGTGTCCAGTGGATGCCGTTGGCCAGGTCTTCTGCCGACTTGTAGCGGGCCACGTAGCCGTTGTGCAGGTGGTCTATCATTTCCGGAATGCCGCCTACGTTGAATCCCACGCAGGGAATGCCGCAGGCCATGGCCTCCATGATGGTGTTGGGGAGATTCTCCTCCAGCGAGGGGGTGACGAAGAGGTCCACCGAGTTGTAGATGTCCACCAGCTGGTGTTCGTCGTGTACGAAGTCCAGCGGATAGACCTTGAAGGGCAGCAGGTTCTCCAGCTGCCTCGACTGGTTGCCGAAAGCCACGACGGCCAACTGTTCGCGCAATTCGGGTTTGTTCTTGACCAATATCTTGCAGGATTCTATCAGGTAGTCTATGCCCTTCCGCTTGTCGGTAATCTTCACGGAGCCGAACAGCAGCAGTTTCTTGTCTGCCGGCAGCTTGAGGCGTTCGCGCGCCTTCTGCTTGTCGTGCGGCTTGAAAAGGTTTGTATTCAGCGGATTGGGGATGCAGACTACTTTATGCCCTTCAATGAGCGCACTCAGTCTGGCTTTCTCTTCCAGCCAATGGCTGCAGGTGACAAAAGTAATGGGATAGCTCTGGTAGAGTTTCTTCTTACGCAGGAAAATGCGGTGTGAGAGGTCCCGTTTATGTCCGCCTCCGTAGAGGAAATGGCACGAGCCGCATTCCTGCCGGTAGCCTTCGCATTCGCGGGCGTGGTGGCAGATGCCTGTGCAGGGCCACATGTCGTGCATGGTCCATACGACGGGTTTCCCCGAGGCGAGTATCTTCTCGATGTTCTTCAGCGAAAGCATTCCCTGATTGACCCAGTGCAGATGGATGACGTCGGCCTGCTGGAATTCGGGCAGTCCGGTGATGTCCGTTCCCGTATTGGCAATGTCCACGGCAAAGAGATTGTTCTTCTTGAAACGGTTGGCGCGCCAGATGACGATGCGTTCCCACACGAACTTCCACACCAGCCGCCAGCTGCGGTTCAGGGCCACGACGGTCAGCTGTTCGCTCTGCTTGTCGCGCACCAGCATGCGGGCCTTGATGCCGTTGTTTTTCAGGGCCTCCATCAGCCGGCTGCAAGCGACGGCGGCGCCGCCTATGCGTTCGGAAGTATTGATAAGTAGTACTCTCATTGAAAAGTTCTTGGGTTTTGGCTTGACAAAAGTAGTGGTTTTCGGTGAGAAACAGTGCAAAGTCACATATTATTTGTACTTTTGCCGCGTTATAATTGCAGAAGTTTCGCAAACGGCCATCAGGTTGCGGGCAACAAGCCGCGGCCGGCGTTTGCGGAGATAAATAAGAAATTCAAGTTTCGGTTTTGCCGAATTGAAAGTCGGCGAAGCCAAACTTGCAGGAGTTAGAGGAGTTAGAAGAAATTATTGCCTGCCAGGGCGGGCTTAGAAGTTAAAGGCCAATCGGCCTGTTACTGCCAATCTTTCCTTTTTGCAAGACTATCGGCTTTAACTTCTAACAGAGCCAAGCGAAGTGATAACTTCTATAGTTTCTTAGCTTCCAGTAAAAAATCAAACCCGAAACTTAAGTAAGAAACAGTTTATGAAGAAGGTTGTATTTGTAGGATTGGGTTACATTGGCCTGCCCACCGCGGCTGTAGCAGCCCATCATGGTTATCAGGTGGTGGGAGTGGACGTCAATCCCTCGGTAGTGGAAACCGTCAATCAGGGAAAAGTACATATCGTGGAGCCCGATCTGGATCGGGTGGTGCGCGAGGCCGTGCAGAGCGGAAACCTGCGTGCTGTCGCCAAGCCCGAAGAGGCCGACGCCTTTTTCATCGTGGTTCCGACGCCCTTCAAGCAGAACCACCGTGCGGACATCACGTATGTAGAGGCTGCTACCCGTTCGGTCATTCCCTGTCTGAAGCCCGGCAACCTGTTTGTCATCGAGTCTACCTCGCCCGTGTTCACCACCGAGCGGATGGCCGAACTCATCTTCAGCCTGCGTCCCGAACTGAAGGGACAGATCTTCATTGCTTACTGTCCCGAGCGTGTACTGCCCGGCAATACGCTCTACGAGCTGGTGCACAACGACCGCGTCATTGGCGGTATTGATGAGGCGTCGACCGACAAGGCCATCGAGTTCTACTCCGCCTTCGTGCAGGGCAAGCTGCACCGCACCAATGCCCGCACGGCCGAGATGTGCAAGCTGACGGAAAACTCCAGCCGCGACGCGCAGATAGCCTTTGCCAACGAGCTGTCCATGATTTGCGACCGTGCCGGCATCAACGTGTGGGAACTCATCGAACTGGCCAACAAACACCCGCGCGTCAACATCCTGCAACCTGGTTGCGGCGTGGGCGGACACTGCATCGCCGTAGACCCGTGGTTCATCGTATCGGACTATCCCGAGCAGGCACAGCTCATCAAGCGTGCCCGCGAGACCAACGACTACAAGGCCGACTGGTGCGCCAACAAGGTGATGGAAGCCTGCCGCAAGTTTGTCGAGGAGCAGGGACGCGAGCCGATAGTGGCCTGCATGGGACTGGCCTTCAAGCCCAACATCGACGACCTGCGCGAGTCGCCGGCCAAGTACATCGCTTCGCGCATCGTTTCAGAAAGCCGTGCCGACGTGCTGATTGTAGAGCCCAACATCGCGGCTCACTCCAGTTTCCACCTGACCCATTACGAAGAAGCCTACCGACGGGCCGACATCGTGGTGTGGCTCGTGCGCCATACGCCTTTCCTCAGCATTCCCAAGGATAGCTCCAAGATAGAACTGGACTTCTGCGGAGTAAGAAAAAGTATTTTATAGCGGTTAGGGGTGAGCGGTCAGTATCCATTCGGACGAATGTTAGCCACTACTAACCACTCACCACTCACTGCTCACCACTCACCACTCACCGCTAACCGTTATGAAAAAGATACTGCTTGTTTTCGGTACCCGCCCCGAAGCCATCAAGATGGCGCCGCTGGTGAAAGCCCTGCAAGGCAAACCCGCGACGTTTGAAACCCGTGTATGCGTCACCGCCCAGCACCGCCAGATGCTGGATCAGGTGCTGGAAGTGTTCGACATCGTGCCCGAGTACGACCTGAACATCATGGCGCCCAACCAGGACCTGTACGACATCACTTCGCGCGTGCTGCTGGGCCTGCGCGACGTGCTGAAGGACTTCCGTCCCGACGTGGTACTGGTTCACGGCGACACCACGACCTCTATGGCCGCTTCGCTGGCCGCCTTCTACATGCAGATACCCGTGGGACACGTGGAGGCGGGACTACGCACGTACAACATGCTGTCGCCCTGGCCCGAGGAGATGAACCGTCAGGTGACCGACCGCATCGCTTCGCTCTACTTTGCGCCCACCGGACAGTCGCGGCAGAACCTGCTGCGCGAGGGCGTGGCCGACGGAAAGATATTCGTCACCGGAAACACAGTCATCGACGCCCTGCTGATGGCAGTGGACATCATCGACCACAAGCCAGGCATGAAGGAGAAGGTACATGCCGAACTCCTGTCCAAGGGTTACGAGGCGGGCTGTCGTCCCTACATCCTCGTGACCGGACACCGTCGCGAGAACTTCGGCGAAGGCTTCCGGCACATCTGCCGTGCCATCCGCGAGATTGCCGCCCGCCATCCGGAGATGGACATCGTCTATCCCGTCCATCTGAATCCCAACGTGCAGAAGCCCGTCTATGAACTGCTGTCGGGCCTGGACAACGTGCGTCTGATTGCCCCGCTGGATTATCTGCCCTTTGTTTACGCCATGCGTCACTCCACCCTGCTGCTGACCGACAGCGGCGGCGTGCAGGAGGAGGCTCCCTCGCTGGGCAAGCCGGTACTGGTGATGCGCGACACCACCGAGCGTCCCGAAGCCGTGGAGGCGGGAACGGTGAAGCTGGTGGGTACGGATGCCGATGCCATTGTGGCCAACGTGTCCGAACTGCTGACGGATGCGGCCATGTACCGCCGCATGTCCGAGACTCACAATCCTTACGGCGACGGCCGTGCCTGCGAACGGATTGTGAAGGCACTGGCCGAGGCCGCGCTCTGAGGCTTCCGGCCGGCTCCCGGCCGGGGCGGCGGTGGCCGCCTGCCTGTTTTCTGATGCTATTTCCCTGGTGATATGGTTGCTGCACGTCCGCTGCACTGTCAGTGCACGCCCGCTGCAGAGTTACTGCACGCCCGTTGCAGAGTTACTGCACGCCCGCTGCAGCGCGGCTGCATGCTTGTTTGCAGCGTCACTGCACACCTGTTTGCAGCGCGGCTGCAACCAGTGTGCAGGCAGGACGGAACTTGCGTTCGGGGCAACGGACGTCAGCGACGGAGGAAATCGGCGAAGGCTTTCAGGTAGCGTTCGCTGACGGTGTCGATGTTGATTTGCTCGCGGATGATGCGCTCCGACTCCTCTCCCATGCGGCGGCACTCCTGGGGCGAGGCCAGCAGTTGAAGGATCTTTTCGGTCAGGCTGTCGGCATCGCCGTCGCGGAAGAAGAGGCCGTTCCGGCCGTCGGTCACCAAGTCGCGCTCGGTGCTGTCGCACACGGAGCAGACCACAGGCAGGCCGTAGGTCATGGCGTCGTTGATGGACAGTCCGCCCATGCCGGCCAGCACGTAGACGGTTGCCTCGTTCATGTAAGCTCCCAGTTCCTTCGGGTCGTAGACGGCGCCGATGAAGCGCACGCAGCCGCGCCCGTCGGCGGCGTTCTCCTCCTTGCTGCGCAGGGGCAGCCCCAAGGAGGCGGCCTGGGCCTTCAGGTTGTCCAGTTCGGGGCCGTCGCCCACGATGACCAGTTCGGCGTCGGGATATTGGCCCAGCGTGCGGGCGAAGGCTTCGATGAGCAGGTCCACTCGTTTCCATTTTACCAGCCGGCCGATGTGGAGCAGCCGCCTTTCCGACGGGGGCAGCAGGGCGGGAGCAGCCAGCACGGCGGCCTTCTCGCGCCACAGGGCTTCGGTGTCCGTCGAATTGTAGGTGACATGAATCTGTTCGCGCTTCACGCCGTACGAGGGCAGAATGTCGTAGGCCGCCGTGGAGTAGTTGAGGGTACCCGCCACACGGGCATAGCAGTACTTGCGGATGCGGGCCGTCAGCCACTGGCGCAGGTAGAAGGCTTTGCCCTGACTCTGGAGCCGCATGCCTTCGTCGTACATGGGGTGTTGGCGGAAGTAATCGCGTATCTGTCCGTAGGGCGGTGTCTGGAAGGGGATTTCACGAATCACCAGCCGGGCGCCGCAACGCTTCAGGGCACGGCGCAGCGACGGCTGGAAGAAGACTTGCAGGAAGTAGGGCCAGCCCAGCACAACGATGTCGGGGCGTTCGCCGGCCACCAGTCCGGGCAGTTCGGGCAGGCCGCTCTTGCCGTAGGCCATCTTCTTTTCCGGTGTGTTGAGGTGGCGGTAAGTGCCTCCTTCCACCATCTTGACGCCTTTGCCGATGGTGGCGTTTCCTTTCAGTGGGGTGACAACCGTCACTTCCACGCCTTTATGGTGCAGTTTCTCAAGCAAGGCATTCAGGTAGTGGGGAATGCCTCCGAAGGTGAGCAGTACTTTCATGATTCTGTTGCAATATAATGAGGGGTTTCTGGTTGCAGGTTGATGCGGCGGTAGCGGAGAACCTTGCCTGTGCATCCCAATAGCTGGCAGGCTATCCGGATATAGCTCAGGCCGGTCCGGGCGTCTTTCTTCGTCCAGAAGGATTGGGCAGACTTCTTGAGGCTGGCCAGCACGCTGTAGGCAAAGGCCCGGGGAAAGGAGCGGTTGATGTTGGCATACTCCGTCAGCAGATAGATTCGCTCGGACCGCAGCCAGGTCTTGTGGTCGGTCTGGCGGTGTTCGCGGTCGTGGCAGCCGAATACGGCAGGCGTGTAGCCCGCCCGGTAGCCGTGTCGGCGCAGGCGGTTGACGTAGTCCACATCTTCTCCATAGTGATAGAACAGCGGACAGAAGCCGCCCACGCGCCTCAGTACGGAGACGGGAATCATCCAGAACGCGGCGTTGACAAACGGCAGGTCAACGGGCGGCGTCTGGGCGGTGCATGGCACGGAGGTCAGCTCTTCCAGCGAATTCAGGCGGGCGTAGCAGGCAAATCCGTGCTCCAGACGGTTGCCCGACCCGGTCAGGTGGGTCGGCGACAGGATGCCGTATTGAGGATGGCTTGCGCAGAGCGAAGCCAGCGTGCCCAGGGTGTTCCTGTCAATCCAGGCGTCCTGGTTAAGCAGGAAGACGTAGTCGTAGCCTTCTGCCAGAGCCACTTTCATGCCCAGGTTGTTGGCACGCCCGAATCCCAGGTTCTCCGGGCTTTGGATGAGGCGCACCTCCGGATAGTGTTCCCGGATGAGCTGCACCGTATGGTCTTGCGAGGCATTGTCTATCACCATGACGTCCGCCGGCTGTTCCGACAGGCGCAGGCTGCCCAGGCAGCGGTCCATCCAGCGCTCGAAGTTGTAGGAGACGATGATGACGAGTATTTTCATGACTGATATGATTTGTAGGTGTTTATGTTTCTGTTCTTCAGGGCTTCCACCAGCCGGTCCGACGTGCCGCTCACCACCTTCCGGCAGAACATCTTGCCCGAGCGGGCCAGTTGCGGCAGGTCGTCGAGGGTCAGCGGCTTGATGGCTTTGCCGTATTCGATGTAGTGCAGCGGGGTGAGGCCCGACAGGCCGGGATAGGTCCCTTCGTAGCGGAGGGCCCGTGCGCCGAACGGAGAGTTGAACACCAGTGTCTGTATGCACAGTTCGCTGGGCACGAAGCTGGTCTTGAAGTAGCGCACCAGCCGCCGTTCGGAGCCGAGCCGCTGGTACACGTAGCGTGCACAGGGCAGGGTCAGCGCCCAGTAGTCGGAACCGAAATAGACTTCCGCCTTCTTTCCTTCTATATAGGTATAGGGCGGCTTGCGGAGGGGGAGCAGCTTCAGCAGGTTGCGGGACGCAACGATGAGTTTGTCCTTCCACCACTGGTCGCTCCACTTCAGGTCTCGGAAGAAGTGGTAGCAGACTATCTTGGAGCGTTGCGCACGGTCGGTGCAGCGGGTGAGGTTCAGGCCCATGATGAACTCCGTGTCGGGGTGTTCGTCGAAGTGGCGGTGTATCTCCTCGTTGCTCCACAGCGGGTAGTCCTGTCCGCTCAGACACACCACGCGGCCGTAGTCCACCCCGCTGCGCAGCACGGCGCCCAGCAGTTCCTTCTGATATTCCACCTGCTCCCAGCCTCCCCAGCTCACCCAGTGGGAAGGGACGAAGGTCACCTTTCCTTCCAGCAGCTGCCGGAAGGGGCGGTCGTCGGCCTTGCGGTCTATGTGGACGTAGAAGTCGGCGTCATCGTCCAGCGCGGCTATCAGCCGGGCCAGGTGGGGCGCGTCCTTGTAGGCGGAGAGAATATAGGCAATGCGGCTCATGGTTTCTTTTTCTTAAAGAGGAATTCAACGCTTTCCCGGAAGATGACGGACTGCGCCTTCCACAGGACAAGGGCATACAGCCCGGCCACGGCGGCTATCTTGACCGCCATGCAGAGGTAGAGGTTGCCGATGGGCTGTGTCAGATAATGGGCCGCCACGACCAGTACGGCCGACAGGCCCAGGTAGGGGCTGATGTCCTTCAGCATGTCCTTCAGGGTGAGCCCTATCTCGCGGTTCACGAACCACAGCCAGACAAACAGCCACCCGATGTTGATGCCGGTGAAGAGGTACAGCATCCACTCCAGCCCGTAAGAATGGGCGGCGCAGGCCACCGCCAGTTGCACCAGGCTCAGGCAGATGGTGTTCCACATGTAGACGGACGAACGCCCGTGGCTGATGACCAGGTTGGAGAACAGGTTGGTAAGCGGGATGAACGCGCCCCACACGCAGAGTATCTGGAGGATGTAGGCGCTGGACAGCCATTTCTCCGTAATGGTTATCACAATCAGTTCCTTGGCCACCAGGCTCAGACCGAACATGACGGGAAAGGAGACGAAGGCCGTAAACCGCAGCAGCTTGCGGAACACGGCCAGCTGGCGGGCGCGGTCGTCGGCAATGCTGGTGAAGACGGGCTGGGCAATGCCGTTAATCATGTTGGTAATCAGAGTGTGGCCCATGCCGTTCCATTTGTTGGCCTGCGTGAAGTCGCCCACCTCGCGGGCGGAGTAGAACTTGCCCAGAATCATGGAGAACAGGTTGTTGTTGATGATGGTGAAGATGTTGGTCACAATCAGCCGGCTGCTGAAACCTATCATGCTGCGGATGGGGCGCAGGTCGATGTGCAGGCTGGGGCGCCAGCGGGCAAAGTAGAAGTTGAGCAGGGTGATGACACTGACGAATGACAGCGACTGGATGGCCAGTCCCCAGTAGGCGAAGCCGTGGGCGGCCAGCGTGATGCCCGTGATGCCCGAGACACAGAGGGCCGAGACGGATACCACGGTACTTTCCTTTATCTTCAGGTTCTTGAAGAGATAGGCACGCGGGGCGATGCTCAGGCTGGAGATAACGAAGCTCAGGAAGAGCAGGCGGGCCAGCGGCGTCAGTTCTGGAATGCCGTAGAAGCCGGCTATCAGGGGGGCGGCAAAGAAAAGCAGGGTGTAGAACGTGATGCTGCAAAGCGTGCTGAACCAGAATACGGCGTTGTAGTCCCTGTCCGTGACGTCCCGCTTGTTGGTCAGCGCAGAGATGAACCCGCCTTCCTGCAAGGCCGATGCAATGGCCGAGAACACGGTGAGCAGTCCCACCATGCCATAGTCCGACTGGCTGAGCAGGCGGGCCAGAAAGATTCCGAAGACCAGGTTCAGCAGCTGCTGCATCCCGTTGCTGAATCCTCCCCAGAACAGTCCGCGGGCGGTTTTCTCTTTCAGAGTGCTTTGGCTCATACGTGCATGGAAAAAGATTCACCACAGAAAGCACAGAGTTTCGCAGAGTCAGTTCATGTATGTAACCATTGAAAAGAACTCTGTGAAACTCCGTGTCCTCTGTGGTGAGAATAGATTATTTCACTTCACTACCCGGCTTCACCTCGCGCAGTACGGAAGTGACGGCCAGCGAACCGTCGTAGTTCTCGGCAGAAAGAATCATGCCTTCGCTGACGAGGCCGTTCTTGAACTGGCGTGGAGCCAGGTTGGCGATGAACAACACCTGCTTGCCTACCAGTTCTTCGGGCTTGTAGTGCTGGGCAATGCCGCTCACGATGGTGCGGTTCTCCAACCCGTCGGCAATCTTGAACTGCAACAGCTTTTTCATCTTGGGCACGGCCTGGCATTCGAGCACGGTGCCTACACGGATATCGAGCTTCTCGAAGTCCTCGAACGGAATGACGGGCTTGATGGGGTTGGCCTTGTAGTTGGCCGCCTCGTTGGCCTTCTTCGTGGCGAGCAACTTGTCCACCTGTGCCTGGATGGCTTCGTCGTCAATCTTCTCGAACAGCAGTTCGGGTGTGCCCAGTTGGTGTCCGGCGGGCAGCAGGTCGGTGCGTCCCAGGTTGGCCCAGTCGAAGCTTTCCATGCAGAGCATGTGGCGCAGGCGCTCGCTGCTGAAGGGCAGGAACGGCTCGAAGGCGATGGCCAGGTTGGCCGTCAGCTGGAGGGCGATGTGCAGGATGGTCTGCACGCGGTTCATGTCTGTCTTGGCCAGCTTCCAGGGCTCGGTGTCGGCCAGGTACTTGTTGCCGATGCGGGCCAGGTTCATGGCTTCCTTCTGCGCGTCGCGGAACTTGAATACATCGAGCAGCTTCTCCACTTCGCTCTTCACGTCGGCAAATTCCTTCAGCGTCTCGCGGTCGTAGTCGGTCAGTTCGCCGCAGGCGGGCACCACGCCGTCGAAGTATTTCTTGGTGAGCTGCAGGGCACGGTTCACGAAGTTGCCGTACACGGCCACCAGCTCGTTGTTGTTGCGTGCCTGGAAGTCTTTCCAGGTGAAGTCGTTGTCCTTCGTCTCGGGGGCGTTGGCCGTAAGCACGTAGCGCAGCACGTCCTGTTTGCCGGGGAAGTCCTGCAAGTATTCGTGCAGCCAGACAGCCCAGTTGCGCGAGGTGGATATCTTGTCGCCTTCGAGGTTGAGGAACTCGTTGGAGGGCACGTTGTCAGGCAGGATGTACGAGCCTTCGGCCTTCAGCATGGCGGGGAAGACGATGCAGTGGAACACGATGTTGTCCTTGCCGATGAAGTGGACGAGGCGCGTCTCGGGGTCTTTCCACCACTTCTCCCACGAGTCGGGCAGCAGTTCCTTGGTGTTGCTGATGTAGCCGATGGGGGCGTCGAACCATACGTAGAGCACCTTGCCCTCGGCTCCCTCGACGGGCACGGGGATGCCCCAGTCCAGGTCGCGGCTCACGGCACGCGGCTGCAATCCCATGTCGAGCCACGACTTGCACTGGCCGTAGACGTTGGGGCGCCATTCCTTGTGCTCCTCCAGAATCCACTGGCGCAGCCAGCCTTCGTGCTTGTCCAGCGGGAGGTACCAGTGCCTGGTTTCCTTCATCACGGGCTTGCTGCCGCTGATGGCGCTCTTGGGGTTGATGAGCTCCGTGGGACTCAGTGTGGAGCCGCACTTCTCGCACTGGTCGCCATAGGCGCCTTCGGCGTGGCAGCGCGGGCATTCGCCGGTGATGTAGCGGTCGGCCAGGAAGGTCTTGGCTTCCTCGTCGTAATATTGCATGGAGGTCTTTTCGATGAATTCGCCCTTGTCGTAGAGCTTGCGGAAGAAGTCGGAGGCCGTCTGGTGGTGAACTTCCGAAGAGGTACGTCCGTAGACGTCGAACGAGATGCCGAACTCCTTGAACGAGTCGCGGATGAGCGTGTGGTAGCGGTCTACGATGTCCTGCGGCGTGCATCCCTCCTTGCGGGCGCGGATGGTGATGGGCACTCCGTGCTCGTCGCTTCCGCCGATGAAGATGACGTCTTCTTTTTTCAGTCTCAGGTAGCGGACGTAGATGTCGGCCGGTACATAGACGCCGGCCAGGTGTCCGATATGAACAGGTCCGTTGGCATAGGGCAGAGCCGATGTCACGGTGGTGCGTTTGAATTTCTTTTCCATATCTGTATGTATCTCTTTTGTTATGAACGCTTTTTGTCGTGCAAAGATAGTGGTTTTCCGCTAATTTTGGTACACACTTCCAGAATCTTTCCAGATTTGGCCTGTATCTTTGCAACGAATTCACAAGAAAAGAATTGGTTTTTGAATGGGAATAATAAACGAAGAAAGGAGAATAAATCATGAAACTGAAAAACTATCTGTTTGCAGCGCTCTTGGCAGCTGCGCCCCTGGGATTTACAGCCTGTGACGATGACGGCATGACAGTGGCCCCCGAAGTGGAATCGGCCTTCACCACCCGCTACCCTGATGCGGGCCGGGTGGAGTGGGACTGGGAGGACGGCTACTACGTGGCCGACTTCTACGACGACCGTTACGAGACCGAAGCCTGGTTTACGCCGGGCGGCGAATGGGTGATGACCGAGACCGACATCCCCTATGCAGCCCTGCCGCAGGCGGTGAAGACGGCCTTCGAGGGCAGCGAGTATGCGGACTGGAGGGTGGACGACGCAGACCAGGTGGAGCGCCGCGACATGGAGACCCTCTACGTGCTCGAAGTGGAGTACGGACACCAGGAGGCCGACCTCTATTATAGCGGCGACGGCGTGCTGGTGAAGACGGTGGCCGACGGCGGACAGGGAGGCTACCTGCCGCCCACGCTCACAGACGCCATGCGCGACTTCATCGAGACCCGCTACCCCGGCGCCCGCCTGGTGGAAGCGGACTGGGAGAAGGGACTGATGGAAGTGGACATCGTGCACGAAGGCAGGGGCAAGGAAGTGCTCTTCACAGCCGAGGGCGAATGGGTTTCCACCTCGTGGGATGTGCGCCTGGCTGACGTGCCCCAAGCTGCGAAAGAGGCTGCCCTGGCCGCCTACGACGGCTACCGGCTGGACGATGCCGACTACGTGGAGACACCTGCGACAAACTACTACGACCTGGAACTGGAAAAGACAGGCTCGCCCGACGTACATGTCAGGGTGACGGCCGACGGCACGCTGCTGTAAAGCCGACGCGCCCGAGGATGGTACAGACGGCCTGCCGGTGTCTGCCGGCAGGGACGATGCGGAATGGCACGGACTGGAGCGGAAAAGCCGGTCGTGCCGTTCCGCATGTTTCTTTATCCGGACGTTGTGCGCAAGCCTCATGCCACGCCTTGCCGTCCGCTGTCGGGGCGGGGCGAATCCTCGGTTTGCAGCCCGTCCGGACCATGCAAGCATGCTCTGCGGACCATGCAAGCACGGTCCGTGGACGATGCCTGCATGGAGCGCGGACCGTGCTTGCATGGCCTAAGCGTTGGTTATCAGGGCCGAAACGGCCTCCCTTGCCCGGCCCGCACATTTTCCCTGCCCGCCCCTATTGTTTCTCTGCATAAATAGCGTATATTTGTACGTAGTATAAACGAACGGATGGTACGACTATGATTACAACCCAATTACTGCATCCTGCCAGCATCGTGGTGGTGGGGGCTTCCAACAATGTACACAAGCCCGGAGGGGCTATCCTGAGAAACCTGATTAGCGGCGGATATGCCGGTGAGCTGCGTGCCGTCAATCCGAAAGAGGCGGAAGTGCAGGGCGTCAAGGCCTTTGCCGACGTGCGCGACATCCCCGACACCGACCTGGCCATCCTGGCCATCCCGGCCGCGATGTGCCCCGACGTGGTGGACGTGCTGGCGGCCGAGAAGCAGGTGCGGGCGTTCATCATCCTCTCTGCCGGCTTCGGAGAGGAGACGCACGAAGGCGCCCTGCTCGAAGACCGCATCCTGGACACGGTGAACCGCTACGGCGCCTCGCTCATCGGCCCCAACTGCATCGGCTACATGAACGCCTGGCACCACAGTGTCTTCAGCCAGCCCATCCCGCAGCTGCACCCGCAGGGCGTGGACCTCATCTCCAGCTCGGGCGCCACGGCGGTGTTCATCCTGGAGAGCGCCGTCACCAAGGGCTTGCAGTTCAACTCCGTATGGTCCGTGGGCAACGCCAAGCAGATTGGCGTGGAAGACGTGCTTCAGTACATGGACGAACACTTCGACCCCGACCGCGACTCGCACATCAAGCTGCTCTACATCGAGAGCATCTCCGACCCCGACCGCCTGCTCTTCCACGCCTCGTCGCTCATCAGGAAGGGCTGCCGCATAGCCGCCATCAAGGCGGGCAGCAGCGAGAGCGGCAGCCGGGCGGCCAGCTCGCACACGGGAGCCATCGCCAGCAGCGACTCGGCCGTCGAGGCCCTCTTCCGCAAGGCGGGCATCGTGCGCTGCTACTCGCGCGAGGAGCTGACCACCGTGGGCTGTGTCTTCACCCTGCCCGAACTGCGGGGCAAGAACTTCGCCATCATCACCCATGCGGGCGGCCCCGGCGTGATGCTGACCGACGCCCTGAGCAAGGGCGGGCTCAACGTGCCCAAGCTGGAAGGCCCCCTGGCCGACGAGCTGAAGGCGCAGCTCTATCCCGGCGCGGCGGTGGGCAACCCCATCGACATCCTTGCCACGGGCACGCCCCAGCACCTGAAACTGTGCCTGGACTACTGCGAGAACAAGTTCGACAACATCGACGCCGTGATGGCCATCTTCGGCACGCCGGGGCTGGTGACCATGTTCGAGATGTACGACGTGCTGCACGAAGCCATGCTGACCTGTCGGAAACCGATATTCCCCATCCTGCCCTCGGTCAACACGGCCGGGGCCGAAGTGGCCGACTTCCTGAAGAAAGGCCACGTGAACTTTGCCGACGAGGTGACGCTGGGCACCGCCCTCACCCGCATCATGAACGCCCCGCGCCCCGCGGCCAACGAGATTGAGCTGTTCGGCGTGGACGTGCCCCGCATCCGCCGCATCATCGACTCCATCGGCGACGACGGCTACATCGCCCCCCACCAGGTGCAGGCCCTGCTGCGCTCGGCAGGCATCCCGCTGGTGGACGAGTTCGTGTCTCCCAAGAAGGAGGAAGTGCTGGCCTTTGCCCGCCGCACGGGCTTTCCTGTGGTGGCCAAGGTCGTAGGCCCCGTCCATAAGTCCGATGTAGGAGGCGTGGTGCTCAACATCAAGAGCGAGCAGCATCTGGCCCTGGAGTTCGACCGCATGATGCAGCTGCCCGACGTCACTTCCGTCATGGTGCAGCCCATGCTGAAGGGTACTGAACTGTTCATCGGCGCCAAGTACGAGGAGAAGTTCGGCCACGTGGTCCTCTGCGGCCTGGGCGGCATCTTCGTCGAGGTGCTGAAGGACGTCTCGTCCGGCCTCGCCCCGCTGTCCTACGAAGAGGCCTACTCCATGATTCGTTCGCTCCGCGCTTACAAAATCATCAAGGGCACGCGCGGCCAGAAGGGTGTCAACGAGGACAAGTTTGCCGAAATCATCGTCCGCCTCTCCACCCTGCTGCGCTTCGCCACCGAAATCAAGGAGATGGACATCAATCCTCTGCTTGCCACCGAGAAGCACGTCATCGCAGTGGACGCGCGCATCCGCATCGGGAAGAAAAAGGAATGAACCGTGCAGTAAACGGTTGAAAAACACGTTTATAAGATAACGTGAGTTCGATGAATTTAGAACAGCGCTAATTGTGTATCTAAAGTTCTGTGTACCTGTATACATGGTTTCTTTGGAAACAGGCAGTAAGCAGCCAATCCTCCCAATAAGTTGACGATGAAGTTATCAAAAGAACGATGCCTTGAATGCTCTATCTGTGCTATGTTCTTGAGTTCATCATTGACGGTTTCTATAATTGCTCTCTTTCTGAGGAGCAATTTGTCCGACACACTCATCAAAGCCCCCTTCATGTTACTTTTGAGTTTGGTAATAAGGTTCTTGCCGATATAGCCCTTGTCTGCAACCAACTTTCCGTAGATGAATTCGACAAACGCCTTATACTCCAACGGTTTCCTGTCATCGACATCACCCGGAGTTATCATGAAGTTCAGCAGCTCGCCTTTCTCGTTACATATCAAATGCAGTTTGAAACCGAAAAACCATCCCATGGAACACTTGCCCCTTTGGGCTATACCCTTGAATACCTTGTGGATATGTATCCTTTGATTCCTGCATACCCTCAACGGGGTGCTGTCCACGAAACTTATGCCTGTGCATTTTCCAAGCAACACTTTCTTAATGAAAAGAGCCAATGGTACAGCCACTTCCTTTTCAAGCTCCACAAAACGGTTGTATGAAACAATCTTTGGGAAGAGGTGGCGCAGATGTCTGCATACTTTTTCCAGATAGAAATGTTTCAGACAACGGTAGCCGGAGTCATGGAACAATATCATAATCAACATGATTTCTGCCTTTGACATAGTCGAATCGCGGTGATAACGCCGCTTGGTGTCGGATTTCAGCGTATATTTTTCCATCATTGCATCAAAAAACTTGCAGAAGTCGTCCGCCATACAAAATAATTCTGTAACTTTGTCCTCGGTGATCATAGCGATTATTGTTTGTAATACTTTGTAATTGAACACTATAAAGTTACAACAATTTTCGCTAATCACCAAATTTACAAATAGTTATAATTCATCGAACTCACGTTA
>NZ_CASFWU010000059.1 GCF_949298305.1 uncultured Bacteroides sp. | reverse complement strand
TAATGAAAATCAGCTACTTGACCTATTTTATTCTGCTAAACTTTATTAATTAACTTATTTGTTATCAACGGATTAGCTATAAATTTAACGAAGTATTAACGTATATGAAAATAGTGTGGGTTGACTTGAACAGCTCGTATGCGCATTCTTCACTGGCATTGCCTGCCATCCACGCACAGGTGGCTCACGATGAGACGGTGGAGTGGGTGCGTGTGTCGGCCACCATCAACGAGCAGGTGGGCATGACTGTGGATGAGGCTTACCGCCATCGGCCAGACATCCTGGCGGGTACCGTCTGGCTGTTCAACCATGAACAGATGTTGCATATTACCTCTCGGTTGAAGGCGCTGCTTCCGGAAACTTGCCTGGTACTGGGTGGTCCCGAGTTCCTGGGCGATAACGAAGAATTCCTGAGGCGGAATCCCTTTGTGGATGCTGTGTTCAGGGGAGAAGGAGAGCACGCTGTTCCACAATGGCTGACATGCTGGAACCGGCCCGAAGAGTGGGGACGGATAGAAGGGCTTTGCTATTTGGATGACAAAGGGCAATATCGGGATAATGGTATGGCGCGGGTCTTGGATTTTCCGGCTCTGGTGCCGCCTGAGGAAAGCCGTTTCTTTAATTGGGACAAGCCGTTTGTCCAGCTGGAAACCACCCGGGGATGCTTCAACACGTGTGCCTTCTGCGTGAGCGGCGGTGAGAAGCCGGTGCGTACGCTGGACATTGATACCATCCGGCGCAGGCTGGAGGTGATTCATGAGCATGGCATCAAGAACGTGCGGGTGCTTGACAGGACTTTCAATTATCAGCCAAAGCGGGCTAGGGCGTTGCTGGAACTGTTTACGGAGTTCGCGCCCGACATCCGTTTCCACCTGGAGATACATCCCGCCTTGCTATCCGAGGAGCTGATGTGCCTTCTGAAGCAACTTCCTACGGGACTGCTTCATCTGGAGGCCGGTATCCAGAGCTTGCATGAAGAGGTGTTGCGGGTGAGCCGGCGGGCGGGGAAGCTGGCCGATGCGTTGAAGGGGCTTTCCTTTCTCTGTTCGTTGTCCAACATGGAAACCCATGCGGACTTGATAGCAGGGCTGCCTCTATACCGGCTTATGGATATTTTTGATGACGTGCGGAAGCTGGCAGAAATCGGCGCCGGGGAGATTCAGTTGGAATCGTTGAAACTATTGCCGGGAACAGAGATGCGTAACCGGGCGGAGCAACTGGGAATCCGTTATTCGCCTTTCCCTCCTTATGAGGTGTTACAGACGAATGAAATCAGTACAAGCGAGCTCCAGACGGCCCGGCTGCTGTCACGGCTGCTCGATGGTTTCTACAATGCGCCTGCCTGGAGGGGGCTGACCCGTACGTTGATTTTGCACGACCGGAATTTCTTGACGGACTTTCTGAACCATCTCATTGCTTGCAACCTGATAGAGCAGCCCATGAGCCTGGAGAAGCGCGGACTGATTCTTTACGATTATTGCAAGCAGAACTATCCATTGTTACAGACAGAAGCAAGCGTAGCCTGGATAGAAGCGGGCATGTCGCTGAAGAAGGCTCCTGCCGAGAGGGTGAGGACCAAACGGGTGACGCCTCCCGAACGCTGGGAAGTGATTGAGGGAAGTTACGATGAGTCGTTGCGGCTGTGCTTCCTGCCTGTTGACAACACTTCTGAACACGGATACTGGTTCGGTTTTACGTCTGAGGTGCAGATGGTGAGGCCGGTGTTCAAGGCGAGGAGTTAGTGGTGAGTGGTGAGTGGTTAGTGGTGAGCGGAGGTTCGGGTAGTGGCTGTTCTGCTTGGCGTTTGTTGCTTGTGAGAAATCTTACTTCTGCAAGTTTGGCTTCGCCGATTTTCAATTCGGTAAAACCGTAACTTCTACCATTTACCATTCATAAAAAAGGTATTGGCTTCACTCTTTAACTTCTTAGCTCCTTAACTACAACCGATTGATAAACTTGCGAAACTTAACTTTCTCATTGATTCCTTTTCTGCAGTTAACGAATTAATCACTAATTTTGCGGCGCAAAAGGACATCTGATTAGAAATGGAAATGAAACCACAATGTACAGTACATTTGGCGGGAGGCGTGGTGCGTAATCCGCTGGTCCGCTTGGCGCAGCCTGCCAGTCTTGACTTGATGGCCGGTGAACATATTGCCATCGTAGGTCCCAATGGGGCTGGCAAAAGTTTGTTGGTGGACATGATTACAGGCAAATATCCGTTGAGGGAGGGAGAATTGACGTATGACTTCTCGCCTTCTACGACGAAGAATGTGTATGACAACATCAAATACATCGCTTTCCGCGACACGTATGGGTCGGCCGATGCCAACTATTATTATCAGCAGCGTTGGAACGCCCACGACCAGGACGAGGCGCCGGAGGTTCGTGAACTGCTGGGAGAGATAAAGGATGAGGCTCTGAAAAAACAGTTATTTGAACTTTTCCAGATAGAGCCGATGCTGGACAAGAAAATCATCCTCCTTTCCAGCGGCGAGCTCCGCAAGTTTCAACTGACCAAGACACTGCTGACCGCTCCCCGTATTCTCATTATGGACAATCCGTTCATTGGTCTGGACGCTGCTACCCGCGATTTGCTGTTCAAGGTGTTGGACGGATTGACAAGTTTTTCTTCTTTGCAGATTGTGCTGGTACTTTCCATGCTGGATGACATCCCTTCCTTCATCACACACGTGATGCCGGTGGAGCATCTTGTCGTGAGAGAGAAGATGGAACGTGAGGCTTATCTTCAAAGGTTCAGAGCGCAGGATGTTCCACAAGTGTATGACGACCTGCAACGGCGCATTTTAGACCTCCCTTATGAACATGCGGAATATGAATCGGAAGAGGTGGTGAAACTGAACAAGGTCAGCATCCGTTATGGCGACCGAACCATCTTGAAGGATTTGGACTGGACGGTGAAACGCGGACAGAAGTGGGCTTTGGGCGGTGAAAACGGTTCGGGTAAATCTACGCTGCTCAGTCTGGTCTGTGCCGACAATCCGCAGTCGTATGCCTGTGACATCAGCCTGTTCGGAAGAAAACGGGGAAGTGGGGAAAGCATTTGGGAGATTAAAAAGCATATCGGCTATGTCAGTCCGGAGATGCACCGGGCTTACTTGAAGAATCTGCCGGCCATTGAGATTGTGGCCTCGGGGCTGCATGACAGTATCGGACTCTATAAACGTCCCAAGGAAACGGAAATGGCCGTGTGCGAGTGGTGGATGGATATTTTCGGCATTGCAGCATTGAAAGACAAACCTTTCCTGCAACTGTCCAGCGGCGAGCAACGGCTGGCATTGCTGGCCCGTGCTTTTGTGAAAGACCCTGAACTGCTGATTCTGGATGAACCCTTGCATGGATTGGATACGTACAACCGACGCAAAGTGAAGAAAATTATAGAAGCCTATGGCCTGAGGAAGAACAAAACCCTGATTATGGTCACTCATTACGAGAACGAACTGCCGGCCATCATTTCGGATCGTTTGTATCTGAAACGTCATTGAACGGGAGGAAGGAGAAACCTGCCTGAGGCGGAAATGGATGCAAATGGCATAAAATTATCCAATAATTAGTAAGAAATAGAACAAAATGTTTATTTTTGCCCCTTATCATGTTTAAGGGAAGAGTCCAATGAAAGAAAGAATTATAGGATTTGTTAAAACATACTTACTGTTTGTTTGTATATTTGCGTTGCAGAAGCCGCTGTTCATGCTCTATTATCATTCGCTGTATGCCGATGTTGCCTGGAGCAGTTGGCTGGAGGTCATTTGGCATGGGTTACCGCTCGATTTGTCGTTGGCGGGTTATCTGACGGCCATTCCCGGTTTGTTGCTGTTAGTCTCCGTCTGGTCGTTGTCCGATGTATTGCGTCGTATCTGGAACGGTTATTTTCTTTTTGTCTCCATTCTCCTTTCTGTTGTCTTTGTCGTGGATCTGGCCCTGTATGAGTATTGGGGCTTCCGTCTTGACACCACTCCCTTGTTTTACTTCTTTTCTTCTCCCAAGGATGCTTTGGCCAGTGTAGGAATCGGGTTCGTGCTGGCGGGAGTAGCCATCATGGTGGCTTACGCCAGTCTGTTGTATGCCCTGTTCCGTTGTCTGCTCTTACCGAAGAAGCAGTTCTTATGTTTGAAGTTGCCTTTCCGTTATATCACCACTTCCGTTGTACAGCTATTGCTGGTCGGGTTGTTGTTCATTCCAATCCGTGGAGGTTTTACGGTGTCCACCATGAATACGGGCAAGGTCTATTTCAGTACGGACATGCGGCTGAACCATGCGGCCATTAACCCGATGTTCAGTTTGATGGAATCTCTTTCCAAACAGAAGGATTTCGCCAAGCAGTATCGTTTCATGGATGGCGCTGAGGCTGACCGTATTTTTGAGAATATGGTTGACTTGAGTGTGACAGGTAAGACTGTAGCAGTCCCCGATTCCTTGAAAGCAGCTTCAGACTCTCTGCGGACGTTGTTTACGCAACGCAGACCCAATGTCTGCATCGTCATTCTGGAAGGTTTCTCCTCCAAACTGATGACAACGCTGGGCGGACAACCGGACATTGCTGTGCAGATGGACAGTCTGGCACGTGAGGGAGTGCTGTTTACCAATTTTTATGCCAACAGCTTCCGTACCGATCGCGGGCTGGTAGCCGTATTGAGCGGATATCCGGCACAGCCTACTACCAGTATTATGAAATATCCGCGCAAAACCCAGAAATTGCCGGCCATTGCAAGAAGCCTGAAGGAGGCCGGATATGCTACCAAATATTACTACGGCGGTGATGCCGATTTCACCAATATGCGTTCTTACCTGATGTCTTCGGGCTTTGAGGAAATTGTTTCCGATCAGGATTTTCCTGTATCTGATCGTTTGAGCAAATGGGGGGCACATGACCATCTGGTGTTCCGCCGTCTGCTGGACGACTTGAAAGCAGAAGCGGCGGCAGGAAAGTCGGGGCAGTTGAACTATCGGGTGTTGCAGACTTCCAGCAGCCACGAGCCTTTTGAAGTGCCTTATCGCCGTCTGGCTGACGACCGCATGAATGCCTTTGCCTATACAGACAGTTGTGTGGGCGATTTTGTAAGACAATTCCGCGAATTGCCGCAATGGAAGAATACAGTGCTGATTTTTGTGCCTGACCATTTGGGCGCAACCCCTGAGCCGGTGAGCAACTTTACTGCCGACCGCTACCAGATACCTTTGCTGATGGTGGGAGGAGCCGTGCGTGAACCCAGGGAGATTGATGTCTATGGCTCGCAACAGGACATTGCGGCAACCTTGCTGGCTCAGCTGGGGTTGCCTCACGGACAGTTTACTTTCAGCAAAGATATGCTCGACCCGAACTCTCCGCATTTCGCTTTCTTTACCGTACCCGATGCTTTTGGAGTGGCAACGGCAGACAATTGCCTGATTTATGACAACCAGTCGGGGAGTGTCGTGCTGGACGAGGGAACGGAGAAAGGCAAGAATTTGCGGGCAGGTATGGCCTATTTGCAGAAGCTTTATGATGACTTGGCTGCTCGTTGAAATGGGAAGTTCCCGAACAGGAACCGGGGGAATGTGAAAGCAAGTATGGACACAAACTGAAATTTAAGGAAACTCAAGTTTCGCAAGTGCGAATTGAAAATCGGCGAAGCCAAACTTGCAGGAGTAGTTAAAAGAAGTTATCGCCCACCAGGGTGGGCTTAGGAGTTAAAGCCAATAGCTTAAGTGTATGGTCGGCATCCTTTCTCACAACGGTATTGGCTTAATTCCTTAACTAGAATCCGTTAATAAACTTGCGAAACTTAAATAAGAAAATAAAATGATATGGACAGATTTATTATCAGGACTGATAGAGGCTGATACAGACTTATTGCTTGCTATCAACGGATGGCGTGCCGGATGGGCGGACACTTTTATGTATGCCTTCAGCGGAAAATGGATTTGGGTGCCTATGTATGCTTCCATTCTCTATGTATTGTTTCGTAATCTTCATTGGAAATGGGTGCTGGGTTGTATCATAACCATTGCGCTGACCATTACTTTTGCCGACCAGGTTTGCGCCACGTTTATCCGTCCGTACGTGTGCCGTCTTCGGCCCGCCAATCTGGAGAATCCCATATCGGACATGGTACAGATTGTGAACGGCTATCGGGGAGGGAGGTACGGTTTCCCCTCTTGCCATGCCGCCAATGCGTTCGGGCTGGCGTTCTTCGTGTTTTATGTATTCCGCACCCGTGCCCTTACGTGGTTCATCATGCTGTGGGCGCTGGTGACGTGCTATTCGCGTTCCTATTTGGGGGTGCATTATCCGGGAGACTTGCTGGTTGGGGCCGTGGTCGGTTTTGTCGGTGCTACCCTGTTTTACTGGCTTTTTGCAAAGTTCTGCAAGTACAGGCCGCTCAAGGCATATCGCCATGCGTATGTCCCAATCTGGGTGGGAGGGGGCACTGTTCTGTTGATGGCGGTTTACTCCTTCGTTTAGCGCATGGACTGAACAACTCTGTTTCTTCATCTGTTTTCTGAAATAATATATATGGAAAAATCAATTGTATGATGAGTTTAGGAGGCTGGATGAATGACATCCTGATAGGTTGGGGCATCAATCCCAAAGTGGCCGATATGTTTGACGAGACCCTTGTCGCGGTACTGATGATTGCCGTGTCTGTCGGATTGGATTATTTGTGTCAGTCGATATTCGTGGGCGGTATGAGGCATTATGCCAAACGCAATCCTCATTATTGGAGTACACTGCTGATGAAGCGTAAGGTGGTACACCATCTGATTCATGTCTTGCCGGGCATCTTGGTTTATGCCATGTTGCCGTTGGCCTTTGTCCGGGGAAGGGGGATGCTTGAGCTTTCGCAGCGGATTTGTGTTGTCTATGTCATTACCGCCATTCTTCTTACCCTGAACAGCCTGTTGCTGGTGATGCTCGATTTGTATAATGCAAAGGACGAACAGAAGAACCGTCCCTTGAAGGGTTTTGTGCAGGTGCTTCAGGTTTTGCTTTTCTTCATAGGAGGCATCATTATTGTGGCCGTACTGGTAGACAAATCGCCCGCCACCCTGTTTGCCGGATTGGGAGCTTCGGCAGCGGTGCTGATGCTGGTGTTCAAAGACAGCATCCTTGGGTTTGTGTCCGGTGTACAGCTTTCGGCCAACGACATGGTGCGCATCGGCGACTGGGTGCAACTGCCCAACGGCAGTGCCAATGGGGTGGTGAAGGAAATTACCCTGAATACGGTGAAGATACAGAATTGGGACAATACGATTTCGACTGTTCCTCCTTATACATTGGTGAACAATACTTTCCAAAACTGGCGTGGAATGCAGGAAGGAGGCGGGCGGCGCGTGGACAAACGCATCTTTCTGGACATGACAACATTGAAGTTCTGTACGCCGGATATGCTGGACAGAATACGGAAGGAGATTCCCTTGATGGCCGATTACCAGCCTGCTGCCGGCGAAGTGCCTACCAATGCCCAGTTATACCGCATCTACATAGAACGTTATCTGTGCAGTCTTCCTGTCGTAAACCAGGAAATGGATTTGATACTGAGCCAGAAGGAACCCACCACTTACGGCGTGCCCATCCAGGTCTATTTCTTCCTGCGCAACAAGGAATGGAAGGCGTTTGAGCGGATTCAGTCGGATATTTTTGACCATCTGCTGGTAATGGTGCAGCAGTTTGACCTGAAGCTGTATCAGTATTCAGATTGATTGACTTAGTTCTGTAAATCAAAGGCTTGTTAAAACAGAAATCCTGTCTCTGCCTCCGAGCCTCTTTGGCATTGCTTCCGAGCCTCTTTGACGTCTCCTCCGAGCCTCTTTGACGTCTCCTCCGAGCCTCTTTGGCTTTTGTTACTGGTCAGACAGAAAATATCTGTCTTACATCCCCCTCCAGGCATCAGGGGTTTGCGGAAATGTAGTCCGGACAGCAGTAGGCCTCAGTAGAGCACGCGGAAGTCTGCCCACACGGGCAGATGGTCGCTGTAACCCTCTTGATATTTCATGCCATAATAGGTGCGGAAGGGTTGCAGACCTCCATATTTTTTATCGGGCGCCAGCAGGAAGGGAGGGGCAAAGATGCCGGCACGTCCTTCGGCCGTATGGAAGGGGGCATCGGGACGGGTCATTTCTTCCGATACCATGATGTGATCCAGAAGTCCCCATTCTCCTTGGTATTTGTAGCTTCCTGCCGGTTTCATGCCGGGTTTGCCGTCTAACAGATGTTTGAGTACGGGCTTATCTCCGTCCAGCAGCAACCTGACCGACCGGTTGTGCGGATAGTCGTTCAGGTCTCCCATCATCAGAATCTGGGGGCGTCGGCGTCGGGCATAAATGCTGTCTATGGCTTCTCGGACACGTCGGGCGGCCAGCAGCCGATGTGCTTCCGTCTCTTTGGCTCCTCCGGACCGTGAAGGGAAGTGACAGACGAACACGTCCAGTGTGTCCTGATTGAGAAGCTGTCCGCATACATGCAGGATGTCCCGCGTAGGGCGATTCTGTTTGTCGGTTCGGGGGACTTCCAGGCTGTGGCAGGACAACAGCTTGAACAGGTGGCGGCGATAGAGCAGGGCGACGTCAATGCCGCGCTCGTCGGGCGAGGAGGTCATGACATACCGGTAGCCTACTTCGCGCAAGGCCGAATAGCGTGTCAGGTCGCGCAGGACACTGTCGTTCTCTACTTCGCATAGAGCGACGAGAGCCGGCGGGTTCCATTCACCTACGGCTACGATGACGCGTGCCACATCGTCCAGTTTCTTTCTATATTTGTAGTAGTTCCAGCGGCGGATGGCGTCGGGCAGAAATTCGTAGTCGTCCTTCAGACTGTCGTGGCGGCAGTCGAACAGGTTCTCCACGTTGTAGGACATGACGCGGAAGTCCGCTGTATCCTTGCCTTGTCCATGTGCCTGGGATAGGATGAAAAATGCGGAGACACAGAAGCACAGTACTTTCCATTGTCTGTTTTTCTGATGTCTCCGCATATTGGTACTCATCCTTTCAATGTTATTGCTTGGCAGGGATGTGTTTGAGGATGTCCAGCAGGTGGTTCCAGAACTTCTGGACGGTGGGTATCAGCATCCGTTCGTCGGGTGAGTGGACGCCTTGCAGGGTGGGGCCGAAGGAAATCATGTCCAGCGAAGGATATTTATCCAGGAAGAGGCCGCACTCCAGTCCTGCATGGATGGCTTTGACTTTGGCCTCTACGCCGAACAGACGTTGATAGGATTCGGTAGCGATGCCCAGAATTTCGGAGTGGGGATTGGGCTTCCAGCCCGGATAGCCGTCGCCAAAGGATACGCGGGCACCTGCCATTTCGAAGACAGTGCGTACCATGGTGGCGATGTCTTGCTTGGACGATGCGGTGGAGCTGCGCTGGCTGGTCTCGATGCGGATGATGCAGCCCGGTTTCATCTTCACCGAAGCCAGGTTGGTGGATGTCTCAACCAATCCGGGTATGTCCTGGCTCATGGCATACACGCCGTGGGGGACTGCATACAGGGCTTGCAGCAGGCGGCGGGTTGTGTCTTTGTCCAACGCTTTCTCGCAAGTGTTTTCCGACTCCATCAGCAGTTGCAGTTCGGGGTCGCTTACGTTGTATTCGGCCTGTACTTCGGATGCAAAGATGTTCAGGTCGGCCCGCAGGTCGTGTTTGTCCGCTTCGGGGATGGCTACGATGGCGTGTGCTTCGCGGGCAATGGCGTTGCGCAGGTTGCCGCCGTCTATTTCGCAAAGATACAGGTCGTACTTCTTGAACGCCTGGCTGAGGAAGCGGTTAAGTATTTTGTTGGCGTTGCCGCGTCCGAGGTGGATGTCTCCGCCCGAGTGTCCGCCTTTCAGTCCTTTCACCTGTATTTTGCAACAGAAATAGCCGGCTGGTACAGATACCTCGTTATACGTGAATTCGGCCACGGAGTCTACGCCGCCCGCGCAGCCGATGAACAGCTCTCCTTCGTCCTCAGAGTCAAGGTTCAGCAGGATTTCGCCGTTCATGAATCCTTCTTTCAAGGCAAAGGCACCGGTCAGTCCTGTTTCTTCGTCTACCGTGAAAAGGCACTCCAATGGTCCGTGCTCAATGCTGTCGTCTGTCAGGATGGCCAGTTCGGTGGCTACGCCGATGCCGTTGTCTGCTCCCAGCGTGGTGCCTTTGGCCTTCAGCCATTCTCCGTCAATCTCCGTTTCGATAGGGTCGTTCAGGAAATCGTGGTTGACATCGTTGTTCTTCTCACATACCATGTCGATATGCGATTGCAGGACTACGGTCTTGCGGTTTTCCAGTCCCGGAGTGGCAGGTTTCTTTATCAATACGTTGCCGGCTTCGTCAACGAGGGTATCCAGTCCGTTCTTTTTGCCGAACTCTTTCAGGTAGGCAATCATCTTTTCTTCCTTCTTGGAAGGGCGCGGCACTTGGCATATTTCTTCAAAATAACGGAATACGCCTGCCGGTTTCAAGTCTTTCTTTTCCATATTCGAGTCTTTATGAAGGTTTGTATTTAATCTCTTTTTGCTAAATATACTTAAATGGTTTTGCTAACCGATTCCTATTACTCTTTTTTTAGAGCCAAAGAAGTGTGTTAGTCCGACCAAAAGCCCTATATTTGCATCCGCAAAAATAGAGTAATTTGAATGCAAAAGAAAATTTATTCCCATTTTTGCAAGATTCAAGCTTGATTTCATGTAACAAATGTAATGAATATGATTGAGACTGCCTTGATTACACTGCTGATAGTTGCTGTCTGTATAGCCTTATTGGGGGGAAAAGTCTTTTTTGTGAAGGGAGGAAAATTCCCCAACAGCCACGTCAGTGGCAACAAGGCCATGCGCGACAGAGGAATCGGATGTGTGCAGTCCCAAGACAGGGAGGCGCAACGCAAGCCGCGTTTTTCTCTTGACAAACTGGAAGAAACCTTGAATGAAAGTATGAATAACTAATTCTAAAAACAATAATTTACAAATTATGAAGAGATTAAACTACCTGATGAACGGTCTTGCTGCTTTGGCGCTTATCGTTTTATTTTCTCAATGTGCCGGTAAGGCCGATAATCAGACTACAAACACTTCTGTGCAGCCTGCCGGATTGTCTGAGATGAAGATTGCCTATGTTGAAATAGATACGCTTTTGGCCAAGTACAACTTCTGTATCGACCTGAACGAAGCAATGGTGAAGAAGAGCGAGAACGTGCGTCTGACTCTGAACCAAAAGGCCAAGGAACTGGACAAGCAGAAGCAGGAATTCCAAACCAAATACCAGAACAATGCTTATCTCTCACAGGAGCGTGCCCAGCAGGAATACAACCGTATTGCCAAACTGGAACAGGACTTGCAGAACCTGAGCAACAAGTTGCAGTCTGAACTGATGAGTGAGAACGAAAAGAACAGCCTTCAGTTGCGTGACTCTATCAACGCTTTCCTGAAGGAATATAACAAGACCAAAGGGTACAGTTTGATTATCAGCAATACGGGTTTTGACAACTTACTTTATGCTGATAGCATCTATAACATTACACGGGAAATTCTGGAAGGTCTGAACGCCAGATATTCTTCTCCCGTACAGAAATAAAAAACAATTTGAGTCGAATAAGAAAGAGCCGGTCTCCGTCCCCAAAACGGAGGCCGGCTCTTTTTCAGTTTGGACTGAAGTAACGCTTTCACACGGTCAACGCATTGCTTTTGTTGCCCGTAAGCAACGGTTCCCATGCGGCCTTTTGGTTACTGCTTGACCTGAACGATGTCGTAGCCCACATCACTGACGGTTTCCAGCAGACTGTCGTTGGCCAGACGCAGGGTCGTGTCGTTGACCACGACAAAATAAAGAGGCGATGTGCCGTCGTCGGGGGTCAGCTTGTAGGCAGTCTTTGATTGGTTGTTCACGTTCTTCTGCACCACTTCCTTCTTCCCTTTCGAGATTGACGAGTTGCTTCCTGCCTGTCCGTTGGCATCCAGATAGGTGGTTACCAGCGTATAGCCGCATTCACCGCCGGGTCCAATGCTGTCTACGCTCAAGATGTACTGTACGCCTTGTCCGTTCTCTGTGGGAAGAACACCTTCGTAGATGGCGATAGCCGTACTGTCGTTGCCGACTACGAGAAGTTCGCCATCGTCTGCGATGGCTTCGTTGTTTGAGTTTCCTTTGGATTGGCAGGAGGCCAACGCAGCTGCAAGAACTGCAATCATCATTAATTTCTTCATTGTTCTATAAAGGTTTAAGTTAATATTCATCCGCATCGGGCGGTATGTTTCTTTATTCCCGAGTATAACAAGTCTGAACTTATTTTTGTTCTTCTTGAACAGTTCTAAAACTTTCGCTATATTTGGCAGATTTTATAGTGAAGACAGGACAGAAGTGCCTTGGCTGAAAAATCCATAGTTGCATTGGGGTGCTTCTTCTTGATGGAAATAACACAGACAATAAGAAATTAGAATGATGAAAAGACTTTTGTCAATTATCTGCCTGCTCGGCGTTATATTTGCCGCGCAGGCTGCCCGTTTGGACACGGTCATGGTAAAGAGTCCCTCCATGAACAAAGAGGTACAAGTGTTGTATGTAGTTCCTGACAAGGCGTTGGGCAAATCACCGCAAGCCTGTCCGGTCATTTATCTGCTGCATGGCTATGGCGGCAACACGTGGACGTGGATAGGCATCAAGCCCAATCTGCCGCAAATAGCCGACGAGAAGGGCATCATCTTTGCCTGCCCAGACGGCAAGAACAGTTGGTACTGGGACAGTCCTCGGGATTCGTCCTACCGTTACGAGACTTTTGTATCTTCGGAACTGATAGACTATACCGATACCCACTATGCCACCGTGGCCGACCGCAAGGGAAGGGCCATCACAGGCTTGAGCATGGGTGGACACGGCGCTTTGTGGAATGCTTTCCGTCATAAGGACGTATTCGGTGCGGCAGGCTCCACCAGCGGCGGAGTGGACATCCGTCCTTTCCCCACGAACTGGGAGATGAGCCGGCAGTTGGGTGAATATGCGGCCAACAAGGCTGTGTGGGATGCCCATACCGTCATCAACCAGCTGGACAAAATCGGGCGGGGCGACCTGGCTATCATTGTGGACTGTGGTGAAAGCGACTTCTTTCTGGAGGTGAACAAAGACCTGCACAAGCGCCTGCTGGCACGAGGCATTGATCACGACTTCATTACCCGTCCGGGCGTACACGACGGCCGGTATTGGAACAATTCCATCGACTATCAAATACTTTTCTTTGATAAATTCTTCAAACGTTCATCGGCCCAGGCACAATGATGCCTGCCTGTTATAATAGCAATCAATCGGAATGGCAGATATAATACAGCTGGATGCAGTAAGCAAATACAATGACCTGTTCGGGCTGAAGACGTTACACCCGTTGGTCAGCGTGGTAGACTTGTCGGAGGCTACCCGCATTCCCAAGCATTTTATCTTCAATTACGGCGTGTATGCCCTCTATCTGAAGAATACAAAGTGTGGCGACATACGCTACGGAAAGCAGACCTATGACTATCAGGAGGGCACCATTACCAGCTTTGCACCCGGACAGGTGACTGAGGTGGAGATGCTGGAAGGGGTGAAGCCGGATGCTTTGGGAGTCTTGTTTCATCCTGACTTGATTAAGGGAACCTCGTTGGCGCAGGAAATGAAGTCGTACACTTTCTTTTCCTACAGCTCGGCGGAGGCGCTCCATGTATCGGAAGAGGAGAGGAAACTTATCTCAGATTGTTTGGCGAGAATTAAGATGGAGCTACAGCGTCCCGCAGACAAGCTTAGCAAGCGGCTTATCGCAAGTCACATCCGGCTGCTGCTGGATTACTGCATGCGCTTCTATGAACGTCAGTTCGCTACCCGTTCAGTAGCCAACAGGGATGTGCTGACCAAATTTGAGACTTTGCTCGACGACTATTTCCAGAGCGATATTCCCCAAACCGACGGCCTGCCTACCGTGAAGTATTTTGCCGACCGGGTATTCCTCTCGCCCAACTACTTCGGAGACTTGATTAAGAAAGAAACCGGACGCTCAGCCCAGGAATACATTCAGGACAAGATTATAGACTTGGCCAAGGACATGATAGCGGGAACGGGCAAGACGGTGAGCCAGATTGCCTACGAACTGGGCTACCAGTATTCGCAACATTTCAACCGTATCTTCAAGAAGAATGTGGGATATACGCCCAACGAGTATCGGAAGATGCAGATGGCCTGAGGGGGGGGATACAGCAGTGTAAACGGAAAAATGGAAAGTCGAAGATGGGTTCTCATCCTCGACTTTCCATTTTTCTTTTCCTCAGGTTTATACTTTCAGGGAAGAATCAGCCCTTTGCGGAAGGTACGTTTGATGCGGGTCTCTGTGGGTGCCTCTTCGTCGGTGCCTGTATCGGTGCCGGGAGTAATTGTACCGTTGATGACACCCAGCGCCGTGCTCAACAGGGCCTCGTCGGGGTTACCCAGCGGGAGCACCTGAGCGGGGTTGTCCAGCCCGTTGACCGTATATTGAGGCAGGAAGCCTGCCGTATAGTCGGCCGCGCCGTTGGCGTTGTACACTTCGCACACCACGGGACGCAACACCACGCGCAGCGATTCGTTGAGATAGCCTGCTGTGGCCAGGTATTCGCCCTTGGTGGTTTCGCCCACCATCACTACGTTCATATAGGGCTTCAGGCAGTTGATGAGCATCTCCGAGGCGCCGGCGGTGGTGCCGCTGGTCAGAAAATAGACGGTGGAGAGGTTCAGGTTGCTGCCGCCTTGTGCCTGCAAAAGGTTGGGGTCGATGCTGATGTCGCCGTTGCGGGCGCTCTGCTTCTGGTTGAATGTCAGGCTGGCCAGGGTAGAGCCCAGATTGGCCGAAGGCACCAGTGCGGCTGCCCACAGACGCACGCTCTCCATGTCGCCGCCGGCATTGTAGCGCAGGTCAATCACCAGGTCCTTCACACCGCTTTCGGCACATTGCCGCGTGAAGGCGCCCACTTCGGCATCGGCCGATGCCTGGAAGCTGTTATAGACAATGTAGCCCACACCGCCGTCGAGTATCTTGCTGACCGGCACCACCACGTCGTTGACGGCCCTCGATGCGGGCAGCACGGTGTCGCGGTCCTTGGTCACCACGCCCGTGGGCGCTTCTTCGCCCTCGGTGGCTGGTTGCAGGGTGTACTGGCCGATGACGATGTCCTTGCTGCCGCCTTCCTTCAGCACGTCTTCGTTCTTCTTGGTGATATAGTCGTTGTCCACCATCATAATCCAGTCGCCCCGCTCCAGCCCGGCTTCGGAGGCCGGCGAGTCGGGGATGACGTAGGTCACCTGGGCATAATAGGCCGTGTCGTTGTCGGGCGCCTGGCTAAGGCTGTAGTCGAATCCGTAACTCGGTACGGGCACCGTGCTCAAGGTGTCTACGGTGGAGAACTCGTCCTTGTCCGACTTGATTTGGTTGAGGAACTCTTGCGGCGACTGGAAGTAATTCAGGTCGTCGAAGGCTGGTATTTCGTCGTACCAGAGGTAGTCTTCCCTCATCACGCTGTCTATCCACAGGTCGCGTCCTGTCAGCGGGTAGTATTCGGGCCAGCGGTCCACTCCGCAGGAGAAGAGGCCCGACAGAGCCAGGAGCGTACACAAGGGGAGAAGCAGTATCTGTTTTCTTTTCATTTGCACGGGTATTTACGGGTTTTGCGTGCAAATGTAACGAATAGTTCGTTTATCTACCATAATTGTGGTATAAAAATCCCTATTATGTGCCGTTGTCCGGCCTGTGTCTCGGGGCTATCTTTGCAACCGTTATCGGTGCATATACCTGATAAGAGTGAATCCCGGACATACATCTACTTTAATCATACAGACAATGGAAACAAAGAACTTACGATTTGAGACGCTGCAGCTGCATGTGGGGCAGGAGCAGCCCGACCCGGCCACCGACGCCCGTGCCGTACCCATCTACCAGACGGCTTCCTACGTGTTCCGTAACTCGACCCATGCGGCCGACCGCTTCGCCCTCAGGGACGAGGGAAACATTTACGGACGACTGACCAACCCCACGCAGGCGGTGCTGGAGCAGCGCATGGCAGCGCTGGAGGGCGGCGTAGCAGCCCTGGCCGTGGCCTCGGGGGCGGCGGCAGTGACCTACGCCATAGCCAACATAGCCCGTGCGGGCGACCACATCGTGGCCGCCAAGACCATCTACGGCGGCAGCTACAACCTGCTGGCACATACGCTGAAGGACTACGGGATAGAGACGACGTTCGTGGACCCTTCGCGTCCGCAGAACTTCGAGGAGGCCTTCCGTGAGAATACCAAGGCGGTGTTCATCGAAACGCTGGGCAACCCCAACAGCAACGTGACGGACATCCGCACCGTGGCCGACGTGGCCCACGCCCACGGCATCCCTCTGATTATAGACAACACTTTCGGCACGCCCTACCTGATACGCCCCATCGAGCACGGGGCGGACATCGTGGTACACTCCGCCACGAAGTTCATCGGCGGACACGGCACCTCGCTGGGCGGCGTGATTGTGGACGGCGGACGCTTCGACTGGGCGGCGTCGGGCAAGTTCCCCCAGCTGTCCGAGCCCGACCCCAGCTACCACGGCGTGCGCTTTACGGACGCGGGCGGAGCGGCGGCCTATGCGGTGCGCATCCGTGCCGTCCTGCTGCGCGACACGGGGGCGGCCATCAGTCCTTTCAACGCCTTCCTGCTGCTGCAGGGCATCGAGACCCTCTCGCTCCGCGTGGAGCGTCATGTGGCGAACGCCCTGCGCGTGGTGCAGTTCCTGGCAGCCCATCCGCGGGTGGAGGCGGTGAACCACCCCTCGCTGCCCCAGCACCCCGACCACGAGCTTTACTGCCGCTACTTCCCGCAGGGCGGAGGTTCCATCTTTACGTTCGAGGTGAAGGGAGGCGTGGAGGCGGCCCATCGGTTCATAGACCGCCTGCAGCTGTTCTCGCTGCTGGCCAACGTGGCCGACCTGAAATCGCTCGTCATCCATCCGGCCACCACCACCCACTCGCAGCTGACTCCGCGCGAGATGGAGGAGCAGGGCATCCGCCCGGGCACCGTCCGCCTCTCCGTAGGGACGGAACACATTGACGACCTGCTGGCCGACCTGGCGCAGGCGCTGGAAGGGTGAGCCGGGCCGGAGGCGGGATAAGGGTGTGCCAACACAAAGTGCTGGTAACTGACTCCCCTCCTTCAGGAAGGAGGGGTGCCCAACGGGCGGGGTGGTAGGTTTTTGCGGCCTTCTGTATATTAGCACTTTATGTGTTCACCTACCACCTCCCCCTTCGGGTACTCCTCCTTCCTGAAGGAGGAGAGCTTCAGATACTCTTGTTTTGCCTCCATACAGATGTCTTCTTTCCTTATATATAATACTCCACCGCGTCCACGATGCCCGCCTTCATGGCATAGCGGGTGGCCTCGTGCGCATTGTTCACCTTCAGCTTGCGGAAGATGTTCTTGCGGTGGCTGTTCACGGTGTGGAAGCTGAGGTTCTTCTGGGCGGCAATCTCTTTGGTGGTTTTGCCCAGGGCAATCTCCTTGAGGATACTCTTTTCGGAGGCGGTGAGCAGATTGTCCGCGGCGGAGCGTGCGGGGGAGGGGGTGCTGCCTTCGCGCAGCAGCAGGTTGGCTATGTGGCTGCAGATGTAGCGTTCGCCGCGGGCCGTGCCAAGCAGGGCGGAGAGAATTTCCTCCCTGGAAGCGTCCTTCAGCACCACGCCGAAGGCTGTGCTGCCCAGCAGCACTTGCCGCAGGAAGGCGATGCCCAGTTCGTCGGAAAACAGCAGCCAGTCAGCCTCCTTGAATCGCTCGTGCAGGATGACCAGCTCTTCGGCGCCCGTGAAGTCGAACAGCGTATAGTCCAGCACGACGACCGCCTGCGGGTGCAGCTTCAGCATCTGCACCAGTTCCGCCTTGTTTTCCGCCTCCAGCAGGGCGGCCGTTTCTTTCCGTCCGCCGAGCAGAAACATCAGTCCGGCCTTGCTGATGTCCTGATTGTCTGCGATGATGTATTCTCTCATGTTCTCCGTTTTCTGTTTTTTTCTGCCGCAAATATACGTTTTTCCTCGTTACCTTCCGCGCCCTTCCCGCTGCCTTTGGCAGGCAATGCCGCCACCTTTGGCAAGCCAAGTCGCCGCCTTAGGCAAGTTAAGCCGCTACCTTTGCTTAAATTAAAAGCCTTTTATTTATCAATTAATAGTCCGTTAAGAATTCAACATATCGGCTAAGCGGCTTCTGCCACTATGCCAAATAGTTCTTTGATAAGTTTAGCATTAAAAGTTCTGTTCGG
>NZ_CASFWU010000058.1 GCF_949298305.1 uncultured Bacteroides sp. | reverse complement strand
ACAAACGCCACATGCACCAGCAGCGCACCGGCCATTCCGATGTATTTCCCTTTTTTCTTCTGATCCACAGTGTTTATCTCGATTCGGGCGGGCGGGTAGCCAGCACCATTTTGAAATGATTCTCGTTCGCAATGTTCAGCACCCTCACGATTTCACGATAGGGCACCGTCTCGTCGGCATACAAGGCGATGTACATCTCCGGCTCACGGGCCGCGCATTCCTGCAGGAAGGGCGTAAGTTCCTCCAGCGAAAGCGCCTGTTCGCGGTCGTTGCCGAAAGCCGCATAGATGTTCAGGTCCTTGTCGATGATGACCCGCGTCAGCGGCTTGGCGGACGTCTGCTGCTTGCCCTGTGGCAACAATACCTTGATGGCATTGGGCGACACCATGGTGGAGGTTATCATAAAGAATATCAGCAGCAGGAAGATGAGGTCCGTCATGGACGCCATGCTGAAGTTGGGCGATATTTTAGCTCTGCGCTTTAACACGATGTTTCCTTTTAATGGTTCGTTTCTATGATTGAAAGAGTAAGAACGGGCCTCCTGTTCAGGCGGGTTCATTCAGCAAGTCCATGAATGCCATGGTCTTGGCCTCCATCTTGTTCACCACGCCGTCTATCAGCGTCACCAGGTAGTTATAGGCAAACATGGCGATGATGCCCACAATCAGACCGCCCACCGTAGTAATCATGGCCTCGTAGATACCGCCTGAGAGCAGCGTGATGTCGATGTTGTTTCCCGCATTGGCCATCTGCCAGAAAGCCCTCACCATACCGGTCACCGTTCCCAGGAAGCCCAGCATCGGGGCACCGCCGGCAATGGTGGCCATGATGGTCATGCCTTTCTCCAGCTTGGCCACCTCGATGTTGCCCACGTTTTCAATGGCAGCCTGCACGTCGTTCACCGGACGTCCCAGGCGGCTGATGCCTTTCTCAATCATACGGGCCGAGGGAGTGTTGACATTGCGGCAATAGTTGATGGCCGCCTTCAGTTCTCCCCCCAGAATATAATCCTTGATTTTATCCATGAACTGCGGATCCTCCTTGCCGGCCTTGCGGATGACGTAGTTCCGCTCGAACAGGATGTAAAAACAGAGGAGGGACATCAGCGCCAGTACGACCATAATCCAGCCGCCCTTCACGGCCATACTCCAGAGGTTCATCTCGTCGGGTGCGTTGACCGGCGTCAATACCGGATTGGCACCAGCAATCGAATCGGCCAAAGCCGGAGCCACTTGGGCCCATAAAAGCATCAGGTTCATCAGCGAAGACAGTTTTTATATTCCTGAATCGTACGTTCCAGTCCCAGGTACAGCGCGTCGCAGATGAGCGCATGGCCGATGGAGACTTCGTCCAACCACGGAATGTTTTGATAAAAATAGTTCAAGTTATGCAGGTTCAGGTCATGGCCGGCATTCAGTCCCAGCCCCAGGCTGCGGGCTGTCTTGGCCGCCTCCACAAACGGAGCCACAGCCGCCTCCTTGTCCTTGCCGTAGGCCGACGCGTATGGTTCGGTATAGAGCTCCACACGGTCAGTACCTGCCTTGGCGGCAAATTCAATCATCTCCAAATCGGTAGAGACGAAAACCGAAGTACGGATGCCCGCGTTGTTGAACGCATCGAGTACCTCGGAGAGGAAATCAAAGTGAGTACGGGTATCCCAGCCCGCATTGGAAGTCAGCTGGTCGGGACTGTCGGGCACCAGTGTCACCTGGTGGGGCTTCACCTTCAGCACCAGGTCGATGAATTCGGGAGAAGGGTAGCCCTCAATGTTAAACTCCGTATGCAGCACCGGACGCAAGTCGTAGACATCCTTCCTGCGGATGTGTCTCTCGTCCGGACGAGGATGCACCGTAATGCCGTCTGCACCAAACGTTTCACAATCCAATGCCACCTTCACCACATTGGGCACATCACCCCCGCGGGCATTCCGCAGCGTAGCCACCTTGTTTATGTTCACACTCAATTTTGTCATAACACGTATACAGTTTGGGGGCAAAAATACAAATAATAGCAATATGTTGGCAGCATTGTGAGAAAAAAATGGCATCTTTGCAAGCGATATAACAAGAAACGGAACATGAAATTTGCCATATTCGGAAATACTTATCAGGCCCATAAATCGTCGCACGCAGAGAACCTTTTCCGCCTGCTGCGAGAGCGGAAAGCGGAGCTCTGCATCTGCCGCGAATTTTACCAATTCCTCACCGAAGACCAGCGGCTGGACCTTCCACAGGCCCAGCTTTTCGACGACAGCGACTTCGAGGCCGACATGGTCATCAGCATCGGCGGCGACGGCACCTTTCTGAAAGCCGCCAGCCGGGTAGGCAAAAAGAACATCCCCATCCTGGGCATCAATACCGGACGGCTGGGCTTCCTGGCAGACATCTCCCCTGCCGAAATGGAGGCAACCTTCGACGAGATCTACGACCGCCGCTACACGGTGGAAGAACGGAGCGTGCTCCAACTGAAGTGCGGCAACGGCTGCCTGAACGAAATACCCTACGCCCTCAACGAGATTGCCGTACTGAAGCACGACAGTTCGTCCATGATCAGCATACATACTTATATTAACGGCGCCCACCTCACCACCTATCAGGCCGACGGCCTGGTCATCGCCACTCCCACCGGCTCCACCGCCTACTCGCTCAGCGTGGGCGGCCCCGTCATGGTGCCTCACAGCAAGACCATCGCCATCACTCCCGTCGCTCCACACAGCCTCAACGTACGTCCCATCGTCATCTGCGATGACTGGGAAATCACACTGGACGTGGAAAGCCGCAGCCACAACTTTCTGGTGGCCGTGGACGGACGGAGCGAATCGTGCAAGGAAGGCACACAACTGAAGATTTCACGGGCCGACTATTCCATCAAAGTGGTGAAACGCTTCAACCACATCTTCTTCGACACGCTCCGCAACAAGATGATGTGGGGGGCGGATGTACGATAAAAAACCAAAGGTGAAACTTCTGTGAAAGCGGAGGTTTCACCCTATCAACCTGAACGCCAACGCTCTAAAAGTCCGGTGAAGGTGTGAAGGCTATTTCCCCTTTCTCATATATTATCCATGTAAGTCCGTCTCATCCGTGTCGTCCGCATACCCATCTTTCACCTCTTGTCGCACGTAAACAGCTACTTCAGCCGGACGACATCGGCAGTTGGCCTACGCGACAAGCAATGCCGCCAAGCATTGCTTGCATTGCCCGCGAACCGTGCAAGCATCGTCCGTGAACCGTGCAAGTGTCGTCCGTGGAGCATGCAAGCGTCGCTCACGGAGCGTACAAGCATAACACATTTGCGCAAATGATCAAGGAACACAAAAGCACCATCTACACGGTGTGCTTTATGTTCTCGAACGATTCCGATGAAGTCAGCGACCTGTTTCAGGAGGTGCTCATCAACCTCTGGAAAGGATACGCCTCCTTCCGGAACCAAAGCAGCATCGACACCTGGATATGGCGAGTGAGCTTCAACACCTGCATCTCGTGCGAACGGAAAAAGCAGAAGCGGGCCACCCTGCCGCTGAAGATGGACATCAACCTGTTTAAGGACAACGACGAAGACTCCCGGCAAATCCGTCGGCTCTACGACCGCATCCACCGGCTAAAGCCCTTCGACCGCGCCATCGTGCTGCTGTGGCTGGAGAACATGAGCTACGAAGAGATAGGAGCCATCGTGGGCATCTCGACCAAGAACGTGTCCGTGCGCCTGTATCGCATCAAAGAGGAGTTGAAAAAAATGTCGAACCAATAAAAACGCATCAGTATGGAAAAGCATCAAGATAACTTCGAACTGGAAGAAATGAAACAGCAAATCAGACTGCTGAAAGAGAAACTGGCGAAAGAAGCCATCGTCAACGAGAAGATGATCATGCAATCGATTCGGGAAAAACTTGGTTACATCAAACGAAAAATCCGCTCCATGTACATACTGGTACCCTTCGCACTGATTTATTGCAACCTGTTCTTCATCTCGACGGGCTATTCGTGGATGTTCTGCGTCGTGACCTCCCTCTTTCTGATCGTTGCCC
This sequence comes from uncultured Bacteroides sp., assembly GCF_949298305.1. Classification (GTDB taxonomy): domain Bacteria; phylum Bacteroidota; class Bacteroidia; order Bacteroidales; family Bacteroidaceae; genus Bacteroides. Next base: position 46,148 of record NZ_CASFWU010000058.1, on the reverse strand, counting down.
CCAAAGAAATATCGACCGGCAACCTGATAAACATCAGCCAGGCCCTGATACGCATGAACCGCCTGGGGCTGAAATGGCTGTACTTCGGCCTGCCCTTCGCCGCGCTGTGGATGGTCTGGTTCCTCGTTGAAAGCTATCCCAAGGAAGGAGGAGAAACCATCTGCATCGGAGGAGGCGTAGGGTTTGTGGTCGGAGCCGTCATGGGCCTGCTGCACCTCAACAACGTGCGCCGCAAGGCCAAAGATGCCATCCGCGAGATTGAAGCCTATACGCGGACGGAAGAGTGAGGGGACGGTGTGAGTTGAGGAGTTAGAAAGGTTAAGGAAGTTGGAGAAGTCAAGGAAGTTAGAGGGAGTTAGAGGGAGTTATCGCCCACCAGGGTGGGCTTAGGAGTTAAAAGCCAATAGACCTGTTAGCGCTGATTTCCCGTTTACAAGACTATCGGCTTTAACTTCTCTAACTTCCTTAACCTCTCCGACTTCCTGAACTCCCTTAACTCCCTTGATTACACTTTACTTTTTCTCCCCCAGTTCCTTCAGCAGGCAGTCTACGGCCGCTTTCAGCTGGGCATCGTCGCCGCTCAGGGCCTGTTCGGGAGAATTGTAGATGAGGACATCGGGCTGGAGGGTATGGTTTTCCAGATAGTTGCCCTGCATGTCCATGCAGCCCACCTGGGGCACACCGAATACGAGGCTGCCGTCGGTCTGGCTTTCCCACCACACGGCGGTCATGGTACCGGCCACAGGGGTACCTACCAGCTTGCCCACGCTCAGGGTCTTGTAGACGAAGGGAGTGCCGTGGGCATTGCTGTAATTGTCCTCACACACCAGCATGCACGAAGGTTTCAGCCACTTGTTGAAGGGATCGCTGCCGATGTATTGTCCGCGCGGCACGAAACGCTGGTATTCCTTGCCGCCAAGCAGGGTCACCACATCGTCGTGCAGCCAGCCGCCACCGTTGTGGCGCACGTCTACCACCACGGCTTCCTTGTTGCGGTAACGGCCCAGCAGTTCGGAGTAAATCTGGCGGAAGCTGGGGCTGTCCATGCCCTTGATGTGTACATAGCCCAGACGGCCTCCGGAGAGTTCCTCCACCTTCTGGCGGTTGCGCTCCACCCAGCGGCGGTAGAGCAGTTCGTTCTGAGCACCGTAGGAAATAGGCTTCAGAGTCTCCTCAAAACGCTTTCCGGTGGCCGGATTGTAGACAGTGAGCAGTACTTTCCGGCCCACTTTGCCCTCGAACAGCGGGAAGTAGTCGGCTCCGGCCTCAACGGGCTCGCCGTCCACCTTTTCGATGATGCAGCCCACGGTGACATCCGTCTTCTTCTGTGCGAGCGGACTGCGCGCAATGATTTCCTTGATGCGCAAGCCGTTGCCCGTATAGTTCTCGTCGTAGAACACGCCCAACGCAGCCGTAGCCATCGAAGCCCCGGGAGCGGAGTAACGGGCACCGGTGTGCGAGGCGTTCAGTTCGCCCAGCAGCTCGCTCAGCATCTCGGCAAAGTCATAATTGTTGTTGATATGGGGCAGGAAGCGCTTGTAGGCCTCCTTGTAACCGTCCCAGTCCACTCCGTGAAGGTCGGGCACATAGAACTTGTCGGCCACCTGGCGCCATACGTGGTCGAAGATGTAGGCGCGCTCGCCGTAAGGCTGGTAGTCAAAGAATGCCTCGAAATCAACCGAGGAGACTTTGCTTCCTGCCACCTCAATCTTCTTCATGACTCCCCCCGTACACATGAACAGATTCTTCCCTTCCTTGTCGGGCAGCAGGCTGCCATAGCCCACGCCCTTGAGCAGGATGCGGGTGGTGTTTTCCTTGAGGTTGTGTTCCCACAGGTCGTATCCGCCCTCAAAGGCCGCCAGGTAATAGAGCACGTCGCCCTTCTTGGTCAGGAAGGCGTCGCCCAGGCGCGAAGAGTTCACCGTCAGCCGCACAATGCGGTCGAAGCGGTTGGCAAGGTCCAGCTTCAGCGGCTCTTTCTTTTCCTTTTCTGCCTTCTCTTCTTTATCGGACTTGTCGGACTTTTTCTTCTTCTTGCTTTCCTTCTCCTTTTCTTCTTTGGCTTTTTCTTCCTTTTCCGCCTTGTCCTGCTCTTCTCGCAGAGCCAGTTCTTCCTTTGTCATACGGAAACGGTCGTAGGCATCTGCGTCGAAGAACATGATGTAGGCATCGTCTTCCGAGCCCCAACTGCCGTGGCTGCGATAGCCGGCACGGTCGCTGGTCCAGATCATGGCCTTACCGTCCAGCACCCACTTGGCCTTGCCGTCAGAATATCCGCTCTCGGTGAGGTTCACCATCTCGCCTTTGCCGTCGGCCGGAAGCAGCACCACGTCTTTGTTGTTCCATCCGCCCACGCCGATGTAGTCCGAAAGAATCCACTGTCCGTCCGGGCTCCACTGGAACCACTGGTCGCCGTCAGTATAGGAATACTGGTATTTGGCCTCCATCACCGTACGCACTTTCTTCGATTTCAGGTTGATGACACGGATGGCGGTGCGGTTCTCCAGGAAGGCCACTTCTTTGCCGTCGGGGCTATATTGGGGCTGGAAAGAAGCCACATCCGAATGGGTGAGTCGTTCTTCCTTCAGCTCGGAAGCATAGGCGAACTGCTTCTCGTCCTTGCGGACAATGGAGGTGGTATAGAGTTGCCACACGCCGTCGTGCTCGGAAGCATAGACCAGGCTGCGGCCGTCGGGCGCAAAGTCCAGGTCGCGCTCCTGGCAGGTGGTGTTGGTAATGCGTTTGGTGGTGCGATACTCCACGGAGGTCACATAGACATCGCCCCGCAGGACGAAGGCCACCTCCTTGCCGTCGGGCGAAACGGCCATCTCGGTGGCGCCGCTGCCCCATATCTGGCGAATCATGTCCTTGTCATTGCGGTCGGCCAGGATGGAGATGTTCACCTTCTGCGGTTTCCCTCCGGGCTGGAGGGTATAGATTTCGCCGTTGAAGCCGTAGCAGAGGCGGCCGTCGGCAGCCACGCTGAGGAAGCGGACGGGGTGTACGGTGTGCTTGGTCAGCTGTTCACGCTTCTCCTCGCCCGGCACACGGCGATAGATGTTGAAGCTGCCGTTCTCCTCGCTCAGATAGTAGAAGGATTTTCCATCCGGAGCCCAGACCGGCTCGCGGTCTTCGCCCTCAAACGTGGTCAGCTTCTGGTAAGCGGGCGCGCCGCCGGGAGTGTACATCCAGACGTCGCGTGCAATGGGAGACTTCTGGTGCTTGCGCCAATAGTCTTCATACCCTTTTTTGTCCTGATAGAGCATGCGTCCGTCCTTGTTGACGGAAATGCGCTCCATAGGCATGGAAGAGAACAACGTGGGACGTCCGCCCGAGACCGGAACCTGATAGACCTGGCGGAACTGGCCGTTGGAGGGGAAGAAGATGGATTCGGTACTGGGCATCACATCGGCCGAGAACAGGATGTGGCCGGCATCGCTGAAGGCAATCGGCGTCTCGCTGCCCGAGTGGGTGGTGAGGCGACGCGGTTCTCCGCCCTCACGGCCCACGATGTAGAGGTCCATACTGCCCATGCGGTCGGACGCAAAAGCTATCTGCTTGCTGTCCGGGCTCCAGACAGGAGCCGTGTCGTAAGCCGGATTGGTGGTAATCTGCTGTGCGCGCCCTCCTTCGACAGGCACCGTGTAGATGTCGCCCTTGTAGGTAAAGGCAATGCTGGTGCCATCGGGCGAAATGGAGCAATTGCGCAGCCACAAAGGAGACTCCTGCGCCGTTGCCAGACTGCCCGCGCAACACAAGGCAGCCATACAGAATAATGATAATTTTTTCATAATATAATAGATTAACAAACTCAAGTTTCGCAAATGCGAATTGAAAATCGGCGAAGCCAAACTTGCAGGAGTTAAAGAAGTTAAAGGAGTTATCGCCCACCAGGGTGGGCTTAGGAGTTAAAGCCAATAGCTTGAGTGTATGGTCGGCATCCTTTTTCACAAAGGTATTGGCTTAACTTCTTAACTACAAGCCGTTAACAAACCTGCGAAACTTAAATTAACAAATAACAACTGTATATGCAGTAAACAAAGCAACAAAGCCTCACGTCCCTTACCTAAAATGGTCGTGAGGCTCCGGTCTAAGTCTTTACCTAATTCTCTGCGAGAATCAGAGAGCGCCTACTTCCTTCAAAGCGGCGTTGGTCTTGTGAACGGCAGCGGCACTGGCAGCAAACTTGGCCTTTTCGTCTTCAGTCAGTTCCAGCTCAACAATCTTCTCGATGCCGTTCTTGCCCAGGATGACGGGAACACCGATGCAGATGTCCGATTCGCCATATTCGCCTTCCAGATATACGGAGCAGGGAATCATCTTCTTCTGGTTGTGGATGATGGACTCAACCACGTATGCGCCTGCCGCACCCGGAGCATACCATGCAGAAGTGCCCAGCAGCTTGGTCAGCGTAGCACCGCCCACCATCGTGGCAGCTACCACTTCGTTCAGTTTCTCTTCGCTCAGCAGGTTGCTGACGGGCTGTCCCTTGTAAGTGGCCAGACGTGCCAGCGGAATCATGGTCGTATCGCCGTGACCGCCGATAACCATACCCTCTACCTCGTTGGCGTTGCAGCCCAAAGCCTGAGACAGGAAGTATTTGAAACGGGAGCTGTCCAAAGCACCGCCCATACCGATGATGCGGTTCTTCGGCAGGCCCAGAGCCTTCAGAGACAAATAAGTCATGGTATCCATCGGGTTGGAGATAACCACCAGAATGGCATTGGGAGAATATTTCAGAATGTTCTCTGCAACCGATTTCACGATGCCGGCATTCACGCCAATCAGTTCTTCACGAGTCATGCCCGGCTTGCGGGGAATACCGGAAGTGATGACTACGACGTCAGAGTTGGCAGTCTTTTCATAATCGTTGGTACAACCTACAATCGTGGTATCGAAACCCAACAGCTGAGCAGTCTGCATCATATCCATTGCCTTGCCCTCAGACACGCCTTCCTTTACGTCCAGCATTACCACTTCATCGGCCACTTCATTAAAAGCCAATACATTAGCGCATGTAGCACCTACGTTACCTGCACCTACTACGGTTACTTTTGACATAATTCTTAGTTTTTTGTTTTTAAGTGTTTAAATGTGTCCGCAAAAGTACAGTGATATTCGTAATTAAAGAAATATTTCCGCAATAAATTTAGTTAAATATCGATACCTAACGTACAAATTGAAAATCGGCTTAAGCCTCTTACGCTTCATTGCATTCTTCCGCTTTCACATTTGTTATCTTTCTCAAAAAAGAACCATAGCAAGCATACAAAAGATTAAATATCTCTTATTTTCTTGCACATCCCAAATTATCCGAATAACTTGCTTCGGATTTTCATCAAATGAGGGTGAGCATATCTAATTGAATGTAAACCGTTTTCTGTCCAGAAAGAGAATAGAGCATAAAACCAAAATAATAATTTGAAAACAAATGGACATATTGAATTTTCAGACGCACAATCGCATCCAAAGGGATGCGTTTACGACAAGAATGAGGGTATTCCTGTCGGTAATTGTCATCTTACTTTTTTATGTCGTATATATAGGAGCAACCCAAACCGGCGATTATCCGGACAAAATATGGCTTCACCGCTGCAACTCCATGGAGAAATTACTGGAGAAACACGATGAATACCCGAATATAGAGGTAGACGTCATCTTCTCCCGCCAGAACCGGACTTTTGACGTGACACACGACCCGGAAAACAGCATCAATCTGAATTTAAACAACTATTTTGCCTACTTGAAAGAACATGGAGGTAAAATCTGGCTGGACATCAAAAACCTGACCCGCTACAACAAAAAAGTATTGTATGCTTCACTGGACCGACTCTTAAGCCAGTTTCGGATTGACAGGAAACGGCTGATTATAGAAAGCCCCAACTGGAAGTCATTAAAATATTTTACGGACAGAGGCTTCTATACTTCATGCTACGTCTCTTACGACAAGCCCTCCCACATGGATAACGAAGAGATAGACCACTGCATCGAAGAGCTGCGCCATGTAGTGGACGAAGGAGCTGTATGCGCCTTATCCTTTCCCGGCTATTGGTACAGGCCCATCAAACAGCAGTTAGACCGCCCGACAGACCTGCCGACGTGGGAACATAGGAAAACCCAACTGCAGCTTTTACTATCTCCCAGAGGACAAGATATGCTTTCTGACCCCCAGTTGAAGGTTATTCTGGTAAAAGACAAGGGAAATCATCACCGATAGCACAAAGAACCAGGTAAATGAGAAACCAATCTTACATTTAAACAGAGCACAGGTTCTAACACAGTTACGAAAAGGGAAAGAAACACGCTATACCCACAAGTCAAAGAACAGCCTGTACCGGCATTAATCGTTCTGCCCTACTCAGGCGGCGATTATAACCTCCGAGCATTTTAACTCCCGCAAATTCAGCTGCACCCATTCACCATCCAGCCAATCCGTTTCAAAAGGCATTGACACATAAGAATGTCCGACAGTCCTTACGGGGCCGGGAACGGGATGATATCCTGTCAATGCACTCAGACATCCATCTCCGAAGTACATTTGCACCGATTCTACCTTCACTCGATTACAGACCAGACAAACATCTTTTTATACCATTCAAGCATAAAAACAAGAAAACAAAAAAATCTTTCATTTATAAAACAATCCGAAAAAGTTATATTTGCACTTAAAATAAGGATTGAAAAAAATGAATGTCACCTATAGAAAGATAATGCCGGTCTTGCTGTTGATAGCCGCACTGCTGTCCTGCACCTCACGACATGCAGGGAATAGAGGGCAACAAGATATCGTTGACTCGATTCTTATAAGCCGATTCGATTCCCTATACACCTATCCGGCAGAAATGCAAAAATGCTTCCAGGCTGCACAGCAGGGACTGACAGACAGCACAGCATACTACAAACTGGAACTCTTTGTCGGATATTGCCTCTACTTGCAGGGATATACCGACAAGAACCTGCAAATCAACGACAGAGTACTAGATTACTGTCACCATCATAGCGGAACAGATGCCCTGGAGGCCGACTGCTGGAACCATCGGTTTGCCATGCTTCAGGGAATGAACCAGCGCGATTCGGCCATAGCCTGCCTCCACCACGCCTACGACATACTGACACATGCCACCGACCGCAGGGAATTGGAAAATGTCTGTATCAATCTGGCCGACCAATATAGGCAGAAAGGAGAATTGGCGGAAGCATCCAAATTCTACCATCGGGCCTTATGGGTTGTGGATTCACTGAATTCCCAACGAGTGAGATTCTCCATTTACGTAGGCCTCGCCCAAGTCTATGCAGACCTGCATAATTTCTCACAAGCCCACTACTATTTCGGCCTTGCCGAAAGGGATCAGGAACAGCGGCTGGCTTACGACAATTACCACTTCTGGAATGCGAAAGGAAACTGTTACTACTTTGAGGAAAAATATTCCGAAGCATTAAGCTGCTTCAGGAAGGCTTACAAGATAGCCCAGTCCTTCAAACAACCTTCGCTCGACGCTCTCGTAGAAGCCAACATTGGCGAAATCTTTACATTACTGGGCAGATACGATTCAGCACATCATTATCTGGACAAATCTTATGCCTACTTTAAGAATGACCCAACAGCAAACGAAGAAGTCATATTTTACCTGAACAGTCTACAGGCCGCACTGGCCTTGCGCAAAAACGAAACAAATATTGCCAATACTTACCTTTCACAACCCTACAATCCCCTGCACATAGGTCCTTCTTACACTTATCTGCACAACAAACGTTTCATGGAGTATTATGCCCAAAAAGGAGATTATGCAAAAGCCTACCGTTACAGGCTGGCTGTGGAACAATATGACGACTCCATGAGAAACGTCCGTTATGTAAACAATATTACTGAAATAGACTACCGCTACAAGCAAGATACCACTTTGCTGAAGCGAAACATTCAGATTGCGCAAAACAAGGCCCAGCTATCTCACCAGCACAACACCATCGTCCTGACAGTTTCACTGTTGCTCATTCTCCTCTTGTTGGGAATCCTGGCATTCTTCTACATACGGAGGAAAAACGAACGTGAATACTCCCGCCAGATGTCACTGATTACCCATCTGCGCATGGAAAACGTGAAAAACCGCATTTCACCACATTACATGTTCAATGTCTTGAATACACTCATGCCGGTATTCAAACAATACGAAGACCTTTCCCGACTGTTACAGCTTTTCATCAAGGTCTTGCGAGGCAACCTGTCCGCTTCCGACCAAGTAGCCGTACAACTGCAAGAAGAAGTGGAACTGGTAAAAAGCTACATCACACTCCGTAAAGAAACGAATCCGCAAACGGTAAACGTAACATGGGAAATAGACGATGACGTCCCCCGACAGACCCTTATCCCTTCCATGTGTATTCAGATACCAATAGAAAACGCCCTGAAATACGCTTTCGATTCGGAAAACAACGGAGCCAACCAGCTGTCCATACAGATTACCACACATGAAGGAGGGATTCAAATTTACATACAGGACAACGGATGCGGTTACGACCCGGGCAGACAGACAGATTCCGCGAGAGGAACAGGGAACGGACTGAAAATGCTGTTCCGCACCGTAGAAGTCCTGAATGGCAGAAACATTCAAAAAATGACATTCAGTATTCAGAACCTGGCGCAGTCTGAACCATCCAGACAAGGCACATTGGTTTCGATTTTTGTTCCATATAACTATCAATTCAATTTTTAGATGAGTAAAAACATGATTACAGCAGTCATCATTGACGATGAAATAAACGCTATCAAGAATCTGGAAAAAGACTTAAATGCCTATCCGGAAGTGGTGATACTTGACACACAAACATCCGCCACCAAGGCACGGAAAAGCATTGTGCGATACCAGCCCGACATCCTGTTTCTGGACATAGAACTCTCCCGAGTCAACGGCATAGAACTATTACAGGAAATCAGGCCGCAAATCCATCACAACATGCACGTAGTGTTTTATACCGCCTTCGACAAATACATGATTGACGCCTTGCGTGCTTCGGCTTTTGACTATTTGCTGAAACCATACCAGACAGACGAACTGCGCCAGATCATCGAACGTGTGAAACATGAAAAGGACAGCAGTGCCCCCAACTTCGAGCAATCCATGTGCCAACTGACCGGCAACAGCAACAAGTTCGCCGTGCAGACCGTGAGCAGTCTTTTACTGTTGCGTCATACCGAAATACTCTATTTTCAGTACTCCAACGAAAGCCGTTGCTGGCTAATGACCCTGACTAACATGGAACAGCACAGACTGAGGTTAAGTACCAAAGCCAAAGACATCCTAAGTCTGAGCCCGTCGTTCATACGCGTAAATACAGATTGCATTCTGAACATAGACTACCTTTCCTCAGTCGAGAACAACACCCTCCGCTGTGTGCTATATGCCCCCTTCAATCATCTGAACATCGTAGTCAGCAGAAGACATTACAGCGAAATCAAAGAAGCACTGAGAGTACTATAACCCAAGTCTTTAAAATACGAAATGGAATCAGCCCGACCAAACTCGCAGGAGTTAAGGAGGAACGATAAAGGATGACTCTGAAGGCATAAGATACCACCCGAACAGATGACACCCTCCTAACCTCCTTAACTCTCTGGCTGTATCTATCAATCAACCTATGAAGCTTTAACAATTTTCCTTTACACGCCCCACGCTTACGGAATGCCGACCGCCCCTTTTCATACAACATTACAATTACTTACTCTCAAAATTATCTTCCAAAAGGGACTGAATTAATGATTAATTCTTATTTTTGCGGCAGAATAGACATATATAATGTAATTTTGCATCTATACAATAAAATGATATGATGAACAAAAAGAACATGCCCATCATTGTGACCGGAGGACTGCTGATTGTGTTGTTAATCGGCCTTACCGCCCTGCTGTTCTCCGAAAAACAGACCAACAAAGAATTGATACAGGAATTCCAACTGGAGAAAGAAGACCTGGAAAACGAATACACCCGCTTTGCCCAGCAATATGACGAACTGAAACTGACTGTCTCCAACGACTCGCTGGCAGCCCTGCTGGAACAGGAACAGCTGAAAACGCAACGCCTGCTGGAGGAACTACGCACCGTAAAAAGCAGCAACGCCACCGAAATACGCCGGCTGAAGAAGGAATTGGCTACACTGCGAAAGGTCATGGTAGGCTACATTAACCAGATTGACTCACTGAACCGCCTTACGGCCCACCAGAAAGAAGTGATTGCCGAAGTGACACGCAAATACAACGACGCCTCACAACAAATCACCACACTGGCCGAAGAGAAAAAAGACTTGGATAAAAAGGTTACTTTGGCCGCCCAACTGGACGCAACAAACATTGTCGTACTGCCGCAGAACAAGCGGGGTAAAAAAGCCCGTAAGGTGAAAGACATCATGAAACTGAAAATAGACTTTACGATAGCCAAAAACATCACCGCCCCCACCGGCGAAAAGACTGTCTACGTCCGAATCACCAAACCGGACAACGGCGTGCTGACCAAAAATCCTGCCAACACATTCCCATACGAGAACCGGGAATTGGCTTATTCCATAAAGAAATACATCGAATATAACGGAGAGGCACAAGACATCACCGTTTATTGGGACGTGGAGGAATTCCTCTATGCCGGCAGCTACCGCCTGAACATTTTCACAGACGGCAACCTCATCGGATCGTCCGAATTCGTGCTGGACTAAACAAACAATCCCAGCCAACTTGCCCCACCGTACACAATCACCCATCAAGTCCCCTATCCGTACCAATTGACAGCTCTCGGTTAGGGGATTTTTTTTAAAGAAAGACCATTATCCACAACAAACAGAACACTGAAAAGTCCAAGGTAAAAAAACTCCGTCAGAATCTCCCGTCCAACCATTCCACACACTTAAAAACCAAAATCATTAAAATCATTAAATTATTTTGCGGAATCAGATAAAGCCTATACATTTGTGCCGTTGCTTATGCAACGATTGTTGTTTTATTAAGCAATATTTCTATTATTTATATAATGTATGTCTACAATGAGAAAGTTCTTCTGTTTCATTTATTTGGCCACACTTCTCCTCCCGGTCGGCGCCCAAGAGGTTCTCAGTCTGGATAGTTGCCGTGCATTGGCCATTGCCAACAACAAAGACCTCCTGATAAGCCGGGAGAAAATCAATGCTGCGCACTACCAGAAAAAGGCCGCCTTCACCAATTATCTTCCCAAGATTTCGGCAAGCGGCGGATATATGCGAAACCAAAAAGAAATTTCGCTGCTGAGTGATGCACAGAAGAGCGCCCTGGGCTCCATCGGCACCCAAGTGAGCGGTGCCATGCAGAGCGGCATACAGGGAGTGCTGACACAGCATCCCGAACTGATGCAGAGTCCTGAACTGATGGCCGTACTTCAGGCTTTAGGCAATACGGACATAGCCACCCCGCTCAATAATCTGGGCAACTCGCTGGTAGATGCTTTCCGGACTGACACGCGCAACATGTATGCAGGAGCGCTGACCCTGACACAGCCCCTCTACATGGGCGGCAAGATACGGGCCTACAACAAAATCAGCAAGTATGCCGAAGAACTGGCCCGCCAGCAACACGACACCGGGCTGCAGGATGTCATTCTCAGCACCGACCAGGCCTACTGGCAGGTAGTATCCCTAGCCAACAAGAAGAAACTGGCCGAAGGCTATCTGGAACTGTTGCAGAAACTGGAAAGCGACGTCGACAAAATGATAGCCGAAGGCGTAGCCACCAAGGCCGAAGGACTCTCCGTAAAGGTGAAGGTAAACGAAGCGGAAATGACCCTGACCAAGGTGACTGACGGACTGAGCCTCTCCCGCATGTTGCTCTGCCAGCTCTGCGGACTGGACCTCAGCACTCCCATCACCCTGAAGGACGAGCAGGAAGCCGATCTCGCCGCCCTGCCCGCAGCCACAGACAATATTGACATGAACGCCGTCTACGCCACACGCCCCGAAGTACGCAGTCTGGAACTTGCCTCCCAGATTTACCAACAGAAGGTGAACATTGCACGTTCCGAGTTCCTGCCTTCCGTTGCGCTGATGGGCAGCTACATGGCTTCCAATCCCTCGGTGTTCAACAGCTTCGAGAACAAGTTCAAGGGCATGTGGAATGTAGGCGTAGTAGTGTCCGTACCCATCTGGCACTGGGGCGAGGGTGTCTACAAGGTGAAAGCAGCCAAATCCGAAGCCCTCATAGCCCGCTACCAGCTGGAGGATGCCAAAGAAAAAATTGAACTGCAAGTCAGCCAGTCGGCATTCAAAGTGAACGAAGCCGCCAAACAGTTGGCCATGGCCCAGAAAAACCTGGAGAAGGCCGACGAGAACCTGCGCTACGCCACTCTGGGTTTTGAAGAGGGGGTGATACCCGCCAGCAACGTACTCGAAGCACATACGGCATGGCTCTCGGCACAGTCGGACAAAATTGACGCTCAGATAGACGTGAAACTCACGGAAATCTACCTGAAGAAGGCTACCGGCAGACTGACCGCCGGATATTGATGAGAGAGATGGAAAACGGAAGTGCAGGAGAACAAAAACGTCTGTAAATCCTTGTTATAATCAAGAAACAAATAACCGATAGAATAAGATGAATACAAAATCACAAAACAGCAACATGCTGCTGGCATTCCTCACCCTGCTGGGAGTCATAGCCATTGTGGCCGTAGTGGGATTCTTCATGTTGCGCAAGGGACCTGAAATAGTACAGGGACAGGCCGAAGTTACAGAATACAGAGTGTCGAGCAAGGTACCCGGACGCATCCTGGAGTTCCGTGTCAAGGAAGGGCAGAAAGTGAAAGCCGGAGACACGCTGGCCATTCTGGAAGCACCGGACATTCACGCCAAACTGGAACAGGCACGTGCCGCCGAAGCAGCCGCACAGGCCCAGAACGAAAAGGCCCTGAAAGGCGCACGCCAGGAACAGATACAGGCCGCTTACGAAATGTGGCAGAAGGCACAGGCCGGACTGGTAATTGCCGAGAAGTCATACAAACGTGTGAAAAACCTCTACGACCAGGGAGTCATGTCCGCACAGAAGCTGGACGAAGTGACCGCACAGCGTGACGCTGCCGTAGCCACCGAGAAAGCCGCCAAGGCACAGTATGACATGGCACGCAACGGAGCCGAACGCGAGGACAAGGCCGCTGCCGCCGCTCTGGTGGAACGGGCCAAAGGAGCCGTAGCCGAAGTGGAGTCGTACATCGAGGAAACCTACCTGACCGCACAGACCGACGGCGAAGTGTCTGAAATCTTCCCCAAAGTGGGCGAACTGGTAGGCACCGGCGCCCCCATCATGAACATCGCCATTCTGGACGACATGTGGGTGACCTTCAACGTGCGCGAAGACCTGCTGCAGGGAATGAACATGGGGACGGAGTTCGAGGCCTTCGTTCCGGCACTGGACAAGAACATCCGGCTGAAGGTGAACTATATGAAAGACCTCGGCACCTACGCCGCCTGGAAGGCCACCAAGACCACCGGGCAGTTCGACCTGAAGACCTTTGAGGTAAGAGCCATACCGACCGAGAAAGTGGAAGGTCTCCGTCCGGGCATGAGCGTGGTGCTGGAAAAATAATCAACTCAACTTTCGCAAGCTCAAGTTGCAGTTGACGAGTAGACAAGACGTTTGTAGTGAACCGTATCAAGCGGCGCTTTATCAAACAGGACATTCCGAACCTGGTAGACTTGTAGACTGAAAGCCTTGTCAACTGGTAAGTTGAGCACTTGCGAAACTTAAATAACCAAAAAAAAACGGTTAGCGGTCAGCGGTTGTCAGCCATCCTGAGGGTTGACAACCGCCAATCGCCAACCATTGACCGCCAACCACTAATCACTCCTTTCAATGGACACAACGAAATATGAAGCCTTGTGGAACGTGATGAAGCGCGAATGCCGCCGCCTCGTCTCCCGTCCGCTCTATCTCTTCTGCATGGTGATAGCGCCCCTGTTCTGCTACGTGTTCTTCACCACCCTGATGGATTCGGGCCTGCCCAAGGACATGCCCGTGGGAGTGGTGGACCAGGACATGACGGCCACCTCGCGCCAGCTGATACGCAACCTGGACGCCTTCGAGCAGACGGCCATCGTAGCCCACTACCCCACCTTCAACGAAGCGCGCACAGCCATGCAGCGTGGCGAGATTTACGGGTTCTACTACATCCCCGAAGGCACCTCGGCCAAGGCACAGTCGCAACGCCAGCCCAAGCTGTCGTTCTACACCAACAACACCATGCTCATAGCAGGCTCCCTGCTGTTCAGAGACATGAAAATGATGAGCGAACTGGCCTCGGGAGCGGCCGCACGCTCGGCCCTCTATGCCAAAGGCGCCACCGAAGACCAGGCCATGGCCTTCCTGCAACCCATCGTCATAGACACCCATCCGCTCAACAACCCGTGGCTGAACTACTCGGTTTACCTGTGCAACACGTTTGCGCCGGGCATCCTGATGCTGCTCATCTTCATGGTCACCGTCTACTCCATCGGTGTGGAAATCAAGGCACGCACCGCCCGCGAATGGCTGCGCATGGGCAACAACTCCATCTGGATTTCGCTGGCCGGCAAGCTGCTGCCCCACACCGTGGTGTTCTTCCTGATGGGCATTCTGTACAACGTCTATCTGTACGGTTTCCTCCACTTCCCCTGCAACAGCGGCATTCTGCCCATGTTGCTGGCCACCCTCTGCCTGGTGCTGGCCTCGCAGGGAATGGGCATACTGATGATAGGCACGCTGCCCACCCTGCGGCTGGGACTGAGCTTCGCCTCGCTGTGGGGCGTGCTCTCGTTCTCCATGTGCGGCCTTTCCTTTCCTGCCATGGCCATGAGCCCCGTGCTGCAGGCATTGGCCAATCTGTTTCCGCTCCGCCACTACTTCCTCATCTACGTGGACCAGGCCCTGAACGGCTATCCCATGATTTATTCCTGGGTGAACTACGTGGCGCTGCTCATTTTCATGCTGCTTCCGTTCCTGGTGGCCCACCGCCTGAAAGGAGCACTGATTTACTATAAATACGTACCCTGATGAAAGACCTCACGCTCAAACAAAAAATTGTGCAGGGCATCTGCGACATGCTCTACATCTGGAAACAGGAAATCCAAAGCACTTTCCGCGACCAGGGTGTGCTCATTTTCTTCGTACTGGTTCCGCTGGTCTATCCGCTGATATATGCCTTCATCTACACCAACGAGACCATCCGCGAAGTGCCCGCCGTCGTGGTGGACAACTCACGCTCCGCCCTGAGCCGCGAATACCTGCGGAAGGTGGATGCCACGCCCGACGTGAACATCGTCTCCTACTGTGCGGACATGGAAGAGGCCAAACAGATGCTGAAGGAACGGAAAGCCTACGGCATCATCTACATACCGGCAGACTTCAGCAGCAACATCGCACGGGGCAAGCAGACGCAGGTCAGCCTCTTCTGCGACATGAGCGGACTGCTCTACTACAAAGCCCTGTTGCTGGCCAACACCAACGTCTCCCTCGACATGAACGCCGACATCAAGATGCAGCGGGCGGGAAATACAACCGACCGTCAGGACGAAATCACCGCCTACCCCATCGAGTATGAGGACGTGGCGCTCTATAACCCCACCAACGGCTTTGCCGCCTTCCTGATTCCGGCCGTGCTCATGCTGATTATCCAGCAGACCCTCCTGCTTGGCATCGGACTGTCTGCCGGAACGGCCCGCGAGCAGAACCGCTTCAAGGACCTGGTGCCCATCAACCGCCACTACAACGGCACGCTGCGCATCGTCATGGGAAAGGGACTGAGTTACTTCATGGTCTACGTGCTGGTTTCGGCCTACGTTTTGTGTGTGGTACCCTGGATTTTCAAGCTGAACCAGATAGGCATACCGGGCGTGCTTCCCCTGTTCATCCTGCCCTATCTGGCCGCCTGCATCTTCTTCTCCATGACGGCCTCCATCGCCATCCGCAACCGCGAGACCTGCATGATGCTTTTTGTCTTCACGTCCGTGCCGTTGCTGTTCCTTTCCGGCATTTCGTGGCCGGGCTCTGCCATACCTGCCTTCTGGAGGTATTTCTCGTACATCTTCCCGTCCACCTTCGGCATCAACGGCTATGTACGCATCAACAGCATGGGAGCCACGCTGAACGAAGTGGCTTTCGAGTATCATGCGCTCTGGCTGCAGGCCGGATTCTACTTCCTCACCACCTGCCTCGTCTACCGCTGGCAAATCATACGGAGCCGCAAGCACGTGATTGAGGCCTACAAGCGAAAACTGGAAGAATAAGAAAAAGAGGGCGTGTCAACATCAAAAATCATTGAATGACACGCCCTCCTCTTTTTCTTTTACAGTCTGTTCAGCTGCTCCTCCGCCCGGCGGACAGCGGAACCGGCTTCCGCACCGGCTTTCAGCTTCTCCAAATCAAAACTTTCCACCAGCCGGTCCAGTTTCTTCAGCCCCGCCCGATTGCCGTTCTTCTCATACTCCGCCCGCAGCAGGGCCACCTTTTCATATTGCTGTATGCCCTCTATCAAGCGCTCGAAGCGGATGGAGGAACGGAAGCCCGGATAGACCAGATAAGTGTCTCCGCCCGCCCAGGTGATGAAACGGGAGTCCTGCAACGGATATTCCACCCAGCTGTTGTAGGCCCAGCGCAGGTAGCCGTCCATGTGCAGACGGGCTGCGTACAGCCCTATCCAAGCCGCCTCGGCAGGAGGCGAGAAGGTGAACGTATTGGGTCTGGAGTCGGTGCAACAAGTGTAATAGGTACTTACCTTCTGCTCCGCCCGGCGGCGCTCGATGACGGAAAGCGGCATGTGCTGGTCGGGCGACAGGCAATAGTCGTACATGTCCGGTTCAATCTCTTCGTAATAAAGCCCCGCCAGCGACAGCTTGAAGTCCTTGTCGGCCCGGCGAATCAGCGACAGCACCTGCTTCATGGCCGGCAGGGGACGTTCGTCCATGGCGATGCAGGTCTTGTCGAACCAGCCTTTCTCCTTCAGGTGGCGGGCAAAGTCGGTCAGCAGCGCCGTCCACACTTCGTCATACTCCTTCTCGCCCGGCTGGGAGTGCAGCACCTGCATCCGGTTGGTCTTCTGGTCGAAGTACTGGAAGGAGAGGCTCCACGGCACCATGGAGTAGCAGTTTATCTGGCGGTCGATGCCCAGCGACATCATGAATTCCACCCAGGCGTCGAACACGTCATACCGGAACTCCCACGTGCCGTCGTACTTCTTCATCCAGGTAATCATCGAGTCGAAGTAGTCATACGTCTGCCCGTTCCAGGGCTTGTGCATGATGCTGGCCGTGATGACCTTCTGCCCGGCGTCGGCCAGGGCTTTCATCAGCGGGCGCATGGCCTCAAAATGGGCCTCGCTCCACAACGGCGTGCCGTAATAGCGCGCCACGGCGTACGGGTTCTGCCACAAGTCCAGGTGGAAGCTCCACTCCGACGGCTCGGGGAGGGTCCGACGGCCCACCCGTACGCTGAAGGGCAGGGCGGCCTGCTCCGTGTCGCCGCACCATACGCGGACCGTGCCCTTGTAGACGCCCTGAGCGACATCCTGCGGAACCTTCACCGTCATCCACACCGGGCAGACGGTACGCGCCTCCAGGCGGAAGCTGTCTGCAAAGTCCAGCACGTCGGCCACCAGCAGCGAGTCGAACTGCGTCTTGTCCGGCCGGTGTCCGCACCCGCTTTGGCCGAACTCATCGGTCATGACGTAGCGCACAAAATGCGTCTCCACCCGCTCCGAGGGAATGACAGCGCCTCCGGGACCTTGCAAGTCGGACGCCTCCAGGCGGATGTCGGCCTGCCCGTCCCTGCTCCACAACACCAGCTGGGCATTCAGCTTTTCTCCCTTCCAGCCGGACAAGGCAAGCGCCTTACGCGACGGACGCACGTCCGGCACGTCGTTCTTCGGATACCTGACATCGACCGACGCCCAGGCCGCCAACAGGCCTTCGGGCTGCCGGTCCCACGCCGCACGGTCTACGGGCGTAAAGTCGGGCAGTTCGGTGTACGTTTCCAGCGGATACTGGGCAAAGAGAAGGGCAGGAACAACCGCCCACAAAAGGAATAGCAGTCTTTTCATATTCTTCAGATTTTCAGATTAACTAACTGATACAAAAATAGCATTATTGCGCCAACCGTCCCTCCCATTCCCCCTAAAATTATAGTTTCTTCACGGATGGCAACCCGCAGGGAAACGGTCTGCGTCACCCGCGCCACCAGATGCCGGGCTCATCTTTGCATCAATTAACACACGACGTGCTCTTATTTTACGAGACATTCGTACTTTTGGCAGTCCGATTGCAGCCGACAACAAGCGGCCGCCTCCGGCAAAGGGAAAGCCAACAAACATAACTCTTATATACTCAACTTTCGCAAGCTCAAGTTGCAGTTGACAAGCAACAAGTTGACAAGTTCAAGCGGCACTTTATCAAACAGGGCATTCCGGCCTTGTAGACTTGTTGACTGAAGCCTTGTCAACTAATAAGTTGAGCACTTGCGAAACTTAAATTATATATTCTACACATGAAACACAGTCATATTCTGCTGACAGGCCTGCTCCTGTGCCTGGCCTGCACCCTGCAAGCCAAAAAGAGAGTCATCGAACGCCCGCCGTTCTGCGTACGCAACACGACCTCCATCGAGGTCAGCAAAGTGGAGCTCAGCGACACGGCCAGTGTCTTCCACATCTACGCCAAGTACCGGCCCAAGTACTGGATCAAGATTGCCCCCGAAAGCTATCTGAAGGACAACAACGGCGAGACCTACCCGCTGCGCTGGGGCATCGGCATCACGCCGGGCAAGGAATTCTGGATGCCCGAGTCGGGCGAAGCGGAGTTCAAGCTGGTGTTCCCGCCCCTGCCCAAGAACGTCACATCCGTGGACTTCACCGAAGGCTACGAAGCGGAAGGCGGTTACAGCATCTGGGGCATACAACTGAAAGACAAAAAGCTGCCCGAACTCATGCTGCCCGAAGGTGCCACGGTGCATCCGGTGGACAAAGACCTCGAACTGCCCCAACCCGTACTCAGCTACGGCGACGCCACCATCCGGGGCAAATTGCTGGACTACCATCCGGGGATGACAAAGAAACTTCAGTTCCTATTGTTCGACCCTGTCAGGTACTACACGGAATGCGAGGCTGTCGTCGAGGAAGACGGAAGTTTCAGCTTCACCCAGCCCGTATGCGGCACTACGCCCGCAGCCTGCTTCTCCTTCGGTTCGCCCATCTATTTCTACGCCGAACCTGGAAAGACGAGCGAACTGTTCATCAACCAGCGCGAAATCTGCCGGCAGGCATCCAAGTTCCATCAGGACGCCAAGCCCTACGGCCAGCGGGTCTACATCAACGGTCCCCTGCAAGAAATTGCGCAGGAACTCTCCACATGCTCTTTCGACCCGAACCTGATGGAAACCGTAAGCGGGAAAGAAGGACTTGACCTGCCCGCCTACAAGACTGCCGTCATGGCAGAAGCCGCCCGCAAGGAAAAGCTTCTGGAAGAACTGCCCGTATGCGGCGCCACGCGGGAACTGCTGCGCTTCGAACTGGGCTTCAAGAGCTACCAGGCACTGGCGCTCGCTCCCGGCCTGCTGACCCAGCAATACGCCCGAAAAAACAATTTGGACAGGGAAGCCGCCAACGAATACTATGCAAAAATGATGCAATCTCTACCTGCCGATTATAATTCGCTTGACGCTCTTAAGCCACTGAACGATTCCCGCCTGACATTGTCCCCTTCCTACTGCATCGGCATTGTCAACGCCCAGAGAGACAGTGACCGCCTTGCCAAGGAATGGGGAACGGGCCAAGGCATTTTCTTCGATATCACCCGCGCCGCCCGCCTCTACCGGGGCATCCGCGATTTCGTTCCCCTCACCGAAGAGCAGACCGCCGGGCTCGACTCGCTGCCCGCAGCCTACCGCCAGTTGCTGACCGATGCCAACAACCGCCTGCTGCAGACCATCGAAGCCAACAAGAAAAAGACCGGATTCACCATCAACGAGGCCGGCGAGGTGAGCAACGAAGACCTCTTCGCTTCCATCATCAGCAAGTTCCGCGGCAAGCCCCTGCTCGTGGACTTCTGGGCCACGTGGTGCGGTCCCTGCCGCATGGCCAACAAAGCCATGAAGCCGATGAAGGAGGAACTGAAGGATAAGGACATCGTCTACCTCTACATCACCGGCGAGACCTCGCCGCTGGGAACCTGGAAAAACATGATTCCCGACATACACGGCGAACACTTCCGCCTGACCAACGAGCAGTGGGCGTATCTGGGCTCCCAATTCCAGATCAGCGGCGTACCCACCTATCTGGTCATCGACCGCGAAGGCAACATCAAGTACAAGCAGACCGGATTCCCCGGCGTGGACAAGATGAAGGAAGAACTGCTGAAGGTGGCCGACTGAAACCGCCAACGCGCCTTCCGAATGCAGGCAACCTTCGATACGAATGCAGGCAACCTTCACCCCGAAGGTTGCCTGCATTCGTATCGGAAGCCGCCCGTCCGCTGCCGCCCGGCCGGCCTCTTAAATCGCCATGCCTGCACGGTCTGCGCACCATGCTTGCATGGTCCGCAGACGATGCAAGCACGGAGCGAGGACGATGCTTGCATGGCCTAAGGGCTGATTATCAAGGCTCCCAAAGGCCATCGGACAAGGCATCCGTCACCAGCCGGCATGTTCTTTCCTGTTCTCAAAGTCCCCGGCCCCGCGGTTCTTCTCGCCCGCATAATGCCAGGTCATTTCATCCGTATATTCCTTTCCCTTATACGTCACAACCGCCTTCAGCACATTGTCGCCTTCGGCAAGCACCACATGGTCAAAGACATAATGCACATCGGTATATCCCTTGCGTATTCCTTCCAGTTCCTTCCCGTTGAGATACACCTTGGGGAGGCCGATATTGGAGTAGACCGTCAAGGTCGTTTCCTTTCTCTCCCGGTCCGCGTTGCGGCGCTGCGTCATGTAAAGCACCGGATTGGAACTCCAGTTGGCCTTATACCAATAATAGGAATCTTTCTTCGTCTTGCGGTCAAAAGAGACCAGTCCCTTCAGGTTGCGCGCCGGCACACCGCCCCGTCCCCACATGGGAACGGCGAAGTCGAACATGTTCCACAGATAGGAGGCGATGATGTACGGATGTGAGGCTATCACGCTCCACTGGTATTCGTGCGTCTTTGTCTGGAACGTCTCGGGATAGAAGGGCTTGCTCCAGTCCAGCGCATCTCCGGTGTACTCCGTCTGATGCCCGATGTTGGCGTCGGCCCCGTACTCCGTCAGCATCAGCCGCTGCCAGGGATACTCCTTCTCCAGGTTTTCCACCCAGGGCACTATGTCCTGGATTTTGCGCTCGTACCAGCCGAAGTAACGGTTCATTCCCTGCACGTCCGCATTCTGGTTGACCGGATGGTCCGCATGTCCGTAGCCGTTGACCGCCCCCGTATAGCGGTCGGGGTCATCGCTCTTGCACAGGTCGTGGAGGGACTGGGTCAGGGCGGCCGTGTAGCCATGCGGGTGATAGACCTCGTTGTGTATTCCCCAGATGTAGATGGAGGGATGGTTGAAGTTCTGCCGCACCAGTTCGCGCATCTGCTGATGGGCGTTTTCCCACTCCTGTCCCGTCACGCGGTTGACAAAAGGAATCTCCGCCCACACCAGAAGGCCCAGCGTGTCGCAACGCGAGTAGAAGTATTCCGACTGCTGGTAGTGGGCCAGGCGGATGGTCGTAGCCCCCACGTCCATAATCAGTTCCAGGTCGGCGTCGTGCTCTTCGCGGCCCAATGCGCTGCCCTTTCCCAGCCAGTCCTGATGACGGGTCACGCCATACATCGGATATTTCTCTCCGTTGAGGAAGAAGCCCTTCCCCGCCACAATCTCACACCGGCGTATTCCCAAGGGTTGCACCACCTCGTCAATGACCCGGCCTTCGCTCTTCAGGCGGACGACTACCTTATATAAATAGGGGTCCTTGCGCCCGTTCCACAGACGGGGACGGGACAACTGAAAGGCAGACGTATAGCTCTGCATGCCCTGCGGCGTAAGCTCAAGCGGCCGGGACTGCCGTTTCACCACCTTGCCGGCCGCATCGCGGATTTCGGTCTCCAGGTCCAGGGCCGCAGGCACAAGCGAGGCATTGTCCAGCTTGACGCGCACACTGACCTCCGCCGACTTGCGGGAAACGTTTTTCTGCGTGACATAAACCCCGGAAGAAGCATGGTCGCTGACCGCAATGTTGCAAGGCTCCGTCACGACGAGCCAGACCGGACGATATATGCCGCCATAGACCCCGAAAAGGCTGTGATTGACAGGAATGACATCGGGGCGGGCCGTATTGTCGGCCTTGACCACTATCTCGTTCTCGGCACCGTATTTCACCAGACCTCCTATCTCGCAGACAAAGGCCGAATAGGCGCCCTTGTGGGTACCGGCCAGATAGCCGTTGACATAGACCTCGGAGCAGGTGCCCACCCCCTCGAAACGCAAGAAGAGACGCTTGCCCTTCAGGCTGTCCGGGAAGAGATGGGATTTGCGGTAATAGGCCGCTCCTTCGTAGAACGCATTGGTTTTCTCCTGCATGTCGCGGGCATTCCACGTGTGGGGCACGGTGACCGCTTCCCATTCCCCCTCCCACTGTCCGGCGGCTTTCATCGCATCGGCAGAGAAGGGGCCTCTTTTAAACATCCACCCCTCATTGAAAGACAACACTTCACGGGCATACGCTCCGGCATGGCCCAGAACAAGGGCAGACAACAAACAACCTATCAAAAGTATCTTTTTCATAACCTCATTTTTCTATCATTTCACAAATCTCGCAACCGGCCATCAAGAAGGCACCGACCCCGTAGACCTCCGTCATCTCACGGGTCACCTTCCGCGGGTCAGCCCCAATCGGTTGCACATAACCCAGCTTCCCGTCTTCCTCCACCGCCATCGCAAGCGCCTTCCATCCCTTCTCGATGACCGGACGGAACGCCGCCTTGTCCAGCAGGCCGTGGTTCACGCCATAGGCCAGCGCATACACGATGAAGCCCGTTGCGCTGGTCTCCGGCGAGGGATAGGAAGCGGGGTCGAGCAGGCTGGCGTGCCAATAGCCGTCGGGACTCTGCAATGCGGCCACCCGTGTGGCCAATGCCACGAACAGACGCCGGTAGAAGTCCCGCGAAGGCTCATCGGCGGGGAGTGCCCGCAGGATTTCGGCCAGGCCTCCCAGCACCCAGCCGTTTCCACGTCCCCAGAACACTTTCTCACCGTTAGCCTCCCGCTTGTCGAAATAGCGGCAATCGCGGTAGAACAAGTGCTCTTCCCGGTCGTAGAGGTAATCATAAGTAGCCTTATACTCCCGGTTCAGGAAGTCCAGGTATTTTTTGTTGCCTGTCAGGGCATAGAGCTTGGCATAGACCGGAGGGGCCATGAACAGCGCGTCGCACCACGACCAGCGGTCCAGCGTCTCCGGGCGGGCATAGTCCAGTTCCAATGTCGTCCCGGCCGGGTTCTCCACCACCCAATTGGCGCGTGCCATGACGGGAGCCACCATTTTCTTGTCGCCATACTTCAGATAAAGGTCGATGAAGGGTTGTCCCACGGCAATGAAATCCGCATGATACATCCACTTCCCCACCTGGAAATGGTTCCGCCTCCCGATGCGGAGCAGCCATTCGTAGTACGAGCTGTCCCCGTCCTCCCTTTCCGTCAGTTCGGCCCAGTCCACCATGCCCATATAGAGCGCGGCATGGGTCCAGTCCAGGTCGTCGTGCTCGGCTCCGGCATTCGGATGGGCCATTTGCCAGTCGGCCACCCGCTTCATCAAAGCCTTGACATCGGCTTTGGCAGTTTGTGCCACGGCCGGAAGAAACGCAGCAAGCCACAGGAACGAATACAAAACGATTCTTTTCATCATATTCTTAAGTTTCGCAAGTTTATTAATCGATTGTAGTTAAGGAGTTAAGAAGTTAAGCCAATGCCTTTGTGAAAAGGATACCGACCATACACTTGAGCTATCGGCTTTACTCCCAAGCCCACCTGGGTGGGCGATAACTCCTTTTAACTCCTTTAACTCCTGCAAGTTTCGCACTTGCGAAACTTGAGTCATATTCAATCAAACCATTAACGAATTCCAGTTGAAATCAAATTCCCGGTTCAGGTCAAAGCCTCGCGATACTTGTCCGTGCCGCCGGTTGTTTTCCCGACCTTGAGCTTAATGACAAACGGTTCGCCGGGATTCCGGGCCGGCATGTCCACATTGTACTCATGACGGGCCGTTTCCGTCACTTTCACTTTCCCGCCTCCATTCGTCAGCACGGCTTCCTGCAAGACTGTCTCAGGCGGAGTCTTCACGACCAGGCGGCCTGAATAGGGGGGATTGAACACGACCATATATACGTCGTCCCCCTTGCGGGTGTAATAGCCCCAGTCCTGCTTTTCCCAGCCGGCATAGTCGCAACCATAGATGCACTCGCCGTACTTGTCCATCCACCGCCCGATGAAAGCGGCCAGTTCCTTCTCTTCGCGGCGGAAGTCCCCGTCGGGTTGGGGGCCGAAGTTCACCACCATATTGCCTCCCATCGAAACGGCATGTACAATCCGCTCCAGCACCTCCAGCGGTGTCTTCACATAACTCAGCGACCAGTCCTTGTGATACCCCCATTGATTCTCCGGAACGGTCATGCAAGCCTCCCAGTCCCAGCGGGTCACCTTCAAGTCCTTGACGGGATCGGGAAGGCGGCGTTCGTAGCCCGATTCGTAGTCGCCCATCAGGTGGCCGTTGCTGTCAAAATGGCGCTTGCCGTAGTCGTCTGCACGCAGGCGGCTGTTGACCGTCACGCCGGGCAGCATCTCCTTCAGCATCTTTTCCACATGGGCAGTCCACCATCCGTTCTTCTTGATGCTGGCATCCCAAGTGCCGTCAAACCAGAAATCCTTCACCGTCGGGTAGCGGGAGGCCAGTTCTTTCAGCTGATTGTCCGTAAACTCCAGGAAACGCCGGAAGGCGGCTTCATCCTCTTCCGAACGGATATCGTACCGATAATCCGGATGGCTCCAGTCCATTACCGAGAAATAGAAATGGACATCGATGCCTTCATCATTATAAGCCTTCACCAGTTCGCCCAATATATCCTTCTTATAAGGCGTCTGCGCGACCGTATATTCACTATATTGGCTGGGCCAGAGGCAGAACCCTTCATGGTGTTTGGTCGTAATCTTCACATACTTCACTCCCATCTTGCGGGCCATCCTGGCCCACGCCTTGGCATCAAAGTTCTGCGGGTTCCATTGCTTCATGAGTTCCATCCATTCGTTGGCAGGAACCTCTGCCCACGACTTCAGCCATTCGGCCGCACCCGGATAGACTTTTCCTTTCCACTCGCCTCCGGGAATGGCATACAATCCCCAGTGGATAAAAGCCCCCAGGCGGTTGTCGCGGAACTTCTGCATGGCGGCATCCGTCCGCTTGCCCAAGCGTTCGGCACCATATTCCAAGGGAATTTCCTGGTCGGCAGGCAGCAAATGTTGTGTTTGGGAAAAAGTGGGCAGCCACACAGCCGCCTGCAACAGCAAGCAAACCGTTATTCTCAGAAAATGCGTTTTCATAATCAGATCAGTTGTTGGCGTAAAAATTCCGCAGGCTCCGCCCCTGCACTGAGAAAGCGGCAGGAGCAAAAGCCGTCCCCGGCAATGCCGAAAGCTATCGGAGCCTGCGATATTCAGAATTGTTCAATCATCAGTTCTTCCAGTCGTTTTGCGGGAAGTCGGCACCCGTATTGGCATCTATCACATTCTGCGGTATGGGCCATAACAGATTCTTCTCCGTAAATCCCACGGTTTTATGGTTGTACTTGTTGACACGCTCCACATGCTTGCCCGTGCGCTGCAACGTGAACCGACGCTGTTCCTCACCAACCAGTTCGCGGATGCGCTCGTCCAGCAAGAAATCCATCGTGGCCTGTTCTGCCGTGATTTCAGGCGCTCCGGCACGCTTGCGCACTTCGTTGATGGCATCGGCCGCACCCTCACTGTCCGACAGGCGGATACATGCCTCGGCCAGGAACAGGTAAGTCTCTGCCAAACGGATTTTCATGCGGTCCTTGCTGCCGCCGGTCAGTGCCGGGTCGTCTTCCGTCTTTCCATAGAAGAACTTGGTGATTACCGGATAGACTTTGCTGAGGGTGCGCATCTTCTCCGTTATGACAACCTCCTTCCCATAGGTTTCGGGATAAGCGGGGTCGTTGTAGTACCAATGGCGCTTGATGTTATTCTCCGAATTGCGGATGTCGTCCGGAGCATAGAAGTCCGGCGTGTCTTCAATCCACCAGGTCAGAGGCTGTATCTGAGCCAATCCGCGGCCGCCCAAGGAATCGCACAGCAACAGAGGAGTAAACTCAGAAGAGTTCATTCCCGTTCCGTCCCAATAACGGGGATTCCATGCGCGGCGCGTCCAGTCAAGGCTGCTTCCGCCACCTCCGGTCGTGTTGTATTCAAGCTGCATGACCCAAATGCTCTCTTTGTTGCCCGAAGTACGGTTCTGGTTGTTTTCCAGGAACAAGTCATGGAAGCAGTCGCCACCCGCATTGTTTTTATCCACACCGAAACGCGTCTTCATCAGTTCATAATAAGGAGCCGCAATCACCTCTTCGGCACACTTCTTCGCCTCGGCATATTCACCCGCCATCAGGCATACTTCGGCCAGATAATGTTTGGCAGCCCACTTGGTCAGTTTTCCCGGCTCTATTTCATCAGGGTCTTCCGGCAGGTAAGTGGCGGCAAATCTCAAGTCATCCATCATGTTGGCAAGCACTTCCGCCTTGGGAGTACGGGTAAAGTCTACACGGAAGTCCTTCTCAATCTTGTCCACCCAAGGTACATCGCCATACAGATAGACCAGCGTGCGGTAGGCATACGCACGGAAGAAACGGGCTGTAGCCTGATACAGTTCCTTGTCGCCGGGTTTGTCCCAATTGGTATTGATTTCAGAATATTCCAGCAACTCGTTGCAGGAAGCAATCAGGCCGTATCCCCAGTTCCAGCAGGAGGTAACAAAAGTAGTTGAAGGAGTGTAAGACAGATTTTCAAAAGGAGTCAGTGAACCGTCCTGTTGTGCACCGCAGAACACAATATCGGTAGCCACCTGGAAAGCCTCATAAATACAAGCCTGCCCGTGAGTGAAAGCATAGTCGCCGGAAGAACCTCCCCACGTGTTGTACTCGTCGCGTGCCCAGGCATAGAGACCGGTGGCGGCCACTTCAAATCCGTAACTGCTTGTATAAATCCGGTCCGGGCCGTCGGTACTCTTCATCTCTTCGTCCAGGAAATCGGAACAACCGGTCCCGCCCAACATCACCAGTGCGGCCAAAGCCGCCATTATCTTTGTTTTCATAATCAGTCTGCTATTTATATAAATAAGTAAATCAAAATCCGTTTATCATCAGAAAGTCACATTCAAACCAAGCATATAGGAGCGGGCGGTCGGGTAGCCGATGACCAATCCCTTCTCGTCCTGGTTGGACAATGCGTTGTCGTAGTTCAAGGCATTCTTGATGTTGCTGAACGTATAGAGGTTGTTCACACTGAGGTCAACCCGCACGGCAGTCAGGCCAATGTTGCCCAAAAGTTTCTTCGGCAGATTATAGCCCACCGTGATATTCTTGATTTGCACATAATTGACCTTCTTATAGAACGAGTGCTTGTTGAAAGGAACATAGGTGATGGAAGTCATTTCGTTGGTCGGATTGTCCTCCGTCCAGTAATCCATACCGCTCAAATAGTTGAAGTTTTTCATCCAACGGTCAAAGTTCATGTCATGCATCTGCTTCCACTGACCGAACAGGCCGTTCAGGACGAACGAAGCATAGAAGTCCTTGTAAGTAAAGCTATTGGTCATTGACATCAGGAAACTCGGAAGCTTGGAACCGATAATCTTCTTGTCGCTGGCATCAATGACTCCGTCTCCGTTCACGTCCTCCAGCTTGGCAGAGCCCGGTTTGGCACCGGCCTGTATCTCCTTGCCTTCGTCGTTCAGGAAGTTGTCGTCCGTCTGCCAGGTTCCAACGACATTGTAGTCATAGTAGACACGCGCCGGCTCGCCAACGAACCATGCGTTGTTCAGGTCCTGAGTGGCTCCGTCCGTCAATTTGGTTATCTCGTCCCGGTTCAGAGAGAAGTTATAGGTAGTCCTCCAGTTGAAGTTCTCCGTGCGCACATTGACCGAGGTCAAAGACAGCTCGACACCCACATTGCGCGTGGCTCCGATGTTATCCATAATCGTTTTATAGCCGTTCATGTAAGGCACCGAACGGTTCATCAGCAAGTCTTTTGTCTTGGACAGGTAGAACTCCACGTTACCACTCAGGCGGCCGTTGAAGAAAGCAAAATCCACACCAACGTTCAACGTGTTGGTAGTCTCCCACTTCAGGTTAGGATTGCCCACTCCATTCGTTGGAAGGAATACGCCGTTGGCAACCGTACCTCCATCACCCCAGATATACTTTACGCTGCTGACGCGGTCCAGCGTCTGGTAAGCGTTGATGGCCTGATTGCCATTGGAACCGTATGACACGCGCAACTTCAACTGGTCCAGCCACTCACGGGTATTCTCCATGAAATTCTCCTCGGACATGTTCCAGGCAACGGCTGCCGAAGGGAAGAAAGCGTACTTGTTGTTCTTGCCAAAAGCCGAATATCCGTCGGAACGTCCGGTCAGGGTCAACAGATATTTGCCTTTATAGTTATAGTTGAAACGGAGCATATAGGAGAGCATCGAAGTCTCGGTCAGTTCGGAATCCACCTTGATGTTTTTCTCACCTGCCGCCATGTTGTGATACTCGGAGGCATCGCTGACAAAGCTCTCTGCCGACTGATAGGCATACTGGTTGGACGTCTCCTGCATGGAGAACAGACCTGTCACATCAAACTTATGATTGCCGAGAGTCTTTTCATAGCGCAGGATGTTCTCCCACGTATAGTCGTAATAATGGGTGTTGGAAATGGAGGCCGAACCGTTGACGCTTGCACCCGTCACGGTATTGCGGCCGTAGTAAGTGCCCACGAACTTGTTCCGGTAATTGTAACCGAAGTTCGTACGGAAGCTGAGTCCCTTCAGCGGCAGCTGTATCTCGGCAAACGACGAGATGAAGACGTTCCGGTTCACCTTGTCGTTGACGGCATTGATGTCGGCCATCGGGTTGGAGAACAGATTGTCGCGGCTCATCGGATACTGCACATAGTTGCCGCTCTCGTCTTTATAATTGCCAAAAGGGCTCATCTTCAGGCCGGCTTCCAGCGAAGGGGAAAGCCCGCCAAAGTCTTTCTGCACGGCCTGCATGTTCAAACCTATTTTCAGCCAGTCGTTCAGGTCCTGCGTTACGTTCAACGCCACGTTCGTACGGTTCATGCCCGTATTCTCCACCACGCCGTTCTGCAACAGATGGGAAATGGAAGCCATGTAGGTCGTTTTCTCCGTTCCGCCGGAGATGCTCACCTGATGGCTGGTGACCAGCGCCTTCCGGAACAGGATGTCCTGCCAGTCGATGGTGCGTCCGGCCATATAATTGGCATATTCGTCAGCCCCCAGCACTGTTTCGGCGGTCAGTTCGTCATAGGGAGTGCCGGACAGCTGGTGGTTCAGGTCGCGCAGATACTGGATGTATTCGTCGCCTTCCATCATGTCCAGCCTACGTTCCGGCTCGGCCATGCCCACCTGTCCCTTATAGGTGACAGTGGCCTTGCCCACCTTTCCCTTTTTGGTCTGGATAAGGATGACACCGTTGGCACCGCGGGAGCCGTAGATGGCTGCGGAAGAAGCGTCCTTCAAGACAGACATGCTCTCCACGATGTCCGGGTCGATGTCGCCGATGGAACCGCTGTAAGGAATGCCGTCCAATACGACCAGAGGGTCATTGCTGGCAGTCAGCGAGTTGCTGCCGCGCACGCGCAAGGTCTGGTCCTCGCCCGGCTGGGCATTGCCGGTCGTGATGCTCAATCCGGGTATCTGTCCGGCCAGTTTGTCCATCAGGTTGTTGGTGGTCACCAGGTTCAGCTTGTCCTGGCCTATTGCCACCATGCCGCCCGTCAGGTCCGACTTTCGTTGCGAGCCGTAACCCACCACTACCACTTCGTCCAACTGCTCGGCATCTTCCTTCAACTGAAGTACCGGAGGCACATTGCCGGCCTTGAATACCTGGGTCGTATATCCTATATAAGAAATCTGAATATTGGCACCCCTCTGCACCGTCAGTTCATAGTTGCCGTCCATGTCGGTAATGACTCCGTTGGTGGTACCTTCCTCAAGCACATTTGCCCCGATGACCGGCCCGAATCCGTCAACCACCTGCCCCTTGACAGTGATGGTACGGCCGTTGCCTGTCTGTCTGTTCTTAGGGAACAGCGCAATCTGCGTATGGGTTACCTCGTATCTCAGATTGGTGTTTTTCAACATGAGGTCCATTGCCTCTGAAGCCGTGGCCTGCTTTACGTCCAGACTCACTTTCTGCTTCACATCGACCTGGCTGGCGTCGTAGAAAAAAGTATATGCACTCACGCTCTCGATGCGTTCAATCGCCTCGGAAAGAGGGATGTCAGAGAAAGCCGCCGTAATGCTTTTCGGCTTCGGTTGTGCAGATAAAGGCACACAAAGGACAAGCAGCAATAAAATTGCCACATATTTTTTCAGATTCATTTTTTTCGTCAGATTTAAAATTTAACTATAGAAAAATTGTGAATTTCACGGTAAAGAAAGACGTTAGCCGCTCGCGAAAAGCGTTGGTTAATCATAGCATTACATCAGTCTGTTACATAGGCAGTCACATTTTAGGATTCGTTTTCTCGTTATCATAGATGATGAGCTCATTTTCATCGGTAAACGTATATCCTATCGGATTGATGCGCGACATCAGGCGAAGAATCTCCTCCAAAGACTCGTCGCGCAGCGTAAACGTATAGCGGTACTTGTCGGCAACGGACGGGGCAAGGTCAATCTTCACGTTATACCACTTGCCCAGAACACGGCAAATGTCGCGCAAGGAACGTTGGCTGAACACAACCTGGTCTTGCGTCCACGAAGAGGCCAGAAGCACATCCCCACGAACAACGGACAACTTGCCATCCAGCTTGTTATAGGTAGCGGTCTCACCCGGTTGCAGGAAGCGTTGCTCCGTCGCAGTTTCCAGCGAGACCGAACCTTCCAGCAGACTGACGCAGGTGCTGTCAGCATCAGGGAAAGCCTCCACATTGAACTTCGTCCCGTGTACCCTGATAATCATTCCGCCCGTCTTCACAAGAAAAGGACGGCCTTCATCGTGTGCTACGTCAAAATAGGCCTCTCCCTGCAAGGTCACCACGCGCTCGCTGCCTCCCTTCCGCGATACATCACACACCACACGGGTGTCGTTGTGCAGCCAGACGGAAGAACAGTCGGGCAAAGTGGCGGACGCCTTGCCGCTCATGCAGACGTATTCCAGGGGCACCGGCTCCGAAACGCCACTCCATTGTCCGGCAAAAAAGGCTACGGCCAGCAGAATGACCGCACAGGCAGCCACGGCGTAATAGACCCGACGCGGCACCAGACGGAGAGGTGCGGAGTTCCGCTCCACCGGCCTGGCTGGGTGCTTCCCGCCAACTTCACCGGTCGCATGAATACGTCTGGACAGTTCCTTCCAATAATATTCCTTGTCCGGCTGATAGCAGGAAGCGTTCACCCGTATCTTCTCCCAAAGGATACAAAGTTCTTCAAACAACTCTCCATTGGCGGCCACCCAATCGGACAGGAGCCGATTGTCGTCAGCCGATATTTCATTCTTCAACTTCGAGACTATCAAGTCCCAGGGTATCTCCTTTTTCATAACCTTCGTTTAACGTCTTTCATCTATATGACACCCCACAGGACGGCAACCCTTATTCCGGCTCCGATTTTTTTTCAGAAAAATGCAAAGAGCCGACCGATGCCGGACGCAACGCCACATCGGCCACAAAAAATTTGGTGAAGAAGCAAGTTCCGCTTACCTTTGCATACGAACCAGACAATCCGCACATGGCAACCCACGACGACATCCTATTGCTGAAGCTGATAAAGGAGGGCGACGAACATGCGTTCAAATACCTGTTCGATGCCCACTTCGTCCCCCTGTGCCGCTACATCAACGTCTACCTGGACAACTATGCCGACTCGGAAGGACTGGCGCTCGAAATCTTCATGCACATCTGGGAAAACAGAAACCAACTGGAAATAAAGCTCTCGCTGAAAGCCTACCTGTTCCAGGCCGCACGCAACCGCAGCCTCAACGCATTGCGGGACCGGAAGGCCGTCGGCCCGCTCAGCGAAGAACTGCAGGACTGCCTGGCATCCACCGACTATCCGGCCCTGGAAATGGAAGAACTGGACCGGCTCATCCGCGAAGCCGTGGACACATTGCCCGAAAAGTGCAAGGAAGTCTTCCTGAAAAGCAGGCAGAAAAACCTGTCCAACCAGGAAATCGCCACTGCCATGAACATCTCCGTCAAGACGGTGGAAGCCCAAATCACCAAAGCCCTGAAACTGATACGAAAATATCTGGGCGAAGGATACAGCTATCTCTTCTGAACCGACATCGCCTGCGCCGGAAAGGGAAACCCGGATTGCAAGCCCCATTCCCCGTCCGGAAATGCCTGCACGGTCTGCGCACCATGCTTGCATGGTCCGCAGACGATGCAAGCACGGAGCGAGGACGATGCTTGCATGGCCTAAGGGCTGATTATCAAGGGCTCTCCCTCTCCAAAAGCAACGTGGCATCCTGCCGGACGGCATCGCCCGGCCTTGGCGCCCGGCAGGCATCAGGACGGCACGAGCAGCCCCCCGACAGCAAGTGGGGAAAGGGCCGACAAGGAACACAAACAAAGCTTTTACAATAATTAACCTATTGGATATTGCACTATTACGAATTATTCGTAGATTTGCATTGAATTCAAACTAAAGCTTTATTCCATGGAAAAGTTAACGATGCAAGAAGAAGAAGTGATGTTGTACATCTGGGAGCTGAAGGAATGTTTCGTGAAGGACATCCTCGCCCGATTCTCCGAACCGAAGCCGCCCTATACCACCGTGGCCTCGATAGTGAAAAACCTGGAACGGAAACAATATGTGAAGCCCACCCGTGTGGGAAACACGTACCGCTACACCCCGCTGATACGCGAAAGCGAATACAAGCGGACGTTCATGAGCGGATTCGTCCGCAACTACTTTGCCAATTCGTACAAGGAGATGGTCTCGTTCTTCGCCAAGGAGCAGAAGATTTCGGCCAACGACTTGAAAGATATCATAGATATGATTGAGAAAGGAAAGGAAAATTGATTAGCGGTAAGCGGTGAGCGGTCAGCGGTCAGCATTGCCAACCGTCAGCCAGCCGTTCCCGTCCCAGCCACTAATCACTAACCACTAACCGTTAACCACTAACCACTGATACGATGGTCTATTTTCTGAAAATCAACGTGGCGATAGCCCTGTTCTATGCCTTCTACCGGCTGTTCTTCTACAAGGACACGTTCTTTGCCTGGCGGCGGACAGCCTTGCTGTGCTTCTTTGCCGTGTCGGCCGCCGTGCCGCTGCTGGACATCCAGCAGTGGATTGTGCAGCAGGAGCCGATGGCAGCCATGGCCGACCTCTATGCCGCCGTGGTGCTGCCCGAACTGACGCTGACCCCGCAGCCCGAAACGGACTGGAAGCAACTGGTGGCCGACGGCATCGGCATCGTCTACTGGCTGGTGGCCGCCCTGCTGGCCTCGCGCCTGGTGGTACAGCTGGCAGGCATCATCCGCCTGGCACGCCGCTGCCCCACGCAGAAGATAGACGGCACCACCGTACACCTCCTCCCCCGCCCGGAAGGCCCCTTCTCGTTCTTCCGCTGGATATTCGTCTGCCCCGACGCACACACCGGCGAAGAGCTGAACGAGATACTGACCCACGAGCGCACCCATGCCCGCCAATGGCACTCCATCGACGTGCTGACGGGCGAACTGGCCTGCGTCGTCTGCTGGTTCAACCCCTTTGCCTGGCTCATGAGGCGGGAAATACGCACGAACCTGGAGTACATGGCCGACGAAAAGGTACTGGAGACCGGCCACGACTCGCGCACCTACCAGTACCACCTGTTGGGTTTGTCACATCATAAGGCTGCAGCAACCATCTATAACAGTTTCAATGTTTTACCCCTAAAAAAGCGCATCACTATGATGAACAAACGAAGAACCCGAGCAATAGGGAGAACCAAGTACCTGATGTTCCTCCCGCTGGCCGCCCTGCTGATGATAGTCTGCAACATCGAGGCCGTGGCACGCGCCACACAGAAGATTACGGCTGAAGTTATGGAAGCTGTCACTCCCGCCGAGACGCCCGAAGTACAGCCCGAGAACCCCGCACCCCAGCCTCAGCCTGAAAGCATCGCTCCCCTGCCCGAACAAGAGGCAGAGACCGCTCCCCTGCCTCAGCAGGAGAAGCCCCAAAAAGTGACCTACAAGGGAAAGATAGTGGACGAAGCTGGCAACCCGCTGGGCGACGTAAAGATTATTACCGACCATAAGTTCCAGTCGACAACCGTAAGCACAGTCAACACCCAGGGAGAGTTTCGGGTGGAGACTTCCTCCGAAGCAGGTATCCTGTTTGAATATACCGGCAAAGACGGTAAGACGTTGGCACGGATGTGCAGGCCTGCCGAATTGGCCAAGATGGATCCTGACAACATGGTTATCGAACTGATACCGGTAAACATCATCAAGCCCAACGTGACAGACGCCGATGTCTATGAAGTCGTAGAGAACATGCCCGAATTCCCCGACGGAGGCATGCCGGGACTGATGAAGTACCTGTCCGACAACATCCGCTATCCCGAAGCTGCCCATAAGGCAGGGACGCAGGGGCGCGTCACCGTGCAGTTTGTGGTCGGCAAGGACGGAAGCATCGGGAACGTAAGCATCCTGAGAGCTGTCGACCCCGACCTGGATGCCGAAGCCATCCGCGTCATCAGCAGTATGCCCAAGTGGAAACCGGGCACGCAGAAAGGCGAACCGGTCAAAGTGAAATACACCGTCCCCGTCATGTTCCGCCTGACACCCGAGCCGGTGGACAAGATAGGTGAAACGGTCGTGACGGCTGTCGGCAAGACACCCGTCCCCGTGACAGGCGAAGTCTATGACGTTGTGGACAAGATGCCCGAATACCCCGGCGGCATGGCCGGCCTGATGCAATACCTCAGCAAGAACATCCGCTATCCGGCCGAGGCCCACACCAAAGGCATACAGGGAAGAGTGACCGTATCGGTCATCATCAATGCCGAAGGCAAGGCAGTCAACGCCAGCATTGTCCGCAGCGTCGACCCCATCCTGGATGCGGAAGCCCTGCGCGTGGCCAGTAACATGCCCGGCTGGTCACCCGGCACCAAGGACGGAAAGCCCGTGAACGTGAAATACACCTTCCCGGTCGTGTTCCGCCTGCAATAGGAAATTCTCTCTCTACATAATTGTTTCACCACAGAGGGCACAGAGTAGCACAGAGTTTATATTTCTTGAACTCTGTGGGACTCTGTGCCACTCTGTGGTGAATGTTTATTTCTTCACCTGCACAATCCGTGTAGGCTCCATCTCAATGTTGCGCTTGTCCACCTGGCGCACCACAGCAGCGGCCAGCTGAAGGAAGGCGCGACCGGTAACGGAGTCCGAATCGAGGGCCACGGGCTTGCCCTGGTCGCCGCTCTCGCAAATGCTCTGCACGATGGGGATTTGCCCCAGCAAAGGCACCTTCAATTCCTCGGCGAGTTGCTTGCAGCCTTCCTTGCCAAAGATGTAGTACTTGTTCTCCGGCAGTTCGGCGGGGGTGAACCATGCCATGTTCTCCACCAGTCCCAGGATGGGTACGTTCACCTTGTCGTTGGTGTACATGTCCACACCCTTGCGTGCATCGGCCAAGGCCACCTGCTGCGGCGTGCTGACGATGACGGCACCCGTGATGGCCAGCGTCTGGAGCAGGGTCAGGTGGATGTCGCTCGTGCCCGGAGGAGTGTCGAGAATGAAGTAGTCGAGGTCGCCCCAGTCGGCATCGCCCACCAGTTGCTTCAGGGCATTGCTGGCCATGCCGCCGCGCCACAGGGTAGCCTGTTCGGGATTGACAAAGAAGCCGATGGAGAGCAGCTTCAGACCGTACTTCTCGATAGGGATGATGAGGTCGCGGCCGTCGATACGCTCGGCATAGGGGCGGGCGTCCTCCACCTGGAACATCTTGGGGACGGATGGGCCGAAGATGTCGGCATCGAGCAGACCCACCTTGTAGCCCAGCTTCACCAGGGCTACGGCCAGGTTGGCTGCCACGGTACTCTTACCTACCCCACCCTTGCCGCTGGATACGGCGATGACGTTCTTCACACGGGGCAGCATCTTGCCCGGTTCGGGGCGGGCTGCCTGACGGCTTTCGGTGGTGATGCTCACCTCCACGTCGGGCGACACGTAAGTATGGATGGCCGTTTCGGCCGATTTCAGCATGGACTTCATGAAGGGGTCTTCATGCCGTCGATGCGCAGGTTGTCGGCCACCATTTCGGCTTCGACAAGGTTCTTGCCGTTGCCCGGATAGCGCACGGTGGCCAGTGCGTCGAGAATAAGTTTCGGATAAAGAGTCATAATTGTTATTTATAAGGAATGAAAGAAGTTAGAGGAAGTAAGAAAGGGTCAGAGGCCGATAGAAAACGTATGGATAAATCGTACGTATCGGCTTTTAACTCCTTAGCCCGCCCAAGCGCGCAATCACTCCTTCCAACTTCTTCAACTTCCAATTCATATTATTTACTGGTCTGAAGCCCGCTCCGCTTGCTGCGGTTGTAGCTTCGGTATTCATCGAGTTCTATCTCCACATCGGGCTCGGCTAGCGCACCTTCGTGAAGCAGACGGAAACGGATGTACTTGATGTTCAGCCCGCGGTCCAGCCATTGCTGTTCGTAGTAGGTGCGGATGCTGAGTATCTCGTCGGCCAGGCCCGAGTGATACAAGTCTTCGGTCATCACTTCGACAGGCAGGCGGTTGTGCTCCACCATGTACTTGGTGTAGGTGAACATGAAGTTGCTGTCCGTCTTCAGGTGTACCAGCCCGCCGTCTACCAGAAAGCGGCGGTAGCGCTCCATGAAGTAGGTGGAAGTAAGCCGCTTCGTGGCCTTCTTCATCTGCGGGTCGGAGAAGGTAAGCCATATCTCGCTGACCTCGCCCGGCGCAAAGAAGCGGTCAATGATTTCGATGTTGGTACGCAGGAAGGCGACGTTCGTCATGCCCGCCTGAAGCGATTCGGTGGCTCCCGTCCACATACGTGCACCCTTGATGTCGACGCCGATGAAGTTTTTCTCGGGGAAGAGACGGCCCAGGCCGACAGTGTACTCGCCCCGGCCACAACCCAGTTCGAGCACGATGGGGCGGTCGTTCTTGAAGAAGGTTTCTCCCCAATGCCCCTTCATAACGAAAGGCACGTCATCGACTACCGAATAGGGGTATTCAAACACGTGCGGATAGTCCCGCATATCTGCAAATTTCGCTAATTTTCCTTTTCCCATAATTTAGAAAGTCTCCACCCAACCGGTGTAGCTGTAAAACAACCGGTCGGCGAAGGATTGGTGAAACAATGCATATTGGTCGACACCCGTGCAGTGACATACGCCCAACCGTTGCGGCAGGTTGTCTGACAAGTAACGGGCTATGACGCTGTATTTCCCGACTCCGGCCGTACGGATATGGAAACCGCCCAGCACCAGCTTCAGCACTCCTGCCGGAAAGGCCTCGTGCACCGTACGGAGGATATTGGTGATGCCGCGGTGCGAGCAGGCACTCAGCACGGCCAGGTCAAGGTCGCGCTTCAACACCAGCGCCAGTTCGTCGTCGAAACGGTCGGGACGTTTCTGGCCATCGGTCAGCGTATAGAAATGCTCGAAGTGCGTGTCGGCCTCATCGGCTACAGGCAACTGGGGAAAGACAAAGACACCCGGCAGCACCTCCTCCGTCTGCTCCACGAAGCGGAAGCGGGACGTGTCAAGGTCTTCGGGATGCATCAGGCCGTTCTCACGCTCGTCCTTGTACTTGGGGCGGAGGACTTCGCGCTTGCACACCACCGTGGCGCGGTCGTTCAACCGCAGGAAGTGATGCAGACCGCCCGTGTGGTCACGATGTCCGTGAGAAAGGACAAGACAGTCCACCTCGCACAGGTCAATGCCCATCAGACGGGCGTTGCGGATGAAGAGGTCGGAGGCACCGGTATCGAACAGCACCTTATGCCCCCCTACCTCAACAAGCAGGGAAAGCCCATGCTCTCCCTGCAAGCCCTTGCCGTAGACGGTGTTCTCGACAAGGGTCGTTATCTTTATGTCCCTGTTCACGCCTGTCATTCCACAACGGTTACCCAGCCGTGCACGTCGGGCTCGTCGCCATACTGGATGGCACGCAGCTTGTGATAGAGCTTGGAGCTGATTTCGCCCGGCTTGCCGTCCTTCGAGATGACATAGGAACGGTTGTTCTCGGGGTCGTCAATGCGCTGGATGGGGCTGATAACGGCTGCCGTACCGCAGGCACCGGC
Source organism: uncultured Bacteroides sp. (assembly GCF_949298305.1). Taxonomy (GTDB): domain Bacteria; phylum Bacteroidota; class Bacteroidia; order Bacteroidales; family Bacteroidaceae; genus Bacteroides. The sequence continues at coordinate 7,603 of NZ_CASFWU010000058.1, read as the reverse complement.
TTCCTCGAATGTAGAAAGCTCTTCTTCGGGGATGGGACGACGCTCTACCTTCAAGCCCATGTCTTCGGCCAGTTGCATGAGGCTCTTATTGGTGATGCTGGGCAGGATGGAAGTGGACAACGGCGTGATGTACGTATTGTCCTTGATGCCGAAGAAGTTGGCGGCACCGCATTCGTCCATGTATTTCTTCTCCTTGGCGTCGAGGTAGAACTCTGCCGAATAGCCTGCGTCGTGAGCTTCCTTGCTGGCGCGGAGGCTGGCGGCGTAGTTGCCGCCCACCTTGAACGTGCCGGTGCCGAGCGGAGCCGCACGGTCGTACTTGCGGGTGATGACGTAAGGAGTGGTGGCAAATCCGCCCTTGAAGTACGGACCTACGGGCGTAACGAATATCAGGAAGAGGTACTCATTGGAGGGCTTTACACCGACCTGTGCACCCGTACCTACCAGCAACGGACGGATGTAGAGTGATGCACCACTCTCGTAAGGCGGGATGAAACGTTCGTTCAGCTTTACCACCTTCAGCACAGCCTCACGGAAGCGTTCGGTCGACAGCTCGGGCATCAGGATGCCGCGGCAGGTGGATTGCAGGCGGGCGGCGTTCTCCTCCAGGCGGAAGATACGTACCTTGCCGTCCTTGCCCTTGAAGGCTTTCAGGCCCTCGAAGGCTTCCTGTGTGCATGGGGATGGTTTCCTCGCTGCATACTTCCAGCTCGCCCCACTGACCGTTACGATGATAAATTCTCACGTTGTAGTCTGTCTTCATGTATCCGAAAGACAGATTTGACCAATCTATTTCTTTCATAATCTTATGATGTTATATGTTGTTTTATTTATTCTTCCATACGCAACTCATTGTCCAATGCTTCAGGAGCCTGACGGCAATCCCAAACGGAAATGACAATCACCTTATTATCCTCCACGCGATAGATGACCTTATAGTGTGGATGTGCGACGACGGAACGGTATAAGTCGCCATAACCTGCTACACGTTGCCCGATTAAGGGGAAAGACGACAAACGGGAAACCGTATCCGTGATTGTTCTGAACATCTTATCAGCAACACGTTCACCCGCACAATCCCAATAGTAGCGGATAACGGCCAACAGTTCTTCTTGTGCCTCGTCAGTCCAGATTATTTCCATGAACTTATCGCCTTTTCCATTCTGGCAACCACTTCTTCATGGGTGTGGGTACGCCCCATTGACCAATCATTCTCAGCACAGCAGATAGCTCTTTGCCGTTCCTCCTCCGTATAAGGCACCCCTGGAATGCGTCCATCCTTCTCCCTTTCCTTCAGATCTTCCAGAAAGGCTTGAAGCGCATCCATCGCCCAGTCCTTGTCCATCAGGGAAATGACGTCCTGCAACACTTGTTGCCTTAGTTTCATTGTAGTCATACACTCCGTTATTTGGTTCAGCAACAAAAATAGTCTTTATTCTTCACTTTCTTGCTTTTCGGCCAGTATTTTTTCGATTTCCCGGTCAGCTTTGGTCAGTTTGCTCTCGCAGAAGGCGATTATTTCGTTGGCTTCCTTGATTTTCTCGGCCAGTTCGTCTATCTCCAGCTGGTTGCTGTCAATCTGGTTGACTATCTTCTCCAGGCGGCTCATGGCCTGGCTGTAGGTTTCCTTTTTCTTGGGTGTGGGCATAGTTTGTAATTATTTGATGGATTGTACGGCAGATGTTATCTCGCCTTGATAGACTCTCGTTGTCAGCACGTCGCCTGCGTGCAGTTGTGAAGCATCTTTGACGGCCTTGCCATCCTTCAGCGTGATGCTGTAGCCACGGGCCAGCAGCTTGTCGGGCGAGGCATCGGCAAGGCGTTGGCGGAGCAGCTCCAGCCGGTGGCGGTGGCGGGCAAGCAAAGCCTCCACCGAACGGTGCAAGTCCTTACGGGCGGTGAGCAATTCCAGCTTGGCAGACGATATGCGGCGGACAGAGGCCGTGGGGATGCGGTTGCGGCACTGTTGCAGGCGGTTGCGTTCCCACTTCAGGCGGCCGGTGACACCTTCGTACAGGCGGACAGCGAGGTCGTTCAGGCGGTCGGCAGCTTCGTCCATGCGGGCGATGAGGCATTCGGCGGCGGCAGTGGGGGTCTTCACACGAGTGTGGGCTACGGAGTCGAGCACCGTATCGTCGCGTTCGTGCCCGATACCTGTAATAACAGGCAGAGGGAACTGGGCGCAGGCGGCGGCCAGCAGGTAGGTGTCGAAGCAGGAGAGGTCTGACGTGGCACCTCCGCCGCGGATGATGACCACCACGTCGAAGTCGGCGGCACGGCTGTTGATGCTGTCGAGCGCAGCCAGTATCGATTCCTCCACGCGGTCGCCCTGCATGGCGGCGGGGAAGAGTTCGGTGTGGAAGTAATAGCCGCGCGGATTGTTCTCCAGCTGATGACAGAAGTCACCGTAGCCGGCAGCCGTGGCCGAGGAGATAACGGCCACGCGTCGGGGCAGCTCGGGCATGGGCAGTTCCTTGTTCAGCGTCAGCACGCCCTCTTCCTCCAGCTGCTTCAGTATCTCGCGACGGCGGCGGGCCATGTCGCCCAGCGTATAGGTGGGGTCAATGTCGTGCACGGTCAGGCTGAAGCCGTAGAGTTCGTGGAAGCCGACAGAGACCTGCACCAGCACCTTGATGCCCGCCGTGAAGGCCTGCCCCGTGCTTTCCTCGAAATAGGGACGAAGCAGGCGGAACACGTTGCTCCAGATGACGCCGCGCGCCTTGGCCACGAGGTTGTTGCTGCGCGGGTCTTTCTGCACGAACTCCACGTAGCAATGGCCCGTGGCGGGATGTACACGCACTTCGCTCAGTTCGGCCTGCACCCAATACTCGTCCGGCAGGCATTGCTCCAGGCTGTGGCGCACCAGGGCATTGAGGTCATATAAGGATAACGCATCCATCGTGTATTCTCATCTGATTGTTCTTATAAATACAAAAAAGTTTCAATAGTTGTCATTGCAATGAAACCAGTAGTTCCAAATCGGCTCCAAACCTTGAAACTACTGGTTTCATTGCAAGAATCCGGTAGGTTCAAGGGATGAAACCGGTGGGTTCAACGGATGAAACCATTCCCGAAGCCCCATGTGTTCATCGGGGCTGTGCCGAGAGGTACTCCTGATAAGCCTTCCACATGTCGGGCACGCCATAGCCGTAAATGTTGTCGGGGAAGTCGGCGCGGTCGCCCGAACGGCGGACCAGCTCGATGACTTCCTTGGCCGTCAGCGTGGGGCAGGCCTGCCACAGGCAGGTGACCATGCCGCACATGATGGGCGAGGAGAAGGAGGTTCCGTTGGCTCTGCCCTGATTGCCATCGGTACGGATGACGTCGGCCCCCAGGCCTACCGCCACGACATCGGGCTTCACGCGGCCGTCGGCCGTATTGCCGATGGAGGAGAACGGTGCCAGCACGGCTTTCTTATCGATGGCGCCCACCGTCAGGACATTGTCGGCATCGCCCGGAGGGGTAATCTTCTTCCACGAGCCCATGCCGGAGTTGCCGGCACTGCACACCAGCACCATGCCCTTGTCGGCTATGCGCGATGCCTGGCGCGACATCAGGGCGTAGTGTCCGTCAAGGTCGCGGAAGCGGTAGTTCTTCGACGGGTCGTCGAAGGCATAGTAGCCCAGCGAGGTGTTGATGACGTCCACGCCCACACTGTCGGCAAACTCCACCGCCGCTGCCCAGTAGTCCTGCTCCACCAGGTGCTCGGAATACTCGTCTTCGCTGCGCAGCAGCCAGAAGGAGGCTTCGGGCGCCGTGCCTATCATCACGTTGGGACGGTTCATTCCGATGCACGACAGTACGCTCAGTCCGTGGCTGCTCTCGGCATAGATGTCGGCCTCGGGGTTCACAAAGTCCTTTACCCCCAGAATGCGGATATTCTGCATGGCCGTGATACTGTCAACGTTATGATAGCCGGCATCTATCACGGCTATCGTCATGCCCTGCCCGCGGAAGCCCGCTTTATGCAGCTTGTCGCCGTGGCTCATCTGTATCTGCGTGACGGCGGCTCCGTAGATGCTGTCTTTGTAAACGGTGGGGCGGTTCACCAGCGAGTCGCGCCGTGTGGAGAAGAAAGGGCCTTTGGGAGCCGTCCACACCCGCTCGGCCGAGCGGACAAAGGGGAGGGCAACGATGCGGCCGATAAGCGCCGTGTCGTTGCACGAGACGGTGACAAAGTTATCCCACTTGCCCGTCACCACCACGTTCACGCCCTGCCGGCGTATCTCGTCGACATACTTGCGGCAAACGGGCAGGTCGGTCGAGTCGACGGGTAAATGCTGTTTGCTCCGGCGTTCGATGGCCTCCGGCGAAAGGAATTCTTCGGGTTTGTCCAGGCTATACTCCGTGGCGGCCTTGTCTTTCAGGCTGATGCGATACTTCAGCGTGTCCTGCTGTGCCGTTGCCGTCAGGGCGGCAACAGCCAGTGTCAGCAACAATACAATTCGTTTCATTATGATAAGTATTAGTTTTTAAGTTTTTGAGTTCGTGAGTTCTTGAGTTATTGAGTTTGTTAGTTTGTGAGTTTATAAGTTAGGGAGCCAGTAAGCGAAAGCATTATAGACTTAAGAACTTAAAAACTCACAAACTCAATAACTTAAAAACTCAAAATTCACAGTTCAGCCTTCGGTCACATACATGCCTATGCCCCGCTGCGAAGCGATGAAGGCGCCACCCACTACCCGACGGCCGATGTAGAACACGGCCGACTGGCCGGGCGCAATGGCCGATGCTTCCTCCAGGAAACGGACCAGCAGGCGTCCGTCGTCCAGACGGCTCACCGTGCAGGGGATGGGACGGCTGCGGTAGCGGATGCGCACGGTCAGGCTGTCGCTGCCGAATACCTCCGCCTCGTCCGTCAGGCAGTCCTGTTCGGCCAGCATGTAGTGCGTCTTCAGCTGCTCGGCATCGCCCAGCATCACGGTGTTCTTCTGCGGATTGATTTTCAGCACGTAGGCCGGCTTGCCAAGGGCTATCTCCAGCCCCTTGCGCTGCCCGATGGTGTAGTATGGGAAACCCTTGTGCTCGCCCAGCTTCACGCCTTCGGCGTTGACGAACCAGCCTTTGCCCACCTCGGTGTCTATCTCGGGGCAATGCTCGCGCAGGAAGTCGCGGTAGTCGCCCTTGATGAAGCACACCTCCATGCTCTCGCCCTCGTCGGCCTTCAGCGTATAGCCCTTGCCGCGCAGGTAGTCGCGCACCTTCAGTTTGGTATATTCGCCCAGGGGGAAGAGGCAGCGGCGCAGCACGTCCTGCCCCAGCCGCCAGAGGAAATAAGACTGGTCTTTCTTGTCGTCGTCGCCCGCCACGATGTATATCTTCCCGTTCCGTTCCTCCAGGCGGGTGTAGTGGCCCGTGGCGATGTAGGCGCACCCCAGGCGGTCGGCCCACTCCGTCAGGATGCGGAACTTGAACAGGGGATTGCACATCACGCAGGGATTCGGCGTGCGTCCCTGCCGGTATTCGTCGATGAAATATTGCACGATGGTGCGGCGGAAGCCTTCGCGTTCGTCGGCCACGTGATATTCGATGTCCATACTCCCGGCCAGTTTCCGGGCCTCGGTCGGCTCGTCACCCCACACCCACATGGTGAGGCCCACAATCTCGTAGCCCTGCTCGCGCAGCATCAGGCACGTCGCCGTGCTGTCTATGCCGCCGCTCATGCCTACCAGTACTCTCTTTTCGGATTTTTCCATTTATTGTTCTAAAAGCTTTAGCCTGCAAAAATACATGTTTTCAGCAAGAATACACCCTTTTTCCACCTGCCGAAGCGGTTTTTCAGTCTTTTTATGAAGTCGGGCCGCACGGCTGAGGGGTGTAACACAAATGAAACACTTATGACATAACGACATAACACCTGCAACCGACCTTTGCCGCCAGAAAGAAACAACCCGTAAAGAAACGAATATGAAGAAAATCGTCTGGCTGCTGCTGGCCGTCCTGCTGGCTCCTGCCGCAGGAGCACAAACGCCCTCTGTGGATGAAGGCAAGAAGATTGACAAAGAGAAGCTGGAGGCCAAAGACTACCTGCCCCAGGTACACGGTACCATCCGCGCCAAGTACGAATACCAGACAGGCATGGGAGCCGGCCGCTTCGAGGTGCGCAACGCCCGCGTCAGCCTGACGGGCAACATCCTGCCCAGCGTGGCCTACAAGGCAGAGATAGACCTCTCCGACGAAGGCCAAATCAAGATGCTGGACGCCTACGCCCGCCTCTTCCCCCTGGAGGGACTGACCGTGACGGCCGGACAGATGCGCGTGCCCTTCACCATCGACGCCCACCGCTCGCCCCACCAGCAGTACTTCGCCAACCGCTCGTTCATCGCCAAGCAGGTGGGCAACGTGCGCGACGTGGGTCTGACACTGGGCTATAAGCTGCCCACCGACATGCCCGTCACCATCGAAGGCGGCCTGTACAACGGCACGGGACTGACCAACCAGAAGGTGTGGCACAAGGAACTGAACTACTCCGCCAAGGCCGAGATGTTCCTCATCCCGGGACTGAACCTCACCCTGAGCGTACAGGCCATCCAGCCCGAGGAGATACGGATGCAGTCGTACGACATCGGTGCCTACTACGAGTTCGGCCGCTTCCACATCGAGGGCGAATACCTCTACAAAACCTACTCGAAGAATGCCTTTGCCGACGTGCAGGCCATAGACGCCTTCATCAATTACGACCTGCCGCTGAAGAAAGGCCCCTTCACGAAAATGTCCTTCCTGGCCCGCTACGACATGATGACCGACCAGAGCGACGCCAAGACCACCGACGAGACTACCGGCGCCCTGGTTACGACCGACTACGAACGCCAGCGCCTGACGGGCGGCATCACCCTGAGCCTCAGCAAGGCCTTCCGCACCGACCTGCGGCTGAACTTCGAGAAATACTTCTACGCCAAGCACAGCATTGCCAAGGAGTCCGAACAGGACAAGGTGGTACTGGAACTGATGGTACGCTTCTGAACACACCGAAGGCGGTGCGGGACACCTACGCCCCACACCGCCTTTCCTGTCAAGACAGCGCCTGTCAGCCCAACGGATTGTCGTCTTCGCCCGGCTGCACAGTGCCTCCACCGCCTGTCGTACCGCCATCCGAGGCCGTTCCGCCCCACTCTTCCCACACGATGCGGGCATCGACCATGCTGCGCGTCAGCACCTTGTTGTTCACATCGCGCTCCACTTCGGGGATGAAGCGCACCCGCACGCCGGTAATCTGCTTCGGAGTCACCTCCTCGGCCGTGGCCACTCCCTGCTTGTTGGCCGCGGCGGTGTAGTAGAACGTCCCCACACCATCTATCTTCACCGTGCGCCCCTGGGCCATGAAGTCGCTCAGCACGCCGCCCAGGTTCTCCATGATGGCGTACATGTCGCCTCGCGTCACCGTGGAGAGGTCGGCCAGTTTGTCCGCCACCTCGCGGGTGCTCACAGGCTTGCCCCATGTAACGGACTGCGGATACCACAAATTGTTCACCTTCTTCTGTACTCTTTTAAAAAATGCCATAATAACCTGAGTTTTGGATAAGAAATGTGCCTGAAAATTAGTTAGAATGCTCAATTATATGTATCTTTATAGTGTGAAAATCAAAACGATAGCATATAATTA